>NZ_CP031841.1:3022142-3333214 GCF_003432385.1 Breoghania sp. L-A4 | reverse complement strand
TTTCACCGAGCTGTTCGAGATCATGCACGGTCTGCCGGTGACCATCCGCCTGCTGGATCCGCCGCTGCACGAGTTCCTGCCCAAGACGGAGAAGGGGATCGCCGAAGTGGCCTCGGTCATGGGCGTCGATCCGGAACGTCTGCGTGCCCGGACCCATGCTCTGGTCGAGCTCAATCCGATGCTTGGCCATCGGGGCTGCCGTCTTGCGATCACCTACCCGGAAGTCGCCGAGATGCAGGCCCGCGCGATTTTCGAGGCGGCCGTTGCCGCCGCCAAGACAACGGGCGAGCCAGTGGTGCCGGAAATCATGGTGCCGCTCGTCAGCCTCAAGCCGGAGTTCGACTTCGTCAAGGCACGCATCGACGCCATGGCGGAAGCGGTCGCGCAGGAGACTGGCGTCACGGTCGCGTATCAGGTCGGCACGATGATCGAGCTGCCGCGCGCCTGCCTGCGGGCCGCGGAAATCGCCGAGACGGCGGAGTTCTTCTCCTTCGGCACCAACGATCTGACGCAGACGGCCTTCGGTATCTCGCGCGATGACGCCGCCTCGTTCATTGGCGATTACATGAAGAAGGGACTGATCGACCAGGATCCGTTCATCTCGCTGGATCCCGAGGGTGTGGGTGAGCTGGTCCAGATCGGCTGCGAGCGCGGCCGTGCGCAGCGTCCTGACATCAAGCTCGGCATTTGCGGCGAACATGGCGGCGATCCCGCTTCCATCGATTTCTGCGAAAGCGTCAAGCTCGATTATGTGTCGTGCTCGCCGTTCCGCGTGCCGATCGCGCGGCTCGCCGCCGCCCAGGCCACGCTGAAGGCGCGCAAGGGCTGAAGGGACGCCGGAGCATCCGGCTGATGAAACCATCGGGGAGGGCGCAAGGATGAGTGCAACCGACGCCGTCCCCGATATCGAGACGGTCCGCGCCGGCGGCAAGCCGGCGCTGGCGCGCGCCCTCGCTCAGGTGGAAACCGCCGAGGGAAGCGCCGGTCTTGCGTTGTTCCTCGATAAGGCGGCGTCAGCCGCGCGCGCGCATGTGCTGGGGCTCACAGGGCCGCCCGGCGTCGGCAAATCCACACTCACCAATGCGTTGATCCGCCAGGCGCGGGCACAGGGAAAGACCGTCGGCGTCATCGCGGTGGATCCATCCTCAAGGGTCTCCGGCGGCGCGCTGCTGGGCGACCGCACGCGGCTTGCCACCGATCCCGAGGACGACGGCATCTTCGTGCGCTCCATGGCCGCGCGCGACCGGCTCGGCGGGCTCTCCGATCACGCCATTGCCGCCGTCGTGGTGATGCGCGCCGTGATGGATCTGGTCATCGTCGAGACGGTCGGCATCGGTCAGTCGGAAGCCGACATCGCGCATGTGGCCGACACGGTGGTCCTGTGCATCCAGCCCGGTTCCGGCGATTCCCTGCAATTCATGAAGGCCGGCGTCATGGAGATGCCCGATGTTTTCGCCGTCACCAAGGCGGACATGGGCGAGGCGGCGCGGCGCGCGCGGGCCGATGTGGAGGGCGCGCTTACGCTGGCGCGGCCCACCGGCTTCAAACCGCCCGTCGTTCTGCTGTCCGCCTCGAGCGGCGACGGGCTGGAAGACCTTGCGGAGGCGATCGAGGCGCATCGGGCATGGCTCGCGGGTGAGGATCAGCTTGAGCGTCGGCGCGCCGGCCAGGCTCGCGCCTGGATTATTGACGCAATCCGCCAGCGCTGGGGTAGCGAAGGGCTGGCGCGTGCTGATCTCGCTGCACCGGCACACTGGGCCGATGGCGATCATCCGTTTCAGGTAATACGCCAGGTTGATGACGAATTGCGCCAACGTTTTGACAGTCGAAACGCCGTACAATAACTTTCGTATACTGCGACATTATTACGCATCGTGGAGATGCATGTCGATTATATTTCATGTTTTCTTAATTGAAACTTCACCTTGGAATTTTTGCATGGCATCGGTAAGGAAAGAATTAGCAATTTAAACGGATATTTCAATGAGGTTTTTCATTGGGAGCTCCGCCGTGGTTATTTTCTCCAGGTTTTCCATTGCACTGCGGATCGCGGTGTTGTGCCTGATCCCGTCTGTGGCGCTCGTGGCTCTCGGCATACAGCGTCTTGTCGATGAGCGCGGCAACGCCGTGCGGGCCAGGATTATCGCCGGTGTCGTCGAATTGGCTCCGATCGTCTCGGGTCTGGCGCATGAGTTGCAGAAGGAACGTGGCGCGTCCGCCGGTTTCATTGGCGCCAAGGGTAGCGCGTTCATCGACCGCCTGACGGCCCAGCGCGCCGAGACGGACGCGGCGCTTGCCCGGTTCCGCGGCGCTGTCCCGCGCGCTGGTGGCGATCTCGACTACCCGGCGTTTTCGGCGCCCTTCGGGCGCGCACAGTCCATCCTCGCGCAGCTTGACGAGACCCGGCGCGAGATCGATGGCCGGCGGATCGTGGTCGGCGAGGTGGCCGGCTACTACACGCGGCTGATCGGCAACCTCTTGTCGATGGTCAAAAGCGTATCGACGATTGCCGACAAGGGGCGGATGGTGCGCAGTCTGACTGCCTATTCGGCGCTGCTGGAGGGCAAGGAACACGCCGGCATCGAGCGCGCGATGGGCGCCAACGGGTTCGGTTCCGGCACGTTCGACGCGGCCATTTATCGCCGTTTTGTCGGTCTCGGCGCGACCCAGACGAGCTATTTCGAGATGGTGCGCGACAACGCGCCGAAGGGCGCCGGCGAATTGCTCGCGACGGTGCTCGACGGACCGGTTTCCGAGAGCGTCCAGGAGATGCGCGACCTCGCCTATTCCGCGCCGTTCGGTGGTGACATCTCGGCGGTGACGGGACCGCAATGGTTCGCCGCCAGCACGGCGCGGATCGACGAGCTAAAACGTGTCGAGGATGTGCTCGCCCGCGACATCGTCGCTGCCGCTCAGGCCGGCGCCGCCGTCGCCAGATCGGCGTTCCTGATGGTCGCGACGACTTTGGGGTTGCTGCTGGCGACGCTCGCCGCGCTGTCGATCGCGATCGCCCGATCGATCGCCACGCCGATCCGCAAATTGTCTGTCGACATGCGTCTGCTGGCGGAGGGCGACGTTGGTATCGATATCGCGGAAAGACGGCTGCACGACGAAATCGGCGGTATGGCCCGCGCTGTGGAAGTTTTCAGGGACAACGCGATCGCCAAGACGGCCCTGGAGACGGAGGCGGACGCGGCCGCCGCTCGGGAGGAGGAGCGCAAACGGGAGACAATGAACAAGCTTGCCAACGATTTCGACAGCGCGGTGGGTGCCATCATCGTTTCGGTGAGTGAGACGACCAACGAGCTGAAACTGGCCTCGCAGGGCATGTCGGCCATGGCCGAGCAGACCGCCAACCAGTCGACCGCGGTGGCGTCTGCGTCGGAGGAAATGTCGGTCAACGTGCAGACGGTGGCCAGCGCGACGGAGGAGATGGGCGGTTCCGTCGACGAGATCGGCCGCCAAGCGATGCTGTCGTCGGAAAAGGCGCAGGCGGCGTCTGCGGCGGCGGCGCAATCGGTCGGCCGGGTGCGCGCCCTGTCGGGGTCCGTCGAGCGCATCGGCGGAATCCTCGGGCTGATCCAGGCGATCGCCAAACAGACGAACCTGCTGGCGCTCAACGCCACGATTGAGGCTGCGCGGGCGGGCGAGGCGGGCAAGGGCTTCGCGGTGGTCGCCAGCGAGGTCAAGCAGCTTGCCGCGCAGACCGCCGAGGCGACGGAGGAAATTTCCTCGCAGATCGGCGTCATCCAGGGCGAGACCAATGCCTCTGTCGCCTCGATCGAGGAGGTGACGCGGGCCATCGAGGATCTGAGCGGCATGGCCTCGGTGATCGCCGCCGCCGTCGAGGAGCAAGGCGTGGTGACGCGTGAAATCGCATCGACAATACAGCAGGCCGCTCTCGCAACCGAGGAGGTCACGGGCAACATCACGGGGGTCGGCCAGGCCGCTGGCGATTCGAGCGCGGCCGCGGCGAAGGTGCGCGATCTTGCCGGCATGATGGCCGCACGCGCCGCCGATCTGCGCACCGAGACAGACCGCTTCGTGGCAACGGTGCGCACCGGCTGAGTGGAGCGCTCCGGGGCCTCTGGACAGTGGCCGCCACTGCCGCCATGTTCGACCGCATCAAGGCAGGCGGAGGAACATGCGATGACGGACCGTCCGAAAGTGGCGTTTCTGGGAACAGGATTGATGGGTGCGCCGATGGCGCGGCGCATCCTCGGCGCCGGATATTCGCTGAGTGCCTGGAATCGGACGCCGGACAAGGCCGCGGTGCTGGCGCCAGCGGGTGCGCGGGTGGCGTCAACGCCCGCGGATGCGGTCGCGGACGCCGATATCGTCATTTCCATGGTTTTCGACGGTGCCACCGTCGCCGACCTCTATTTCAATCAGGGCGCGGTCGATGCGGCGAAGCCGGGCGCCCTGTTCATTGACATGAGTTCGATTCAGCCGTCGGTGGCGCGAGACCTTGCCGCACGGCTGGCGGAGCGCGGATTGCGTTATCTTGATGCTCCCGTGTCCGGCGGCACGGCGGGCGCCGAAGCCGGCTCGCTGGCGATCATGATCGGCGGCCCAATCGAAGACATCGAGGCGGCGCGCGGCGTGCTGGAGGCCATGGGGCGTGTGACCCGCATCGGTCCGCATGGAACCGGTCAGCTCTCCAAGCTGTGCAACCAGGCCATCGTGGGTATCACGATTGGCGCCGTGTCCGAGGCGCTGTTTCTTGCCGAGAAGGGCGGTGCGGATCCGGCCGCGGTGCGCAACGCCATTCGAGGCGGATTCGCCGAGAGCCGCATTCTGGACCTGCACGGCCAGCGCATCGTCGATCGCGACTTTGCACCCGGCGGTCCCGCTCGCTTGCAGCTCAAGGATCTCGACAACGTGCTGGCGGCGGCGGGCGAAGCCGGCGTCGATCTTCCGCTCAGCCGGCAGATGCGCGACCGTTATTATTCACTCGTGCATGAACTGGGGGGCTCGGAACTCGATCATTCCGCCCTATATCTGGAGTTGGAGGCCCGCAACATGGCGGACGCCTGAGCGGCCCTTCGCTGCGTCAACAGACGGGACATGCGCAATGAACATCGGTGAAGCGGCGGAGATTTCGGGCCTGCCGCCGAAAACCATCCGCTATTACGAGGACATCGGATTGCTGACCCCGGCGCGCCGGGGCAATGGCTATCGCGACTATGCCGCGCGCGATGTTCACAAGCTCAGCTTTCTGCGCCGGGCTCGTTCGCTGGGATTTGTCATTGAGGACTGCCGGCAGTTGCTCTCGCTTTACGAGGACAAGGGCCGGGCGAGCGCAAGCGTGAAGACGATGGCAGAGGCGCGCATCCATGACATCGACGCCAAGATCCTCGAACTCGAGGCCTTGCGCCAGACACTCTCCAGTCTCGTGTCGGCGTGTCATGGCGACGACCGGCCCGACTGTCCGATTCTTGATGATCTGGCGGGCTTGGGGATGCGTTCCGACGGTCTTGGGACCGCGCCGGCCCCGACACGTTAGGCGCCAGCCGATCCTTGCTCGGTCGGAGATTTGTATGTCGGGGTGTTGGAGGCTGATCAGGCGACGCTTGATTCGGCGCGTTCCAACGGGGTCACGTTGGAGTCGGTTTCCGCTTCATCGCGAAGCCTGGCGGAAATGATCTCCTCGCGCACCGGTCTTGAGAACAGGAAACCCTGCAGCGTCTCGCAGCCCGCGGCTTGCAGGAAGCGATGCTGGCCCTGGGTTTCGATACCTTCCGCCGTCACATGCATTCCCAGCGCGTCGCCCAGGCCAATCAGCGTGTGCACAATGGCGGCGGCTTCGGGTTCCGTCTCGACCGAGGTGATGAACGAGCGGTCGATCTTGAACTTTTCGAACGAAAAGCGCCGCAGGTAGCTGAGGCTTGAGTAGCCTGTGCCGAAGTCGTCCAGGGCGATCCGAACGCCGATCTCGCGCAATTCCCTGAACACGCGCATGGCGGCGTGGGTGTGGTCCATGACCACGGTCTCGGTTACTTCCAGTTCCAGGCGGCGGGGGTCGAAGTTCTCTTCTTCCAGGATGGTTCGCAGCAGCTCTGCGAAGTCGGCGTGGCGAATTTGCGCCGGCGAGACGTTGACGGAGATCAACAGACCCGGCCAGGCGTGGCCCGCCCGGCATGCGGTGCGGATGACCCAGGCGCCAATCTGCCACATCAGGTCCGAGCGCTCGACGACCGGCATGAAGTGGCCGGGCGAAAGCATGCCCTTTTCGGGGTGGTTCCAGCGGATCAGGGCTTCCACGCCGACCGTCGTGGCGCCGTCCGAGGTCACCTGCGGCTGGTAGAGGAGTTCGAACTGATCTTCGACCAGGGCCGTGCGCAGCTCGCGCTCGATCTGCCGGCTGAGCCGCAGCTTGTCGTCCATGCTGCTCTCGTACTGGACATAGCGGCCGCGGCCGTCGGCCTTGGCGCGGTACAGCGCGATGTCGGCCCGGCGCAGCAGCTCAACCGGCGTGTGCCCTTCGCCGCTGGAAATCACGACACCCATGGAGCAACTGGTGTGCAGGGTCTGGTCGGCGATGGTGAAGGGCTCGGAGAAGGCGGCTTCCAGCTTGCGGCAAACGTCGGTGACGCCGGCGACGTCGTGCCGGCTGACGGCCAGCAGCGCGAATTCGTCGCCCGAGATGCGCGATACGGTGTCCGCGGGAGAAATGCACGATTGCAGGCGGCGCGCCACCGCCTTGATCAACTCGTCGCCGGCATAGTGGCCCAGCGTGTCGTTGACTTCCTTGAAGTGGTCGAGATCCACATAGACCACGCCGAGGCAGGTTTCGGTGCGTCGCGCCTGCAGCAGCGCTTCTTCGAGGCGGCGGGAAAACAGCACCCGGTTGGGCAGGCCGCTCAGATCGTCGTGCAGGGCCTGATGTTTCGCGAAAGCCTCGCTTTCGGCAAGGCGGACGGTCGATGTGTGGGCGTGGCGCAGGACGCCGACGGCGAGCAGCAGGATGACCGAGAGCGCCAGCACCATCATCGGCCCGGCCTCATCCATCATGGCGGAGCCGTGTTTGCTCGGCGTCCACACGAGATGGCCGAGCAGCTTGCTCTTGCTGTCGTAAAGGGGCAGGGCGCTTTCGGAATTCCCAGTCCTCTCGGCGCCGGCGACAAAGTGCAGGTCCATCAGCCGGTTGACCGTGGAGATTCGCTGCAGGAAGGCGTCGTCGACATAACGCACGGTGACCAGGGTGCTCGGCAAACCTTCGAGCAGTGCGACATTGGCGCTGAGCGGGGCGATCGCCATGATCGTCACCAGCGCCGGAACGCCACCGACCAACTGGAACGTCGAGCGGTAGGCTGCGTCAATATTGCCAGTGAAATCAGGCATGAAGACCAGTTTGTTGCTGGGTCTCCTGTAGACATGCTCGGCGAATGCGAACTGGGTTTCGCGCACCAGGTAGTCGATGTTCTCGGCAAGCAGTTCGTCATAGATGCTCGGCACCCAGACGCTGCCATTCTTGTTGGCGTAGATCGGCCGGCGCAGCGGCGTCAACACCATGACAAGGTCGTGGCTGTAGGACTCGGCCAGCCGGCTCGCAATATGGGTGTGCACCCAGTTGGCGCGATAGCGGCTGTGGGCAAAATGGTAGATGGCATCGCCGACGGCGTAGTGCTCGACTTCCTTGGCGATGCGCTGCTGTTCGGCGTCTAACCCATTGCGCAACAAGCTAAGTTCGTAGCGCATGGCGGAGTTGTCGGCCTTGCGGGCAGCCCAGACCAGCCCGGCAATGGCGATCGAGACCGCGATCAGCATCAGCGCCGCGACCGAGGTGGTGATGCGCACGCTCAATCCCCGCCGGCTGCCGAGCCCGTCGGGCACGGCGGAGGGGTCGCGCGCTTCCACACTGATGGGGTTCATCTCCTCCATAGGGAAAGTCATATAGAGCGATCGTTAAGTTTTTCTGATTATCCGAAAAGTACCTCACCTTTTACTGATTTGATAAATACCTATGGACAAAGGAACTTTCGGCGTTACTCAGACGCTGACTTACGGTCAATCCGGCCAAGCGCTCGCGCGAGAGGCAATCCAGGGCCGGGCGCTCAGATCAGCTTCAGCCCGCGAAAACTGGCATGGCCGCCGCGGGCGACGATGATGTGATCGTGAAGCTCGATTCCCAGCGGCCTGGCGATGTCGGCGATCTGGCGGGTCATCTGGATGTCGGCGCGCGACGGCGTGGGATCGCCGGAGGGATGATTGTGCACCAGGATCAGCGCGCTGGCCGATAGCTCCAGCGCGCGCTTGACCACCTCGCGCGGATAGACGGGGGTGTGATCCACCGTGCCGCGCTGCTGTACCTCATCGGCGAGCAGGCCGTTCTTCTTGTCGAGAAACAGAATGCGGAACTCTTCGCGCTCGGCATAGGCCATGGCGGCGCGGCAATAATCGAGCACGGCGTTCCACGACGACAGCGGCTTGCGGCTGGCCACCTTGGCGCGCGCCGCGCGCAGGGTGCTGGCGTGCACGATCTTCAGATCGTCGATGGCGGAATCCCCCACCCCCTTGATTTCCTTGAGCAACTTAGGCGGGGCGGCGAGCACCTCGGTGAAGGAGCCGAACCGCGCGATCAGCGCCTTGGCAATCGGTTTGGTGTCCTGACGCGGGATCGAGCGGAACAGCAGGAGCTCGAGAAGCTCATAGTCCTCCAGCGCGTCGGCGCCCTTGTCGCGAAAGCGCGCGCGCAACCGGGTGCGGTGCCCGTGATAGTGGGGCTGTTTTGGCCGGGTATCCATGAACCCCGGCGCGTCACCGTCGCTCGCCGCCATGCGCCTTCCCCGCCGCGCCGTCCTTGTTCTCGCACAATCCCCTGGCGCGCCGTCGCCGGGCACGTCCGATCCCGGCCCTGGAGCACTTCAAATCCACGCAACTGGGCATAATAATTTCCGGCCTTTTGCATCGAATTCGAACAGAATTAGACTCTTTTTTGAATCAAATTTGAATCACTTTCGAGACCCGTCCGGCGTTGGCGAGGGACTGGCGTTGCACGCCAATACTTCAATGTGCCGTATGGTAAATACTCGCGAGGCCGCGTCCACCGACTTTCGCGCGAACAAGCGCGCGCATGCACGGAGCGGGTTGGACGCCGGAGCTCGGCCGTCACCGGCCCGGCGCGTCGCCACGGCTGCAATGCCGCCGTGCGCTGGCATGACGGATCCGGCGAGGCAGGCCAGTCGCGTCCGGCCGATGGTCAGGCGCTGATGAGCGGCGGCATGAACAGGCCGGCGGGGGAGGCGGTGAAGATCTGGCACCCCTCGGCCGTCACGCCGATGGAATGCTCGAACTGCGCCGACAGGGAGCGGTCGCGGGTGACCGCGGTCCAGCCGTCCGACAGCACCTTCACATGCGGCCGGCCGAGATTGACCATCGGCTCGATGGTGAAGATCATGCCCGGCTTCAGTTTCACGCCCTCTCCGGCGCGGCCGTAGTGCAGGATGTTGGGGGCGTCGTGAAACAGCTTGCCGACGCCGTGGCCGCAGAAATCGCGCACCACGGAGCAGCGCTGGCCTTCCACATAGTCCTGAATCGCCGCGCCGATGTCGCCGGTGGTGGCGCCCGGCTTCACCGCGGCGATGCCGCGCATCAGGGATTCATGGGTCACCTCGATGAGCCGCTCCGCGGCGCGCTTGATGCGGCCCACGCCGTACATGCGGCTGGAATCGCCGTGCCAGCCATCAACGATGAAGGTCACGTCGATGTTGACGATGTCACCTTCCTTCAGCGGCTTGTCGTTGGGAATGCCGTGGCAGACCACATGGTTGATCGAGGTGCAGCTCGATTTGGTGAAGCCGCGGTAGTAGAGCGTCGCGGGCGGGGCGCCGTGCTGCTTGCCGAAGCCATAGACGAAATCATCGATTTCCCGGGTCGTGACGCCGGGTTTCACGATCTCCACCAGCGCATCCAGGCAGCGCGCCGTCAGTTGGCCGGCCGCCTGCATTCCCGCGAAGTCCCGCGGACCATAGAGCCGGATCTGGCCTGTATTTTTCGGCGGCGCCTCGGCCGCGTCGACGTAATTCACCATCGGGAAGTCCTGTTCGCCATCGATACCGGCGCTCTGGAGCAGATCCGTTTCCTACAGAACCGGTTCCTGGCTCCAAGTCCTTGTTTTGGCGCAAATCCGGACGGGCAACCGGTACCCGCTTATCCTGGATTTGCTCCAGTGGCCGCGCGCGCCCCGGATTGGCCGTCACTGCACGGCGCCGTGCGCTGATTGCCCGCCGATCATGCGCGGGCCGCTGCGCTGACGCATGGCGGAGCGGCTCGCGCGGGAGCATACTCATGTCGCGTTGCTTTCTGTCATATAGAGCACTCCTTGAGCGGGCGCAAAACTCCGGGCCGAAATAATTGCGTCGGCGCGCAGGATGGCCGTGTCGCGTTGGGGCGCATGGCCGCGTTCCGGAGCCGCGCCTCGGCCCCGGATGCGCCTCGCGCGCGCCGATCCCGGGGGCTTCCGTCACCGCGGAGGCGATCACTTGATTGTCGTCCGGGGCCGGGCTACTCAACACGTTCGACGCGGGCGTGGCGGAACTGGTAGACGCAAGGGACTTAAAAATCTTTTGTATCCACTCTCCGATATCAGACGCGAATATTTTTGATCAGATTTTTCAATGCATTAGGTCCGTATTACAATGCCCGATATTGCAGGTGCATCGGCATCGAAGTGTCATGAGCATCCGAAGATAATTCAGCTCAATCTTAAGACTAATGTCTTCTAACTATTGCGCCGTAAATCCCTGCGTTCGCGCGCAATTTCTAGACGCTTAGGGTAGGTATATAGACGTTCAAGTAGTTCGTAGGCAAAATCTTTAAGGTCACTTACATCGGCTTCAGTTAGCGTTCCATCGTGGGCCCCATCATTGCCATCCTGCTGGATACATTCAGCTAGGTCTTTTAGTTCCGCTGGTAATCGGTTGTTATCGAAAAGCCACTCTAAGCGCAGGCCCAACGAACGCCGTATTCGGTTATTCGGTTCTTCGTCTTCCGCTGGTAGGAGAGTTTTTGTCGCAAGGTCTATCGCTGAGCGGAACATTGATCCAGCAGCATTCCAACATTCAACGCTTGCACACGTAGAGGCTTCTCGAAAAACAGTATCAATAGTTTCAGGAACGTGTTCTGGTGGCGAAAAAATATTATTGTTTGTAATATTTATATATCCTATCTCATTCATGAAATCATTTATGGATCCACCGTATTTGTATAATGAATTGTCTTCTGAAAGGTAATCTTTACGGGTGTAATCATTAAGTTCGACAACAAATATTGTTCCAGCATGGCAATGCCTACAAATTGAGTAAACTTCGTACCTCGCGATCCAAGCCACATGTCCTATCCCACAAAAATTCTGAGCGAGAACGTCAAATGTGGTTTGCTTAACGCCACAACGAGGGCAGTTGGCAATTAATTGACCCATTTTCCGTCGACTTCCGCGTTGAGTTCAAATGGTGCGGGCGGCGGGACTTGAACCCGCACGGCCTAGGGCCTCCAGATTTTAAGTCTGGTGTGTATACCAATTTCACCACGCCCGCGTTGGGTACCTGATTTATCTACCTCACAGAATATTGCAACTCGATAGCCCTTGACCCACGACCGATCCGACCGGTTGCGCTTGCGAAGCCGGGCGTGCCATCGCTGTGCCAAACCGTGGCACGGGTGGAATGAAAGTGGTCAAAGCCTGAAGGGCTTCGGCCATTCCCATTGGACTTAAAATCCGTCGGCCATTGGTCATGCGGGTTCGAGTCCCGCCGCCCGCACCATTTTTCGTGCCTCCCGCAAGGCCTTGCGCCCCATTCCGGCTGGCGGTCCTGTTGCCGATCCTGTCCGCTCGGGGCGCCGTGATTCGGCCGCTGGCGCTGATCCGTGAGGCGGCGAGCGCCGCGGCGGGCGCGGCCAAATGGCCTGACAGGCGCGCGGAATCTGCCGCAACGGCACTAGAATTCGTATTTATACTTATAATGCGAATGCGACATGTGGCTCCACTGCCACTCTTTCGCCAGAATGTGCCGGACCGCTCCGCGTGCTCGTTGACGCATCGGAATTGTACGAACATTGTTGGCGATGTATTAATACGCCAGTCACGCGCACGATTTTGGCAGTCTTGAGCAGTACTGTTGCCGGTCCGGACCTTCTTGCCGCAATGCGCAATTGCTGGTGGAGTTAAGGTTAGCGGTTGGCAACAAGCCATGATTCGAATTCCGGATTCTTGCGTGTGGCGTTGCTGGGTGGGGAAGCTGCGGATGTTCCGGGCGCTAATTTTTCTTTTTTCTTTGCTGATCGCCGCAATCAGCGGCCCGGCGTACGCGCAAATTGTTCCCACGTTCTCGCAAGCTTTCTCGCCGAGCACGATTGCTTCCGGCTCGGTGTCGCGAGTCACCTTCACCATTACGAACCCGAACGCGTCTGCGGTTACCGATCTCGCGTTCACCGATAATTTGCCTGCCGCGGTGACGGTTGCGTCAATTCCCAATGCGACCACCACCTGTACCAACGCGACCGTGACGGCGCCTGCCGCCGGTGCGACGATCACTTTCGCCGGCGACGGCGCGGCGAGCGGCGCGGCGGTTGGCGCCAATAGTTCCTGCGTGGTCGCCGTCAACGTGACCGCGACGACAGCAGGCACACATACCAACACGACGGGCGCGCTTTCGTCGTCGGCGGGATCATCGGGCACATCGTCCGCGGATCTGACGGTGGATGCGGCGCGGCCGATTCTGTCCAAGGCGTTCTCGCCATCAACCGTGGCGTTCAACGGAACCTCCACGCTGACGTTCACGATCGAGAACCCGACCGGGTCCACGGTGACCAATGTCGCGTTCACCGACACTCTGCCCACAGGCATGGTGGTCGCCTCACCCGGGGGCGCGACGAGCAATTGTACCGGCGGTACCGTCAGCGCCGTTGCCGGAAGTTCCACGATTTCGCTCAGCGGCGCGTTCTTCACGGCCGCCACCACCTGCACCATCACGGTGCCGGTCAAGGCGAGCGCGGTCGGAACGCTGGACAACGTCACGAGCAATTTGAGTTCAAGTGCCGGGACCTCGGGGTCGGCGACGGCGAGCCTCAACGTCACGGCGCCGGAACTCATCGGCGCGGCGCTGACCAAGCAGTTTCTGAGTTCCTCGGTGGCGCCCGGTTCGACGATCGTCACGCGTTTCACGATTCAGAACACCGACAGTTCGTTCGCGGCGACCGACATCAGCTTCACCGACGATCTGGATGCGATGCTGTCCGGGGCGACGGCGACGGTCCTGCCGGCGGCTGGGTCCATCTGCGGCGGCGGGACGATCTCCGGCACGTCCTTGCTGATGTTTTCCGGCGGATCACTCGCCTCGCGCAGCAGTTGCACGTTCGATGTCACGATTCAGGTGCCCGGCGGCGCGCCCGATGGCCAGGTGACCAATACCACGAGCGCCACATCGGCGACGATCAACAGCGCCACGGTGGCGGGCACCGCCGGGGTGGCGAATTTCACCGTCGACAGCACCGTGCCGCTTCTCACGAAGAGCTTCGGCACCAACCCGGCGGCCGCCGGCGGCTCGACGACGCTGGACTATACAATCACCAACACAAGCGCCGGTTCGGCGATGACCGGCGTCGCGTTCACTGATCCGGTCACCCAGGACCTGCCGATCACGTCAGCCGATATCACGTTGGGCGGCTCGGGCACCTGCGGGGGATTTGTCTTCGTGCAGGACGTCATGGGAGTACCGAGTATCTCTATGTCGGGGGGGGCTGTGGCCGCCGCCTCGAGCTGCTCCTTCTCCGTGACTCTCGCGATTCCCGAAGCCGCGCCGGCGGGGGACTATGCAAGCACGTCGGAGGTGATTTCGGCGACGGTCGGCGGCAGCACGGTGACCGGTTCGCCGGCGAGCGACACGCTGAGCGTAACGGCGCCGGATGTGTCGGTGTCGTTTACGAAGACGTTCACCGATGACCCGGTGGTTCCCGGCGGCTCGGCGACACTGCAGTTCGAGCTGATCAACTCGACGGAAGGTGTCGCGCTTTCCGATCTTGGCTTTACAGACGATCTGGCGATGACATCCGGTTCGGGGCCGCTGCCGGGCGGAGTGACGGCCACCGGTCTTCCGGCGGACGGGTTCTGCGGCACGGGGTCCTCGCTTGTGGTAGCCGGGGGCGTGCTCACCATGACCGGCGGGCAGCTTGCCGATGCCGCGAGTTGCACTTTCTCTGTTTCCGTTCAGATTCCGGCGGGTGCAACGCCGGACACCTATACCAACACGACCAGCGCCGTGAGCGGAGACGCCGGCGGAGGCGTGGTGTCCGATCCGACCGCGGTCGCCAGCGATACGCTGGAGATCAGCGACCTGCTGGCGGTGACGGGGACCAAGAGCTTCACCGACGATCCCACGCCGGCCGGCGGCAACGTGACGCTTCAATATACGCTGACCAATCCGAATGCCGGCGACGATGCGACGGCCATCTCCTTCACGGACAGTATGGATTTCGGCCTGCCGGGGACCGGGCTCGAGCTGGTCGGGGCGCTGCCGACCGATCCCTGCGGCACCGGGTCGTCGTTGGGTCTTTCCGGCACGACCAACGGCGTCCTGTCTCTGTCGGGCGGCAACATTCTCGCCACAGGTTTCTGTACCTTCTCAATTACACTTACGGTTCCGGCTGCAACCTCGCCCGGCAGTTACGGCAGCGTCTCCAGCGCCATTTCATCAACCATCGGCGGCACCGGCGGTTTTTCCTCCTCGGCGGCGTCGGACACGCTGAGCGTGCTTTCGGCGGCCAGCGGATTGGTGCTGACCAAGAGCTTCACGGACGATCCCGCGCTGGCGGGCGATCCGGTGACGCTGCGTTTCACACTCGACAATACCGCCGGCACGAGCGACGTCACCGCGATTTCCTTCATTGACGATCTGGACGCGGCACTGAGCGGACTCGCGGCAACCGCTCTTCCGGCGACCGGCTTCTGCGGCGCGGGATCCGCGATCTCGGGAACGTCGACATTGTCGATCACGGGTGCGAATCTGCTCGCCGGCGCCAGCTGTTTCTTCGATGTCACGCTGCTGGTGCCCGGCGGGGCCGCCGCCGGCACCCACATCAACACCACCAGCACGGTGTCGGCCACGGCGAACAGTGTTGTGGATACGATCGCCGCCGCAACCGATGGATTGCAGGTCAGCCCGTCCAACGTGACGATCACCAAGTCGTTCACCGACGATCCGGTGCTTCCCGGCCGTCCCGTGACGCTGGAGTTCTCGATCCTCAACCCGGCCGCGGGCGGCGCGCTGTCCGACATCCGCTTCTCCGACAATCTCGATGGCGCGCTGACCGGGCTGGTGGCCACCGGGTTGCCCGCCTCCAACGTCTGCGGCAGCGGCTCCACGCTGAGCGGGACGTCCTCCATCGCGCTGACCGGCGGCGCGCTGGCGCCGGGCGGCAGTTGCACGTTCCAGGTGACCCTGCAGGTGCCCGCGAGTGCGCCCGCGGGCAGCTACGTCAACACCACGAGTGACGTGACCGAAGGCGTGGCGACGATCGCCAGCGCGGTCAGCGACACGCTGGTGGTCTCCTCGCCGGTGCCGAACATGACGTTCGCCAAGTCGTTCACCGACGATCCGGTGATCGCGGGTGACACGGGAACGCTGCAGTTCACCATCACCAATCCCGATACCGTGGCGACGATCACGGCCATCGGGTTCACCGATGATCTGGATGCGATGGCCACGGGCACGACCGTCGCGTCGGTCGCCGGAGCCGGGTTCTGCGGCGGCAGCGCGGCGCTCGCGGGCACCGGAACCGGCACGCTGACGATGACCGGCGGCAGCCTGGCGCCGGGCGCAAGCTGCGTGTTCACGATCGGGTTCATGGTTCCGGGCAGCACCGCCGCGGGGGACTATGCCAACACAACCAGCGTGCTTTCGGGCACGGCGAACACCGTCGCAGGGACGGCGGGCACCGCGTCCGATACGCTCTCGGTGCTCAATCCGGTCGCGGACACCACGTTCAGCGCGAGCTTCACCGAGGGAACCGTGGGCGTCGGCGCGACCACGCCCGTCCAATTCACCATCACCAATCCGAATACGACGCTGAGCGTCGATGCGATCGGATTCACCGCGGATCTGTCGACGATCTTCGCCGGGGTGACGAGCGCCAGCCTGCCGGCCAACGGATTCTGCGGCGCGGGCGCGACCATGACCGGCGGCGGAACGCTCTCGATGAGCGGCGGCTCCCTTGCGGCGAACACGAGTTGCACCTTCACCGTTCAGGTCCAGCTTCCGGGCACCATCCCGACCGGCGGCTACACGCTGACCACCAACAATCTGTTCGGCTCGGTCAATGGCGTGCCCACGACGGGGCCGAATGCGACGGCGATGGTGACGGTTGTGGCGGCGCCGACGCTGGCGGTGACGCCGGCGACGAACCTGTCGGGGACCGGCCCGCAGGGCGGACCGTTCACGCCGCCCTCGATCACCTACACGCTGGAAAACCAAGGCACGGTGCCGCTCAACTACACCGCCGCCGCGGACGTGGCGTTCGTCGACGTCACGCCGCCCAGCGGCACGATCCCCGCAAGCGGCACCACCACTGTGACCGTGGCGTTCAACGCCGCCGCGGACGCGCTTGCCGCCGGCGCCCACAACGGCATCGTCACCTTCACCAATCTCTCCAACGCCTCGGCCACGACGACGCGCACGGTGTCGCTGTCCATCCAGGCGCTGGGGACGGTGACGCTGGTGCAGCGGACGCAGGCCGGTGACGGCACCTTTACCTTCTCCTCGGTGACGGCGGCGCTGAACGTGGCGGTGACGACCACCGACGGCACCGGCACCTCCGGCGGGATCTCGCTCGCCGCGGGCACCTACATGGTGACCCAGACGCCGCCCGACGACGGTTTCGGGCTTACCGGGGCCAGTTGCGATGACACCGACAGCACGGTCGATCTGGCGACGCGCACGGCGACCATCGTGCTGGCGACCAACGAATCCGTCGTCTGCACGTTCGATAGCGCCAATTCGCGCGAACGCACCGTGGAGGTGATCAACCGCTTCCTGCACCGCCGCGCCGATCTGATCCTGTCGAGCGAGCCCGACAGCGGACGCCGCATCGACCGGTTGCGCAATCCCAACGGCGGGGCCAGCGGCTCCGGCGCGCCGTTCGAGTTCGGCATGACCGCGCCGGGCTCGGTGTCGGCCACCTTCGAGACGTCGGTGTCGCAGATCCGCGCCGCCTACGCCGCGCAGGACAACGCCAAGGCGGCGATGATCGCCACCTCGGGCGCCTTCGCCAATCCCGCGATCACCACGCCTGAGGCCAAATGGGATTTCTGGGTCAGCGCGCAGGTGACCCAGTTCAATGACGACACCGGCGGCAGCGACGGCGACGGCATGTTCGGTATTCTCTACCTGGGCGGCGATTACCGGGTGAATTCCTCGCTGCTCATCGGCGCGGTGGTGCAACTCGATTATCTCGACCAGAGCTGGAACGACATCTCGGCCAGCGCCTCGGGCACCGGCTGGATGGCGGGTCCCTATGCCACCGTGCGGATCACCGACAATCTGTTCTTCGACAGCCGCGCCGCCTGGGGCATGTCGTCGAACGAGATCAGTCCGTTCAACACCTATACGGACAATTTCGACACCACCCGCTGGCTGGTGCGCGCGGGGCTGATCGGCGACTGGCGCTTTGGCGACTTCTCCTTCCGGCCCAGCGCCAGCGTCGCCTATATGCAGGAGACGCAGGACGCTTACGTGGACTCGCTCGCCGTCACGATCCCGAGCCAGACCGTCAGTCTCGGACAGGCGAACTTCGGGCCCAGCGTCGCCTATCGCTACACCACCGAGGACGGGCTGACGTTCGAGCCCTCCGCGTCGCTCAAGGGCATCTGGAACTTCTCGTCGGATACCTCCGGCGCGACCACCACCACGAGCGCCGCGGGCGTCGATTTCCGCGCCAAGGCGGAAGTCGGGCTGAGGGTGCGCGGCGTGAGCGGCGTCTCGCTGCAAGGCTCGGCCAGCTATGACGGCATCGGCGTGGACGACTACGACGCGGTCACGGGCCGGCTGGAGCTGTCCGTGCCGTTCAACTAGGCACGCCGCGTCTCTGGATTGGAGGCGTGCCGCTCTTGTCCCTCTCCCTCGACGGAGAGACGGGAGCAATTGGGCGCATCCGGCAGAACGGATCTGGAGCCAATGATTTGGGCGTCGGCCCGGATCCGCGCCGCCGGCTTGGTCAGACAGGTAATCCTTCCGCAACGTCATTTTTTCAAAATTCGGACTCGCGGGCGGAGGGTGGAAGCCGCTAGACTGTGCCGATGCGAGCACGGCTGGCTGCCCTGGGCCTGGCCTGCGCGGTTCAGCCCGCGGCCGCGCAGGACCTCAATCTCGTGTATTTTTCCACCGAGCCGGATTTCGCCGGCGCCGGCTGGACGCACGCGCCCCTGGGGCTCGGCGCCTCGGGCCCCATCGGCAGCCTGGAGCTCGGCGGCACCTTCGACGGCACGCCGGTGATCAGCCTGACGCTGGGATGGCGGATGGTCGCCGGGCGGCTGGTGGCGACGCTGACCGGCGGCGCGGAGATCACCGGCGACATCACCCCGCTGGGCTCGCTCGATCTGTGGTGGGACCGGGACGCGCTGATGGCGGCGGGCAGTTTCGAGGCGACGCCGGACTATGTGGACTGGCGCGTCGCCACCGGCTGGCGGCCGCAGGAGGGGTGGCCGTGGATCGGGCCGGAAGTCTCGGCCGCCGACGGGCCGGCGCGCTTCGGCCTGCACGCCACCAATATTCCGCTGCCGTTCGGCGCCGAGGGCCGCGCGTCCGTGGCCTTCTCGGACATCGAGACCTATTGGGAACTGTCGCTGTGGCGGCGGTTCTAGGGCATATCCGGTCTTCGCGGGATCGGCCGTTTCGACGTGGCATGGCGCGCAGGCGCAAGATGCCAAGAGGTGGAGGCCTGGCCGAACAAGCGGCCGATCCTTCGAGACAGCCGCCTTCGACGGCTTCCTCAGGATGAGGTCATCGTGTTGATATCTTTACAAGATCACCACACATGCAACGTCACCGTGGTGAGGCGCGCCCGGGTCTGGCCTGTGGCCGGCTCAAGGACAGGCTCCGCGCCGTCTCGAAGGGTCGATCACGTGGCCGCAGGCGCCTCCCGCAAAGCCCCCTGATGGACCGCTGCGGCCATCTGTTTCCATGAAAAAACGGGTCTGCTCTGGAGCCGCGCCGGTCTCTTTCGTCGATCGCGCCGGGAACCAAAGGCGCGTCCGCGCATTATCACCTCGCAACAACGGAGGTTATCATGGGACGCGGCATTCTTCTCTGGCTCATCGGCCTGCCCCTGCCGGTCATTCTCGTTCTCTGGCTGCTGGGTTTCCTGAGCTGATTGTCCGGGCGGCCATGGGCCGCCCTTTTTTCCTTCTCCACAGACGTAACGCGACGACAGCGAAGCTCACGGCTGCGCACCGTTCGCTTCCCGCTTGGCTGTTGCCGCCGGCATCACGAACGCCATCAGAACAATCGCGCCGATGAGCAAGACGGCGTCGATGGTGACATGCAGAAGGAACAGTCCGACGGCGCCGTAGAAGACGCCCAGAGCGCCCAGGATCAGCGACCACGCGCGCGACAGGCCGCCGAGCGCCAGCGCCAGTCCGATGGTCATGGCAAGCGTGGGGCAGGGAAGCAGTCCGGTCGGCGCCGCATGGAACGCGTCGGGCAGGGTGAGCGATCCCGTGAAATGGGGGTAGACCCAGCCGAAGGCGAACAACGCCGCGCCCGGCAAGACCATCCACCACGGCGCGATACGGACCCGTCCGGCCGGCACGGGCAACGCCGCGAGTACCACCCCGGCTACCGCGAATGCTGTGCCGTTGAACGGATTGCCGGTCGTCCAGGCAAGCGCGCTCACGGAAAAGAGCGGGATGCCAAGCATGATGCCGGCAAGCCGCTTGACCGGGCGGAGCCCTGCGAACAATCCAACCGCCAACGCCGCGTAGTAGAGGTGCCAGACAACCGCAAGCCATCGCCACAGTTCCGCGATGTCGTTGAGATTGGCGAGAATGGCGTCGGCGGACATCCCTTGCTTTCCTCCCAGCACCGGATCTGTTCCCGGCCTTGAATTGACGGAGCCCGGCGGCATGTGTTGCTTCGCAGACTCCAGCCGGCTTCGTGATCGTGGGTAGCAGTCCCTGCGCTTCCCGGCCTTGACCCGCATCAACCCGCCACGTCCGCCGCCTGACGCGACGTTTCCGGTGATAGCGGGCGGCGATCGTCCGGCGGACGTTGACTCCGCCTGAAAATCATCGTTTTTCAGAGGCAGCACGCGCCGGGAACACCGTGTTTCCGCCGCAAGACAAAGGGGAGGTGCATTCCATGCGCAAGTTATTCATCGCGTGCGCGGCCGCGACCGCGCTCGTCACGCCGCTGGCCACACCGGCGTTCGCCCAGACCGTGACCGTCGCCGTCACGGCCATCGTCGAACACCCGGCGCTCGACGCCTGCCGCGACGGCGTGAAGGACGCGCTCGAGGCGGCCGGCTACAAGACCGGCGAGAACCTGAATTTCGTCTACGAGTCGGCGCAGGGCAATCCGGCGACGGCGACGCAGATCGCGCGCAAGTTCGTCGGCGATCGCCCCGATGTGATCGTGCCGATTTCCACGCCGTCCGCGCAGGCCGTGGCCTCCGCCACCAGGGACATCCCGATCGTCTTCTCCGCCGTCACCGATCCGGTCGGCGCGCAGCTTGTTGAATCGATGGACAAGCCGGGCGCCAATGTCACCGGCATCTCCGACTTCTCGCCGATCGCCGAGCAGCTTGCGCTGATCAAGGAAATCAGGCCCGACGTGAAGACGCTCGGCGTGATCTACAACGCGGGCGAGGCGAATTCCGTCTCTACCGTGGCGGCGCTGAAAAAGCTGGGCGCGGAGGCGGGCATCGAGATCGTCGAATCCACCGCCACCAAAACATCCGAAGTGCAACAGGCCACCCGCGCGCTCGTCGGCAAGGCGGATGCGCTCTATGTGCCCACGGATAACACCATCGTCTCGGCGTTCGAGGCGGCGGTGAAGGTGGCGGTCGAGAACAAGCTGCCGCTTTATGCCGCGGACACTGATTCCGTGGAACGCGGCGCGCTGGCCGCCATCGGCTTCAACTACTACGATGTCGGCAAGCAGACCGGCGAGGTCGTGGTGGCGATCCTCAAGGGCACCGCGCCGGCCGACATTCCCGTGACGGTCGCCAAGGGCACCAACCTGATGGTCAACGTGAAGACCGCGGCCGCCATCGGGCTGAACATTCCGGCCACCGTGCTGGATCGGGCGAGCAAAGTGGTCGAATAGACCACGCCCGCGAGACAAGCTTTCGCCGCCGCGCCCGGATCCCGTGCGCGGCGGTTTGGTATCGGGCCCGCCTGCGGGCTGACGCGATCTCCAACATGCCGGGTGTGCCGTGACTGAAATCGCCTTCTGGGGCGCCGTCGAGCTGGGCCTCGTCTATGCGTTTGTCGCGCTGGGCGTCTATCTCGCCTTCCGCGTTCTCGACTTTCCCGATCTCACCGTGGATGGATCGCTGCCGCTGGGCGGCGCGGTGGCGGGCGTGCTGATCATCAACGGCGTCAATCCATGGGCGGCGACGCTTTGCGCCATGGCGGCGGGCGCCGTGGCCGGCATCGTCACGGCGACGCTGAACGTGCGCTTCAAGATCCTGCATCTTCTGGCCTCCATTCTCACGATGATCGCGCTGTTTTCCATCAACCTGCGCATCATGGGCCGGCCGAACATCGCGCTCTTGCGCGAGGAGACGGTGCTCACGCCGTTCTACGGGCTGGGGCTTGCCGATTATCTCGTGCGCCCGGCCTTCGTCTTCGTGCTGGTGGTCGCAGCCGTTATCGCGCTCGCGTGGTTCCTGCGCTCGGATTTCGGGCTGGCGATGCGGGCGACGGGCGCCAATGCGCGCATGGCGGCGGCGCAGGGCGTGCGCACCAATCTGCAGATCTATGTCGGCATGGCGCTGTCCAACGCGCTTGTCGGGCTGGCCGGCGCGCTGTTCGCCCAGACCAACGGCTTCGCCGACGTGACCTCGGGCGTCGGCACCATCGTTGTCGGACTGGCGGCCGTCATCGTCGGCGAGACGCTGCTGCCCAGCCGGCTGATTGCGATCGCTCTGGTTGGCGCCGTCATCGGCTCGGTGGTCTATCGCATCGCGGTGCAGCTCGCGCTGTCGGCCGACGTCATCGGGCTGCAGGCGTCCGATCTCAATCTGGTGACCGCGGCGCTCGTCGCCTTCGCGCTGATCCTGCCGCAGATGCGCAAGAAGGGGAGGGCTCGGGCATGATCCGCGTCTGCAACCTCGGCGTCACCTTCGGCGCGGGCACGCCGTTGGAAAAGCGCGCGCTCAACGGCATCGATCTGACCATCGAGGAGGGCGAATTCGTCACGCTGATCGGGTCCAACGGCGCGGGCAAGTCGACGCTGCTCGGCGCGGTGGCCGGCGATGTCAGCGCCTCCGAGGGCACCATCACCATCGGTGATGCGGATGTGACGCGCTGGGGCACGGCCCGGCGGGCGGGCCTTGTCGCGCGCGTCTTCCAGGATCCGCTGGCGGGCTCCTGCGGCGGACTGTCGATTGCCGAGAACCTGGCGCTGGCGGTGGCGCGCGGTACGCGGCGCGGGCTTGGCGGCGCGCTGTCGGCCGAACGCCGGGCGCTGTTTCGCGAGCGCATCGCGCCGCTGGGGCTGGGTCTCGAGAACCGGCTTGAGGATCAGATGGGGCAGTTGTCCGGCGGCCAGAGGCAGGCGGTGTCGCTGGTGATGGCGACGCTGACCGACAGCCGGGTGCTGCTGCTTGATGAACACACGGCGGCGCTCGACCCGCATATGGCGGAGTTCGTGCTCGATCTGACGGTGCGGGTGCAGCGTGAGCTGTCGCTGACCACGCTGATGGTCACCCATTCCATGCGCCAGGCGCTGGACGTCGGCACCCGCACGGTGATGCTGCATGAGGGCAAGGTGGTGCTGGATGTGCGCGCAGAGGAGCGCGCCGGCCTCACGGTCGCGGATCTCGTCGCCATGTTCTCAAAGGTCCGCGGCCAGGAGATCGCCGACGACGCGCTGCTGCTGTGAGGGGCATTTGTGCAGGGACCCATCCTTCGAGACGGGCCTTCGGCCCTCCTCAGGATGAGGTCCATCGTGTTGATGGCCTGAAAATATTCGCCTCACGCACGTCCTCATCCTGAGAGGAGCGCGCGGGTCTCACGGTCGCCGATCTCGTCGCCATGTTCTCCAAGGTCCGCGGCCAGGAGATCGCCGACGATGCGCTGCTGCTGTGAGGGGGCATTTGTGCAGGGACCCATCCTTCGAGACGGGCCTTCGGCCCTCCTCAGGATGAGGTCCATCGTGATGAGAGCCTGAAAATATTCGCCTCACGCACGTCCTCATCCTGAGAGGAGCGCGCCGGGCTCACGGTCGCCGATCTCGTCGCCATGTTCTCAAAGGTCCGCGGCCAGGAGATCGCCGACGACGCGCTGCTGCTGTGAGGAGGCATTTGTGCAGGGGCCCATCCTTCGAGACGGGCCTTCGGCCCTCCTCAGGAAGAGGTCCATCGTGTTGATGGCCTGAAAATATTCGCCTCACGCACTTCCTCATCCTGAGAGGAGCGCGCGGGTCTCACGGTCGCGGATCTCGTCGCCATGTTCTCAAAGGTCCGCGGTCAGGAGATCGCCGACGACGCGCTGCTGCTGTGAGGGGGCATTTGTGCAGGGGCCCATCCTTCGAGACGGGCCTTCGGCCCTCCTCAGGATGAGGTCCATCGTGTTGAGGGCCTGAAAATATTCGCCTCACGCACGTCCTCATCCTGAGGAGGCCGCTTCAGCGGCCGTCTCGAAGGATGGGCGGTGTATTGCCCATGCGCTCCGCGCGCGCGGTTTGTAATGGCGCCGGGAGAATTCTGTTCCGCCATTTCACATCATTGGTAAGGATCATGGGGATGGCGATCTTGCGTCCATTTTTCTTATCCCTAAGATCCATCCCATGAACCTTCCTCCTCTCGTCTCCGGACGCCTGATCAAGCGCTACAAGCGGTTCCTCGCCGATGTCACCCTCGACAGCGGCGAGATCATTACCGCGCATTGCGCCAATCCGGGCTCGATGCTGGGGCTGAAGACGCCCGGCAGCCGGGTGTGGCTGTCGGTGTCGGACAATCCCAAGCGCAAGCTGAAATACTCCTGGGAGCTGGTCGAGGTCGGCGGCGTGCTGGTGGGTGTCTCCACCGCGCATCCGAACGCGCTGGTGGAAGAGGCTATTCTCGAAGGCACGATTTCCGAGTTGTCAGGCTACGCGACGCTCCGGCGCGAGGTGACATACGGCAAGAACTCGCGCATCGACATTCTGCTGGAGGACGACGCGCGGCCGAAGGCCTACGTCGAGGTGAAGAATGTCAATCTGGTGCGCGAGGCGGGGCTGGCGGAATTTCCCGACGCGGTCACGCTGCGCGGCGCCAAGCACCTCGCCGAGCTCGGCGACATGGTCGAGCAGGGCCACCGCGCGGTGATGGTCTATCTGGTGCAATATCCGGGATGCGAGCGCTTCTCGCTCAGCCGCGACATCGATCCGGCCTATGGCGCGGCGTTCGATCAGGCCCGGGCGCGCGGCGTCGAGGCGCTCGCCTATGTCTGCGACATCACGCAGGACGCGATCCGCCCCGCGCGCGCTATTGAGATCGCGGAGTAGCCGGCGGTCCCGCCGCCGGCCTGATTTTCCCGCTCAGCCGACCAGCGTGCTGCTGTCCTGTCGCACGAGGATGCGGCTGCCGTCGGGCACGCGGTTGTAGAGATCGATCACGTCCTGGTTGAGCAGACGGACGCAGCCCGAGGAGACGGCCTTGCCGATCGACCATTCCTCCGACGTGCCGTGGACGCGGTACAGGGTGTCTTGGCCACCCTCGAAGATGTAGAGCGCGCGGGCGCCGAGCGGATTGTCGAGGCCCGGCTCCATTCCCTGGCGATATTTCTCCAGCTCCGGCTGGCGGGCGATCATCTCCGCCGGCGGCGTCCAGGTCGGCCAGGCGCGCTTCCAGGCGATGCGCGCCTCTCCGTCCCAGGAGAAGCCGGCGCGGCCGATGCCGACGCCGTAGCGCATGGCCTGGCCATTTTCCATCGTCAGATAGAGATAGCGGTTGGGCGTGTCCACGATGATGGTGCCGACGGGTTCCGCCGTGGGGTAGTCGACCATGGTGCGGTAGAAGGCGGGGTCCACGTTCTTGAGGTTCACCGCGGGCAGCGGAAAGCGTTCCTGCGGCATGGCTGCGTACATGGCGAGATGCACGGGCTCGGCGGCGAGCGAAGGCGCGGCGAGCTGGCGTGTCTGGGCGCTGCAGCCGGCCAGAAGCAGGCCGGAGGAGCCGGCCAGGAAGGCGCGTCGTGTGATGGGCATGGTTCGGTGATTCCTGACGGCGACGGCCGGACGGGAAGGCGTCCGGTCGCATCGCATGAAAGACAGTGTGTTGGGATGTAGGCCCCGGAGGGGCGTCAGACGCGGCCTCTGGGCGGCGGTGTGGCGACGCGTTCGTAACGCTGGTCCGGGCGCGCGACGGGCTCAACGCCCATGGCGATGCGGTGTGGCGCGCGGGCGTCGAGGATCTCGCCGGGGCTCAGCGTCGCGTCGAGGCACAGCCGTTGCCCGCACCGTTTGGCGCCGGCCGGTTGGGCCGTCGCCGGACGCTGGGCGGTCCGTGCCCAGGCGTCCTGACTCTGCGCAGGAGCATCGGCACGGGCAAGCGTCCGCGATCCGCCCTGCTGCAGGCCGGAGGTGAAGACCGCCGCGATCAGCAGCAGGCTGGCGCACAGGCGCAAAAAGGGGGTGGTGGCGCGCCACGGGGACCAACTCATGGTGCGGTGTTAGCACCGCCCCGCGCGGCCAAGAAGGCGGTTGCGTTCACATTCGCGTCAAAGGTGCGATTTGCGGCAGAAATGACACGCCCGCCGTGCCTCAGCCTTGGCTTTCCTTGGACAGCGGCGGCTGGAAGGTCAGGCCCATATCCCAGGGGAAATAGATCCAGGTGTCCTGGGAGACCTCGGTGATGAAGGTGTCGACCATCGGCCGGCCCATCGGCTTGGCGTAGACGGTGGCGAAATGCGCCTTGGGCAGCATCTCGCGCACCACCTGGGCGGTCTTGCCGGTGTCCACCAGATCGTCGATCACCAGAACGCCGGCGCCTTCGCCGCCGTCCAGCCCGATGACCTTGGGATCGACCGGCTTGATGACCTGCAGCCCGCCCTGGTCCTTGTAGTCATGGTACGAGGCGATGCAGACCGTCTCGATCATCCGGATGCCGAGCTCGCGCGCCACGATGGCCGCGGGCACCAGCCCGCCGCGGGTGATGCAGACGATGGCTTCCCATTCGCCCTGGCTGGCGAGGCGCCAGGCAAGGGCGCGGGCGTCGCGGTGGAACTGTTCCCAGTGGACGGGAAAGGCTTTCGGCTGGCCGGTTTCCATGGTGCGGTCTCTCAATTCAGGTGGCGCGCGCGGCAGGCTGCTGCAGGGCGGGGATTTGCGACGGTCAGTCTTCTGCGCGCAAGGCGTCCAGCGCCTGCTCGACCTCGGCGGTGACCCGGTCGAGCAGCGCCTGGTCGCGGGCGCGCACGACGATCTGCGTGGTGAAACGGGCGCCATCGGCGCGCGGGTAGGAGCCGATCAGCACGCCCTCGTGCGCGTCCTGGATGGCGGAAATGGCCTTGGCGACGCGGCTTTCCGGCAGCCCCGCCTCAATCGCCGCGGACAGCATCACCTTGCCGGTCTTGAGGCCAGGCGCCAGCGCGTCGAGCATCGCCTGGAAGATCGCCGGCACGCCGGCCATCACATGCACGTTGCCGATGCGAAAGCCCGGCGCAGTGGAGACCGAGTTCTCGATCAGCTCGGCGCCTTGCGGGACCCGCGCCATGCGCATGCGCGGATGCTCCATGTCGACCGATCCGTAGCGCTCGCACAGCATGGCGACGGCGCGCGGGTCGAAATCGATGGGCACGCCGAAGGCGGCGGCGATGGAATCGGCGGTGATGTCGTCATGGGTCGGGCCGATGCCGCCGGAGGTGAAGACGTAGTCGTAGCGCGGGCGCACGGCGTTGATCGCCTCGACGATGCGTTCGCGCACATCGGGCACCACGCGGACCTCCTCGAGATCGATGCCGATGGCGGTGAGATATTCGGCGATGTAGCCGATGTTCTTGTCCTTGGTGCGGCCGGACAGGATCTCGTCGCCAATGACAATGAAGGCCGCCGTGACGAGATCGTCACCGGCGGACGGCGTGCCCGGCGTCGTCTGTGCTGCTGCGTCGCCCATGCGGCTCTCCCCATGATGGATGTGCGGTACCGATCGGCTCGTGTAGCGCAGGAAAGGGCGCTTCTCAAGCGGTTTGGCGCAGGCCGCCCCGCGCCCGGACGGGAGCGTCCGTCACATCCGCCAGCCGTAGAGCCAGTCGTAGCGGTGGAGCAGCTTTTCGCCTGAGAGAAAGCGGATGCCCATGTCTCGGATCATCGCGCCGACGCCGTCCTGATGATAGGTGCGAGCATTGTCGCGCGCGGTGCGCATGACGCGTTCGACGCGGTCCTTGCGGTCCCGCTCGTAGGCGAGAAGGGCAGCGGGCGTGTCGGCGTTCTCGGTGAGGGAGCGCGCGAGCACCGCGGCGTCCTCGATCGCCATGGCGCCGCCCTGGGCCATGAACGGCAGCATGGCATGGGCCGCGTCGCCCAAAAGCGAGATGCGCCCTTCCGTCCAGATGGTGCCGGGGCCGACGTCGCACAGGGCCCATTTGAGCCATGTGTCGGGCCGCTGCAACAGACTGCGCGGCGCCTCGGGCCAGTCGGCGAAGCGCGGCAGCAACTGCTCGGGGTCGCCCGGCGCCGACCATTCTTCCTCATGCCAGTCGTCCTCGACCACGGCGACCAGATTGAGCGCCTCGCCGCCGCGGATGGGGTAGTGCACCAGATGCGCGCGCGGCCCCATCCAGACGCTGGAGGAGACCCGGTCTTCCGCGCGCACATGGGTGGCCGGGATCAGCGCGCGATAGGCGATGCGGCCGGAGAATTGCGCGGACGGCAGCCGCAGCATGCGGCGGCGCACCGCCGACCAGACGCCATCGGCGCCGATCAGCGCGTCGCCGCGCAGGGTGGAGGCGCCATCCTCGCCCTGGACCTCGACGGTGACGCCGTCATCGTCGCTCTCGGCGTCGGCAACGGCCGCGCCCAGGTGAATGTCGATGTCGCCGCGCGCGGTGACGGCGGCCAGCAGCGCGCGGTGCAGATCGCCGCGATGCACCACGCAATAGGGCGCGCCATAGCGTTTCACGGCGGTATCGCCCAGCGGCACGCGGCCGACAAGGCCGCCGGCGCGCACGGAGTTCAGGCGGATTTCCAAAGGCTGCACGCAGTCGCGCCCCAGCCGCTCGATCACGCCGAGGCTGTCGAGAATGCGATGCGCGTTGGGAGAAAGCTGAATGCCGGCGCCCAGCTCGCTGAGCGCGGCGTTGCGCTCGATCAGCGTGACCCGGAATCCGGCCCCGGACAACGCCAAGGCGGCGGTCAGTCCGCCGATGCCGGCGCCCGCCAGGACAATATGTCTTTCGGGGCTGGTTTCCGGCGTCATCGGCCGACCCGCTATCCGGTCGCCCGCAGGACGACATCGGCGGCGTCATGGCGCCACTCGCAGCCGTCGGGATTCGATTCGGTCGGCTTCAGGCCGGCGTCGAATTGATAGAGCGTCGAGCAATAGGGGCAGACGATCGCGTCGTCGCCGCCCATGTCGAGAAATACATGCGGGTGGTCGAACGGCGGCGTTGCGCCGATGCACATGAATTCATGCGCGCCGATGCCGATGCGTTCGACGCCCTGGTCGTTCTGGAAATGGGGAACGGCTTGATCCGCCATCGTGGTGTCCTGCCCATGCCTGTTTGCCTTGCGCGGACCATAACGGGCCGCGCGCGCCATGGGTAGGGGGTATGTGGGGGAGGGATGTCGCTGGAGGGGGAAGGCGCCGTAAGACCGTGCGACGTCAGAGATGCCGCTCGACGTCCATGCTCTGGTGCAGGATGCGGACGACGATGAGCCGCTCGTCGGCCAGTTTGAAATAGATCATGTGAGATCCTGACGCCGCCTTGCGGTAGCCACTGCGCACGTGCTCGGCCGAGCGACCCTTGATGCGACCGGCGCGCAGACTTTCACAGGTCGCCTGCATGTCACGAAGATAGCGCTCGGCCTGCGCCAGTCCCCATTGTTTCACAGTGTAATCAAAAATGGCGTCCAGATCGGCTCTCGCGGCTGGTAAAAACTGGAGCCGCATGGGTCAGCCGCCCGTGCTTTTTGACGTCTTCCCGGCGATGTAGGCATCGAAATCGAAGTCTTCCGGCTCGCCGGAGGTTTCGCCGGCGGCCAATGCTGATCTCAGGATATCCAGCTTTGCTTCCTGTTCTTCGAGCAGCCGGAGGCCTGCGCGCACCACATCGCTGGCGCTCGCATATCGGCCGGTCTTGACACTCTGGTCGACAAAGCCGGCGAAATGATCGCCCAGCGAGACGGATGTGTTGCGGGACATGAAATGCTCCTTTGTGCGGATAGTACCAAGATTTGGTATTTTCGGCAATGAAGGTGGTCCGATGCGGTTATTTCAGGAGGGCAGGATTGGTTGCGGTTTGGGAGGTGTTGAAACTCAAGTTTGGTACCGGTGCGGCTCTCTTCGAATTTTCAAATAAAACCAGTGTCATCCCCGCGTCGGCGGGGATCCAGTATCCACCGCCCCAAGTCGGGCGCGTCAAGGCCGGCCAAAAGGATGCTGGATCCCCGGGCAGACTTCCCCGAGGATGACGCAGCGGAGGAGATCGCATCGGGGGGCAGCAGAGTCGATGGCGTCCCACGAGGGTTGGGACGCACGCGCCGATACTCGACTGACTCCGCTATGTCTCATCTCACCCCTTCCCAAGTCCCGGCCTTGCGCTTATCGTCTGCATCCAAACCCCTCTCCTGCTTACGTAAACGTCAGGTGCTTATGTCCTCCTTTGATGCCGCCGCGCTGAAAACCAAAACCTTCGATTCCGATGGCGTCGAGATTGCCTATCTCGATGTGGGCGCCGGCGAGCCGATTTTGCTGATCCACGGGTTCGCGTCGTCCAAGGCGGTGAACTGGGTACATACGGGCTGGGTGGAGCTGCTGGTGAAGGCCGGGCGGCGGGTGATCGCCATCGACAACCGCGGCCACGGCGAGAGCGAGAAACTCTATGACACGGAGCAATATGGCGCGCCGATCATGGCGGAGGACGCCTATCGGCTGCTCGATCACCTGAAAATCGAGAAGGCCGACGTGATGGGCTATTCGATGGGCACGCGGATTTCCGCGTTTCTCACCATGAACCATCCCGAGCGTGTTCGGCGTGTAATTTTTGGCGGGCTGGGCTACGGCATGATCAAGGGCGTGGGCGCGTCCGAACCGATCGCCGAGGCGCTGGAGGCAGAGAGCATCGATGACGTCAGCGATCCCGTGGGCCGGGCGTTTCGCAAATTCGCCGAGCAGACCAGATCCGACCGGATGGCGCTGGCCACCTGCATCCGCTCCGCGCGGCAGAAGATCCACGCGCAGGACGTGGCGCGGATCACCTGCCCGGTGCTGGTGGCGGTGGGCACGCGCGACGACATCGCAGGTTCCGCAGCAGATCTCGCCAGCCTGATCCCCAAGGCGCGGGTGCTGGACATTCCTGATCGGGATCACATGCTGGCGGTGGGCGACAAGGTCTACAAGCAGGGCGTGCTGGATTTTCTCAGCCAGCCGGTGGCGTCGTGACGGCGGTCGAGGCGCGCGCCATCCGCTTCACGGGCGCGACGGGCAACCGGATTGCCGGCGACGTGCGCGGACCCGAGGGCGATGCGCCCGTGGTGCTGCTGGTGCACGGCGGTGGCCAGACCCGGCACTCCTGGGAGTCGACGGCTGAGCAACTGGCCGAACTCGGCATGACGGCGATCACCATCGATCAGCGCGGCCACGGCGACAGCGACTGGCTCGCCGACGGCCGCTATCATTTTGCCGACTATGCGGCGGATCTCGTCGCGGTGGCGCGCGCGATCGCGGAAAAATTCGGCGCCCGTCCTGTGGCCATCGGGGCCTCACTGGGGGCATCGCCGCGACGATCGCGGAAGGTGATGCGCCGGGCGTCTTGCGCGCGCTCGTGCTCGTCGACGTGGTGCCGCGCATGGACCCGGAAGGGGTGAGCAAGATCACCGGCTTCATGGCCGAGCGCATGCGCGAGGGCTTCGCGACGGTGGGCGAGGCCGCGGAAGCAGTCGCCGCCTATCTGCCGCAGCGCCGCCGTCCGAAGAACACCGAGGGCCTGCGCAAGAATCTGCGGCTGCACGACGACGGCCGCTACCGCTGGCACTGGGATCCGCGTTTCATCGACGGACCCTACAGCGTCGATTCGGGCGCGGCGGCGGGCGCGGCGCGGATGGAGGCGGCGGCGCGCGGGTTGGCGCTTCCGGTGATGCTGGTGCGCGGCGGACGCTCGGAGCTGGTGCCGGAGGAAAGCGCGCGGCACTTCCTCGAGCTGGTGCCCCATGCCGAGTATCGCGATGTGACGGAGGCCGGGCACATGGTGGCGGGCGACCGCAACGACGCGTTTTCGGAAGCGGTCATCGACTTCCTGCGCTCGCTGGATGCGGTGTAGGTGAATTTCTCAGTTGTTGCCGATACTTACGCATATTTGCGGATAAAATGATTCAGGCGCCCGGGTGAGCGGCATGGGTATTTCCGCGCATGCGCCGGGCGGCGAAAGGCGAGTCCGCGGAGTCGCTTGGCACGTGGCGCTTGCCGCCCGCCGCAGCTCCGGGCCTGTCATCTTGAGTCAACGTCTTCAGGTATTGGGTGCGGCGGCGGGACTTCATGCGATGAATCAGGTTGAACGCACGGCTGCCGACCGGGCTTCCTCATGCGGTGAATCCACTTGAACGCGGGCTGAAATCGCGAGTCGTTTGAATCGCTTGCGGCTGGCTCTTGCGGTGTGACTGCGCCGTGCAAGCTCCTGGCGCCATCATCACTTCAAGAGCCTGAGACGGTGATTCAAGACGGGCTGCGGCGTGTTGTTGAACGGCGGCGCCCATGGCGTGGTGCCCCGTAAAGCTGACAGGGCGGGCGCGAAGTGCGATGATCAAGCGTGGCTTGCGCGCAGCCCACGACTGGGGCGCGCGCTCCCATGCGGCGGCGAGGCAACGCCGAGCGGGTCCGATATCCCGACCGCCGCAACACTCCCATGGATGCAGCCTGTTTGGCCGCCGATGAATGGAGTTGATTTCATGACCTTGAAATTTGGAACGCCGCGCGTCAGCTCGCGGACGCGGCGAGACCCCGACACGAGACGCGACGTCACGACCTATACGATTTGCGTGACGGTCGAGAACGATGACGGGTCGGCGGATGTCGATACCAGCGTGACGCTGTACTATCAGGATCGCGACACGACACCGGGGACGCCTCCGGGTGCGATCATCAGCACGATTTGCACCCGAAGCATCACGGTGCCCAGGCGCCGTGTTATCCGCGATGCCGGCGGCAATGTCGTGATCGAGGCGAACGGCACCATTGATGTATGCTGTACCTTGCGCGGACGGCCGCTCGACGGGCAGGAGTTCATCGCCGTTGGAGGCACCACCAAGGACAGCGATGGAGATGTCCAGTCCGGAGGCCGCGGCAATTTCTATTCGCCGACGCTGACCTACACCCGTCCGCGGCGCGTCTCGATGCGCCCGGGCGAAAAATTGCCGTACAGCTCGCTGGTCGGCGTTGGCTTCGACAAGGTGGAGGCGCTCAAGGTCACCGCCGCGCTGGAGGTGCCTCCGGGATGGGATCTCGATTTTCCCGGTCCCGCGCCGAAGGGCCCATACCCGGCGGCGTTCGAGTTCACCGTGCGGGCGCGACCCGGCGCCGCGGCCGGCGAGACCATGCGCCTGACGTTGCGCACGCACCTTCCCAGCGAAGGCGACGCGCAATGCGAGGAGACCATCATGGATTTCGTCGTCGGCGATCCGGACACCTGTTGTCCGTGCTGCGGCGCGTCGAAGGATGGCGGGCCGCCGGTGTAACGGTCATCGGGCTCGTTCCTTTTGGCGAGAGCCGGCGGGCAACCTATATGCAAGACTTGCCGCTTAGGCTGATGGCCGCCTGTGGGCGTTTTGGCGTATAGTGGGCGAAGCGCTTGACCGAATGCCGGATCGAATGTCCGGGCGCGCTGCCTGGTGCGCGAGATGATGCGAGGAGCATGGGATGACCCAATCGACACGCCTTGCCGGGAAGCCCGGTATCGCCAGTCACGATCCCGTTTGGGATCAACTGCGCGCCGAAGCGGAAGCCGCCGTCGCGCGCGAGCCCGTTCTGGGCGGCTTTCTGCATGAGAATATCCTCAATCACCGGCGGCTCGAGGACGCGGTCGTGCACCGTATCGCCGACCGGCTGGACCATGCGGCGGTGTCCGGCGCGCTGATCCGCCAGACCTATCACGACGCGCTCGACGACGATCCCGAGATTGCGGCGATCTTCCGCGTGGATCTGGCCGCCGTCTGCGACCGCGATCCCGCCTGCACGCGCTTCATCGAGCCGATGCTCTATTTCAAGGGCTTCCATGCGCTGCAGTCGCACCGTTTGGCGCACTGGCTGTGGGGCCGCGGCCGCGAGGACATGGCGCTGTTCCTGCAGTCGCGGGTCTCGGAAGTGTTTCAGGTCGATATCCATCCCGCGGTGCCCGTCGGGCGCGGCATCTTCTTCGACCACGCAACCGGCATCGTCGTCGGCATGACGGCGGTCATCGAGGACGAGGTCTCCATCCTGCAGGGGGTGACGCTGGGCGGCACCGGCAAGGTGCGCGGCGACCGGCACCCGAAAATCCGCCGCGGCGTGCTGATCGGCGCGGGCGCGAAGATCCTCGGCAACTTCGAGGTCGGCTGCTGCTCGCGGGTGGCGTCGGGCTCCGTCGTGCTGGCGCCTGTGCCCCCCAACACCACCGTGGCGGGGGTCCCGGCGCGCATCGTCGGCAAGGCCGGTTGCGCCGAGCCGTCGCGGTCGATGGACCAGCTGCTTGGTGAAAAGGCCGAGAAAAGCGACGGCTGACAGTTGGCATCACCGCCCGATCGTGGTTTAGCTGCGCGGAGCATGTTCGCGCGGCGGGTATGCCGCACGCGCCGCAATTTCGTGACATTTCCAGCCCAGCACGGCCGTTTCACGACAGCCTTCAAAGGAGACAACCGGTGAAGCCACAGGAAATCGCCAAACTTCAAGCCTATCTGCAGCGGAAGTTCGACCTTCCGGCGATTTCGATCAGGGCGCGGCCCCGCAAGGACGATTCAGCCGAGGTCTACATCGGCGAGGAATTCATCGGTGTGCTCTATCGCGACGACGAGGACGAGGATCTGAGCTGGAGCTTCCAGATGGCGATCCTCGAGATGGATCTCGACGAGGCATAGGCGAGCCTGTCGCGGACAGGCTGCTGTTTCAAAGTGGGACGAAGGCGGGGCTGGCGTTGCGCCCGGAGCTGTCCCAAAGCCGCTCCCGGGGAATGCTCCGGGAGCCGGCGGAGAGCCCGGACCGCGATGGATCGATGCGTCCACGGCTCCCCAGGCACTTCCCAAAATTCTGCAAACCTCTGACATAAAAGATGAATTCTTTCGCGCGGGCCGGAAGCCCGTGGCGCTCGCTCGCCCACGGCGGATCTGGCTCCATCCCGGCACGGTCATTGCTTAATGATATGTTAATATCGGGGCCGTCGCACGATGACGCATGGCGACGCGGCTGAATGAGGAGTGTTGGGGTGCCTTGGGATCTTATTGTCGCGAGTTACGCGGTGTGTACCGGATTTGTCTGCGCCGGCATTATCGGCAGCCTGTACCAGTTGCTGAAAAACAGTCCGCCGCGGTTCGATTTCGGCGCCGAGACCATCGGCGCGATCGTCTCGGCCATTTTCGTGTGCCTGTTCGCTGGCCCCTTCATCATCATGCGCAACGCCATTCGCGGACGCCGTATCGAGCAGCGGCCTCTGGGCTGGCTGGTTGCCAGTTCCACGATCGCCGGCATGTGGAGCCTGTGCTCGGGGATCGTCATCCTGCAATTCGCGCTTGCCGTCGCGCACACGGTTTGAGACCTCCCGTGCAGGCGCGCCACGCGAGCCGCGCGCAAACGGGGCAGGAGACGACGTGACCATCTATGCTTTCGAGGGGATTGCGCCCCAGCTGCCGCCGGACGGCACGTTCTGGATCGCGCCGGATGCGGTGCTGATCGGCAACGTCATTGTCGAGGAAGACGCCAGCATCTGGTGGAAGGCGGTTCTGCGCGGCGACAATGAGCCGATCCGACTCGGCGCGCGTTCCAACATCCAGGACGGCTGCGTGTTGCACACCGACCCGGGCTTTCCGCTGACCATCGGCGCCGATTGCACCATCGGCCACATGGCGATGCTGCACGGCTGCACGATCGGCGACAACTCGCTGATCGGCATGGGCGCGACGTTGCTCAACGGCGCGAAGATCGGCCGCAATTGCCTCATCGGCGCCAATGCGCTGATACCCGAGGGCAAGGAAATTCCCGACAATTCCCTGGTGATGGGCATGCCGGGCAAGGTGGTGCGCACGCTGGACGCGGACGCCGGACAGGGGCTGATGCGCTCCGCGGCGGGCTATGTCGCCAAATGGCGGCGCTATGCGGACGGGCTTGTGCCTGTCTGAGCGCCGCGTGATCGATCTTCTGAAAAATGTCCCCGGAAAGTTAGCCGGTCCGCTGGCACAGCGGACCGGCTTTGGCGCACCCGGTCGGGGGCGGGGAGGGGGACGTGACCGGGTGTCCAATTCGCAAGGCATCGGCTGATACGCGGGGACCTATCCGCCGATGCTCGCCACGGCTCCGACGCGCTGGTCGGAAATGCTCCGCCATTGAGCCGCGTTGGTCTCCGATTGTCTTTTGATGTAGCGGTAAGGCGTGCGGTACCACGGCAGCACCGCCTCGATCTGGTTGTCGAGGATCAGATCGCCACGATCGGTGCGTGCGGTGAGGACGGCGTGTCCACCGCCGTCGCTGTCGCGCACAACGGTGATCAGCAGCGAACCCGCGGGCCAACCGGCGTTGATCAGCGTGCGCCGCTTTTCCAGCACGTAATCCTCGCAATCGCCCGCGCCATTGGGATAGGTCCAAAGCTCGGCGCGTGCGTAGAGATCCTGGTCGGTGACCGGAGCCACCGTGTTGTTGACGCTGGCGTTGACCGCAAGCAGTTCATCCCAGCGCTGTCGCGTCAGATGCATGGTCACGGGCTTGCGCGCCGTCACCCGGCAGTCACGCGTCTCGCGCTTGCAGAATTCAATGTGACCGACCGGCGCGGATGCCGCGCCGCCCACGTGCATGAACAACGGTTGGCCCGGAGCCGCATCGGCGTTGCTGTTGAATCCAGCGCCAATCGCAAGTCCGAATGCAAGTGCCAAAGAAACTTTCGAGAAAACCATGTCAAACCCTCCAATGTGCCGGGAATGACTGTATGGCCTTGGTTTTTATACTGAGCTAAACCGCGCAATAACTATTTATACAAACAATAGAAGTTATTTATTCAAATAATCTGCAAAGAAAAATCAATGTTTATTCTGTTTTTGATCAAATTTGAATCAAACTTTTTCTTTCTCTATTGCCGGCGTCCGTCCGCGGCGACTGGGGGAGGACTAAGCCTCTGATATTTCGTGAGGAAGGCGCTCGCGGCACCCGGGGCCCCGTTTGCGCCGATCGCGGCGCACGGCGTCAGATGCCGGCGGCGGGCACGCAGCGCCGCGGGGCCGGCGGGGGCGTCAGGTGCGTTGACCGCGCTGCAAATGCGGCCAAAAAAAGCCGAAAAACAGATGGAATCATGCAATGAAAAGTCGCCGCGATCCGTCCGTTCGGGGCTGGAGCTGTCGTTCCCGCGCTTTGCGCAGTTGCATTTAATGCTACATGGCTGTGCGATGGCGGCTGCGCCCCTTACGCGGAGCGGCCGGTCAAGGACCTGGACGCGGCAGCCGGCCGGGAGCGGGAAACAATCCATCCGGCGATCGGGCCGCTGCGTCATTAAGCAGTTTTGCACTGCAGCCGCGCAATCGTCACCGCGCCGCCGCATTTCTAACCGCTTGTTAACCACGCGCGCGCTAGCGTGACGCGATCTGTGAAACGCTGTCACGCGCCGGGCATTATCGGCAGTCAGTTAGGAGACATGGCCGACATGAGGTCAGCTCAGGCCAATGCTCGTGTTGCAAATATAGCTGCGAGGAAGCAGGACCGGCGCCGTCATCAGCGCGTCGGTGTGAGTCTTCTTGGCCGCTTCATGCTGGAAAACCGACGCGAATATCCTTGCCAGGTAAGCGACATGTCTCCCGGCGGCGCCGCGCTGATCGCGCCGGTCACCGGGGAGGTCGGCGAACGTGTGATCGCCTACATCGATCATCTCGGCCGCATCGAGGGCAAGATCGTCCGCCATATCGAGGGCGGTTTCGCGATGACGCTCAATGCGACCGCGCGCAAGCGCGACAAACTGGCCAGCCAGTTGACGTGGCTCGCCAACCGGCACGAGCTCAACCTGCCGGAAGATCGCCGCCACGACCGCTTCACGCCCGACAGCTCCGCATCGCGGATCATTCTTCCCGACGGACGCGAGTATCCGTGCCGGGTGGTCGACGTCTCGATGTCCGGCGCAGCGCTGGCGATCGAGGTCAAGCCCGCGATCGGCACGGCGATCAGTCTGGGCAAGATGCGCGCGCGCGTCATCCGTCACACCGAGGACGGCGTCGCGGTGGAGTTCGGCGCGGTCCAGAACATCAATGTCCTGAAGAACCAGATCACCATCTGACCCAAGCGGGCCGCACTCGGAGACGGCGCGGCGCTGTTCGCGTGAGATCAGCTCTTGCCGCCTTCATAGACCATGAGATGGCCGACACGGCGGCGCTGTTGAAGTTCCGCCGTCACCGGATCGCCAGTGACCGGCCCGGTGGCGAGCGTGTTCTGTTGCGCGGCCTGGCGCAGGAAGTAGGGCTGTTCGTCCGGCCAGATCAGCCGCAGGCTGGAAATCGACTGGCTGGTCACCGGGTGCATGCCGATCCAGTAGGGCTTCTCCATCGGCGCGCAGACACCGAGAATGCGGGAGAAGCCTTCGCCGCGCATGCGTAGCGGCAGCAGGATCATTTCCATGTCGAGAGTCTGGTTGCGGTCGGTGCGGCCTTCCACGCCGAGGACGGCGGCGGCGGCATCATCGGTGATCGCGGCCAGCATGGTCGTCATGGCCTCGACATCCTGCACGCTCCAGGTCTTCAGGAAATCCCGGCCTTTCAGTTCGCGGCAGTAGGCGGCGCACATGCGGGTGCCGGCCAGGCGGAAACGGTAATTCTGGCGCGAGACGGCTTCCAGGATGAAGGTGTCGCCGAGGATGCCGCGGATATCGCCCGGCTCAATGTCGCTGCGTTCCGGCGCGGGCTGGCTGCCGCGCAAGCGGTTCCAGTAGTCGTAAAGCGCCTGTGTCGATGCGTGTTTCATTGGTTGCAAGCCCCACTGCAGAAGCGTTTCGTTTTTCGAATGTCGTCTGCGCGACCGGATATCGCACTGAATTCAATGAGTTGATGCAAATCCACGTCGCCGGAAGATGCCCCAACGCGAGTGCCGCGTGTCGATCTGGGCCGAAAATCGGTCCAGTCCGGGACGCTGCGCCCGCATGCAATGGTTAAGAGCAGGTTACGTGCCAGCGGGTGCCACATTTCAAAAGCGGTGCGGTTTACCGCTTGTTAGGGTTAACGAAAGCTTGACGTTGCAGCGCCGGACGCGCTGCAGCACACTCCTGGCAACAACGCGGGGCCGATACAGGACGGTCAACGCTTTGAAAATATTGCGTTTGTGCGGGGAGCACAGGGGGCGTGACGGGCCGTCCGGGTGTTGCGAAAGCAGCCCGGGCGGCCTTTTTGTTGTCACGGGTTGCAGCCCGCGCGGTCCGTGCAAGGGAACCAGCGCGGGTTGGCACGGGTCCGAGTGCCGCCGCCGCCGCGCGCCGGCGGTCCCCGGCGGCGTTGCACGCGCGGTATCGACCCCATATAGAACCAACATGCCCATGGCCCGGCGGGGAAACCGCCGCGGCCGCGTTCGGGCACGACGGCAAGGAGACCGCGATGACTGACGACGCACACGCGCAGCGCGAACCGATTTTTCACATGCCGGGTGTCGTCGTCTGGCTGATCGGCATTCTCGTCGCGGTGCACCTCGGGCGCACCTTTCTGCTCTCGACGGACGCGGACTTCGAGTTTCTGCTGACCTTTGCGTTCCTGCCGCTGCGCTATGCCTCGGAGGCCGGCGTTCAGGGCATGCTGCCGGGCGGCGCGGGAGCGGATCTGTGGACCTTCGTGAGCTACGCGTTCCTGCACGGCGGGACCATGCATCTGGTTGTCAACAGCCTGTGGCTCGCGGTCTTCGGCAGCGCGGTGGCGCGGCGCTTCGGAACGATGCGATTCCTGGTGTTTTCCGCTGTGGCGGCGGCGGCCGGGGCGGGGCTGCATCTGGCCGCGCATTTCGGGGAGCCCATTCCAATGGTCGGCGCCTCGGCGGCGATTTCCGCGCATATGGCGGCGGCCGCGCGGTTCGTGTTCGAGCCGGGTGGGCCGCTGGGCACTTACCGGTTTCGCGAGGACATTGCCTACCGGCTGCCTGCCGTATCGCTGCTGCAGGCGCTTTCCAATCCGCGCGTGCTGACGTTTCTCGGCGTGTGGTTCGGCGTGAACCTGCTGTTCGGCCTCGGCTCGGTGCAGCTCGCGGGTCAGTCGGGCTCCATCGCCTGGGAAGCGCATATCGGCGGCTTTCTTGCCGGGCTGGCGCTGTTTTCCCTGTTCGACCCGGTGCCGCGCGCCGGCCGCGCGCAATAATGCGCGTCAGGAGGGTGTCACTTTGAACCTGTGAAAGGTGCGGAGCCGGCATCGCCCTGCGACGTCTCGCCGCAGTTGGCTGTTTGCTTGGCCCTCTTTTTTTGCCAAGATGAGGCAACCGCGAACAAAACCGAGGGAATCGGGCGGGTGTGCATCGCGCGGCGGATCGGGGTTGCCCGTTTGTGCCGCAGTGCTTCACGAAACTGTTGCGGGAGCGGTGTCCATCGTGCCGGCGTGATGCCGGTGGGAGGCCGCTTCAGCACCTTGGCCAGATGGCCGTTACGCCGATCGCCGCGGATGCGGGCGACGACGTGAATATCGACCACTTGGAGGACCGCCAGATGACAGTTGCCTCGATCCTGAGAAACAAGGGAACGGATATCATTTCCGCGTCTCCTGAAAACACCTTGTCGGAAATCATCGCCATTCTGGGCTCCAAAAAGATCGGCGCCGTGATGGTGCTCAATGGCGATGGCAGCATTGCCGGCATTATTTCCGAACGCGATGCGGTTGCCGCGATCAGCCGCGAGGGAAGCGCGGCGCTGGAGAATCCGGTTTCCGCCTATATGACCAGCAAGGTGATCACCTGCGCGGGCGACGATTCCATCAACGACGTGATGGGGAAGATGACATCGGGGCGGTTCCGCCACCTGCCGGTGATGAAGGACGGCGCGCTGGTGGGCTGATTTCCATCGGTGACGTGGTCAAGGAACGCATCGCGGAAGCGGAGCGCGAAGCCGAGGAAATGCGTACCTATATCGCCATGGCGTGAGGTGCGGACGCCTGTTGGCGGCCGTCAGGCGAGGGCGGCGATGTAGTCGGTGATCTCGCGCTGCATACGGCAGCCATGCTCGTAGCCGACATCAATGGCTTCCTGCGCGCGATGGAAATCGAACAGGCCCATGTGTCCCAGCTTGGGCCGATGATCACATCGGGCGGATCACCGGCGAGACGCGAGCGGCCGATGCGGTCCTGGATGACGCTGAAGGCTTCCATCATCACGCCGGCGATGCCGGGCAGGCTCGCGCTTTTTCCGAAAATGTCGCGGAGGATGCTGCGCCCGCTCCAGGCGGCCTGCATCACCATGGACGAGGTGTCGACGTCGGGCAGGCTGTTGGCCGGGCCCGGCGGCATCAGATGGACGACCGATGAGCCGTGGCCGAAGACATCGGCGTTCGGATTGACCGCGATCACCACGCGGGCGCCGAGCGCCCGGCAGACGGAGACCGGGATTGGATTGACCAGCGCGCCGTCGACAAGCCAGCGGCCGCCGATCTGCGCGGGCTGGAAGATTCCGGGCAGGGCATATGAGGCGCTCATCGCCTCGACCAGGGAGCCGGAGCGCAGCCAGATCTCGTGCCCGGTGCCCAACTCCGTGGCGACGGAGGTGAAGGCGCCGTCGAGGTCCTCGATCGCGATGTCGCCGAGATCCTTTTTCAGCAGGCGCATCAGTCGATTGCCGGAAATCAGGCCCGAGCCGCCAAGGGTGAAGTCCATCAGGCCGAGCATGCGGCGGCGGGTGAGGCCCAGGGCGAATGTCTCGAGCATGTCGAGCTTGCCCGCCAGATAGCAGCCGCCGACGACCGCGCCGATCGAGGTGCCGGTGACGATGTCCGGACGGATGCCGGCTTCTTCCAGTGCCTTGATCACGCCGATGTGGGCCCAGCCGCGCGCGGCGCCGCTGCCCAGCGCCAGGCCGACGCGCGGACGGAACGCGGGCTCCGAGGAGTCCGTCGCCTCCTGCACCGTGTCGCCCAGGGGCGGGGTCATGGCCGCGCCGGCGGCGACGCTCGCGGCGGCCAGCGGGATACCAAGGCTGACAGGTTGCACCGGCTTCATGAACAGCCAGCGGGAAAGGCCCTCAAGCATGCGCGCCTCCTGACGCGATCTACATCGTGTGGCGCAAAGTCTACTCCGCAATTCGTCGATTTTCAGTGAAGATGCGGCGCGCGTGCATCTACGATCCCTTGGGATAGACCTCATCCGGGTCATAGACGCGATCGGCGTCAGCCATCTTGAGGCGGACTTCGTCTCCGGACCTCGTGCCCATCTCGACGGTGCGGTAGAAGCACGAGCGGTAGCCGACATGGCAGGTGGCGCCGTTGCCGCTGACCCGGACCTTGATGAGAATGGCGTCCTGATCGCAGTCGGTGCGCATTTCGACGACCGTCTGGATCTGGCCGGAGGTGGCGCCCTTCTTCCAGTATTCCTGGCGCGAGCGGCTCCAGTACCACGCCTCGCCCGTCTCGATGGTGCGCGCCAGGGATTCTTCGTTCATGTAGCCGACCATCAGCACCTCGCCGCTGTCCGCATCCGTGACGACGCAGGCGATCAGGCCCTTCTCGTCGAACTTCGGCAGCAGCCGGGTTCCGGTCTCAAGCTCGGCCTTGTTGCCACGGGTCGGAATCTGGGCGTCGGTCAGGGGCATGGGTGTTCTCGTCGCGGGGAATAACGTGGGCCGCCACGCGAACGCGTGGCGGGCTTGTTCGTCGAGCGCCGGGCTTCAACCGCGGATCATGGTCATGAAACGGGTCTGCTCGTTGGGATCGTCGCGGAAGACGCCCGTGAACTGCGTCGTCAGCGTGGAGACGCCGGATTTCTGGACGCCACGCAACGACATGCACTGGTGCTCGGCCTCGATCATCACGGCGATGCCGCGCGGCGCCAGCGCCGTGTCCAGCGCGGTGACGATTTCCATCGTCAGGTTTTCCTGGGTCTGCAGGCGGCGGGCGAAGACCTCGACCACGCGGGCGATCTTCGACAGGCCGATGACGCCCTCATTGGGGTAGTAGGCCACGTGGGCAACGCCGATGAACGGCACCATGTGGTGCTCGCAGTGTGAATAGAACGGAATGTTGCGCACAAGGACGATGTCGTCATAGCCGCCGACTTCCTCGAAAATCGTGCCCAGGTGATTGGCGGAATCGTCCTGATAGCCCCGGAAGAATTCGCCATAGGCCTTCACAACGCGCTTGGGCGTGTCGATCAGGCCCTCGCGGTCGGGATCCTCGCCGATCCACGCCAGCAGAGTGCGCACGGCGGCTTCCGCCTCCTCGCGGCTGGGTTTCGGCGCTGGCTGCTTGTCGCTCGTCGGGCCGGTCTTGGCAGGCGAGTTGAGAATGGCGTCCATGAGGACCTCCGGTCTGTGATCGGCGCGAACTGGTTAGCGATAGGAATTTCCGTTTGCCAGTCACTGTCACCGACCCCACGTCAGATCCCCATCGGGCCTTGGCCGGGCACCACTTTCGCGGCGGGTGGCGAGCGTCTGGTTCCGGGGCTGCCTTGCGGCAGCACGGTGACCACGCGCGTCTGCTCATCTATAGTCGGCCATCGTTGCCAAAGAGATCAACTCATGGGCGACGAAACCGTTCCGCCTTCCTATATAGAAAGCGTAAGGGGTCTGTGAAGCCGCTCCGCATCACAAAGAGGCGATAATGCTCGACGAGGTCTACAATTCCAAAATTCTCGAACTGGCCGGCAACATTCCAAGACTGGGACGGCTGGAGCATCCCGACGCCAGCGCCAAGGCGCATTCGCGGCTGTGCGGCTCCACGGTGATCGTCGATCTGAAGATGGACGGGGATGTGGTCACGGATTTCGCCCATGAGGTGAAGGCCTGCGCGCTGGGGCAGGCGTCCTCCTCGATCATGGCGCGGCATGTGATCGGCGCGACCGCGCAGGAGCTGCGCGACGTGCGCGACCAGATGAAGCGGATGCTGAAGGAAAACGGTCCGCCGCCGACGGGGCGCTTCGCCGAATGCTCCTTCCTGGAGCCGGTGCGCGAGTACAAGGCGCGGCATACCTCCACCATGCTGACCTTCGAGGCGACGGTGGACGCGCTCGAGCAGATCGAGGCGGCGCGCCAGAGCGTCGCTTCGTGAACCCATCGCAAGGCGTCGCGCCTGACGCTCCGCTTTCCAAGGCGGGCTGTCGGCTGCGCACGGGTCTGCGCTGGGGCTGTCGGCGCTGTTTCTTGCGGCCGGCATCGCCCATCTGCGCAATCCCGCACCCTTCGTGGCGATCACGCCGGAGTGGGTGCCCTATGCGCGCGCGGTGATCCTTGTCACCGGCGCGTTGGAAATCGCCGGCGGCATCGCCTTGCTGACGGCGCGGATGCGCAAGGCGGCGGGCATCGGACTTGCGCTCTATGCGCTGTGCGTCTGGCCGGCCAACGTCAAGCATGCCTTTGGCGGGATCGATCTGGACGCGCTGCCGTCGAGCTGGTGGTACCACGGTCCGCGGCTGGCGCTGCAGCCGCTGATCATCTGGGCGGCGCTGTTCGCAGGTACGGTGACCGACTGGCCGTTCAGGCGGCGCGGCTGACCTTCTGTTTGTTCAATTTGTTCAATTCAATATGCGAAAGGGCGCCGCGGCGCCCTTTCTTTTCGTCTTGCCGATTTTTCGGACGGTCTAGGCCGCCGCGGCTGCTTCCTTGAGGATCTTGTGCTCGCTGAGCAGCCCCTTGATGATGGCGTAGCATGCCAGCAGCAGCACGATGGTGAAGGGGAAGCCCGTGGAGACCGCCATGGCCTGCAGCGCTCCCAATCCCCCGCCGAGCAGCAGCGCGATGGCCACCAGTCCCTCGAAGCTTGCCCAGAACACGCGCTGGGGCACCGGGGCGTCGACCTTGCCGCCGGCGGTGATCGTGTCGATCACCAGCGAGCCGGAGTCCGACGAGGTGACGAAGAAGACGATCACCAGGACGATGCCGATGAAGGAACTGATCTGGTGCAGCGGCAGCGGCTCCAGCATGGTGAAGAGCTTCAGTTCCAGCGGCGCGTCGGCCACGGCCTGATAGCCGTCGTTGATCAGCTGGCTGATGGCGGTGCCGCCGAAGGCGGTCATCCAGAACACCGAGACGATCGACGGGATCAGCAGCACGGAGATCAGGAACTCGCGCACGGTGCGGCCGCGCGACACGCGGGCGATGAACATGCCAACGAAGGGCGACCAGGAGATCCACCAGGCCCAGTAGAACGACGTCCAGCCCTGACGGAAGTTGTCGTCGGCGCGGCCGAACGGATTGGACAGGGCCGGCAGATATTCCACGTAGGCGCCGAGGTTTTTGACGAAGCCGGTGAGAATGGCGATCGTCGGGCCTGCGAGCACCACGAACAGCAGCAGCGCGCCGGCCAGCACCATGTTGAATTCCGAAAGCCGCTTGACGCCGGCGTCAAGCCCGGCAACCACCGACAGCAGCGCGACGGCGGTGATGGCGACGATCAGAAGCACCTTGGAGGCGTCGGTTATCGGCACGCCGAACAGGAAGTTCAGTCCGGCGTTGGCCTGCTCCGCGCCGAAGCCGAGCGAGGTTGCCAAGCCGAACAGCGTGGCAAAAACGGCCATGATGTCGATGACGTGGCCGGTCCAGCCCCAGACGCGCTCGCCGAAGATCGGATAGAACACCGAGCGCATCGTCAGCGGCAGGCCCTTGTTGTAGGAAAACAGCGCCAGCGCCAGGGCGACGATGGCGTAGATCGCCCAGGGGTGCAGGCCCCAATGGAAGATCGTCGCGGCCATGCCCAGACGCGCGGCCTCGGCGGTGTCACCCGCGGCTCCGCCGAGCGGCGCCCAGCTTTCCGGCGAGCCCGCGCCTTCCGCCACCGAGGACGAGAAGTGCGAGATCGGTTCGGAGACGCCGTAGAACATGAGCCCGATGCCCATGCCGGCGGCAAACAGCATGGAGAACCAGCCGGTGTAGGTGTATTCCGGCTTCGCCTCCGAACCGCCGAGGCGGATCTTGCCGAGGGGCGAGACGATGAGCGCCAGACACAGAACGACGAAAATGTTGGCGGCGGTCAGGAAGAACCAGTCGAAGGTTCCGGTCAGCCAGCCACGCATGGCGTTGAAGGCCGGACCAACGCTGTCCTGAAACGCCAGGGTGACGAGGACGAAGGCGACGATGGTCAGCCCCGAAACCGCGAAGACGGGATTGTGGATGTCGAGCCCGAAGGGGCCGACGCTGGCCTGGATGTTGTCCTGACCGATCTCATATTCCGTGTCGATCACGTCGGAGTGCCCGTCCGGTGACAAGTCGTTTGGTTCTGTCATGGTGCGTTCTCTGAATTCTTGTTGGGTTTCATGACCGGGCGCCGGCCGGTTTCAGGGTGCGATCGGATGCGGGGTGGCCGCGGCGTTACGGGCGCACAACCATCACCGAAACCCGTGCGTGCGCCGCGAGGTGGCCGGCATTGGAGGCGAAGATATGCTCGGGCATGCCGGGGACATGCGAGGCCATGACGACGAGGTCGATCTCGCCATCGGCGATTGCTCGCATCAGCGTGTCGTCCAGGTCGATGCTCGGATCATGGCTTGCATAGGCGCGCGCCGATGTCGGAATGCCGCGCGCCGAGCCCTGGCTTGCGGCAAAGGCCTCGAGCTTCTCGGCGAACTCTTCCGGATTGTGGGCGACCGGACCCGGCGTTGTCGCCGTGACACCGACAAACAGGACTGATGCCCCGTAGCGTTCAGCAATGTCCGCGGCCGTCTGAAGAGCCTTCTCGAGCTGGTCCAGATGTGCCAGATCCACTGGCACCATGATCCGTTTGTACATCCTTTGTTGTATCCCCATTGGTTGTTGTGCTCCCGTTTTTACTTTTTCGGGATGTCAAGACGTCGGAACTTATAGTGTGAATTAGTGCTCACTTAAGTAGCATCCAATCGGATCTTACGACCGATGCGATGATTTTTCAATCAACTCATGCCTAAGAGCCTGTGGGCGATATATATATCGTCCAGTGCAGTTGGAGAGAAAACGGCTGTTCAACGGCCTATACGATCGCTGTATTTTTGTTGTATTTCGACAGTCGTGTCGCGTATCTGCAAATTAACAATCTGTTTTCGATGTTGATCTTTGCGGGGACGTACGTCGTTTCCGGCCATTGGAAGTGCGGCGGTGCGAGTCCGTGCGCGATTGGCTTCGCGGACTGGTCTTGATGCGCGACCGGGCCCATGTTGCGGGTATCATCGCATCCTCGACCCTCCGGCCCACGACGCGAGACGACATGCTCAAGACCGCTGCCATCGGCCTGATCCGGCTTTACCAGCACACGCTGTCGGCCTTCATGGGCCGCTCGTGCCGCTACGCGCCGAGCTGCTCGCACTACACGGAAGACGCGATCCGCCGCTTCGGCCTGTGGCGCGGTGGCTGGATGGGGCTGGCGCGCATCCTGCGCTGCAATCCGCTCGGCGCATCGGGGTACGATCCGGTTCCCGAGGCGCCGCCCGGGGACGCACGCTGGTATCTGCCCTGGCGCTACGGCCGCTGGACGGGCGCGCATATCGATCCCAAGACGCGCTTCGATCTCGACGACGGCTGATCCCGCGCCGGCCGGCATGTCCGATGTGCTTGCCGGTTCCGCAGGGCATTTGATATTGTTTCGCTTTGGCACGTGATTTCAGGGGCACGGCCCCGAATTTTTCATTTTCGCGCAGCATCGGGAGGATGTCATGGGCGCGCAAACGAATACCGATCCGAACCTGAACCCCATTCTCGAGCCCGCTCCGAACCCGGATTTCGAACTCGCCAAGGAGGCGTGGCGGACGCATGAGATCGAGCGCAGCGACGCGTTCAAGGGCGCCGATTACGGAATGATGGCCTTGCGCACGGCGACCTTCATGAACGCGGGCGCCTTCGCCGGTATCATTGCCTTTGCCAGCAACAACAGCGACACGATCGCCGAGCATGGCGGGCTGTTGCTGTTCATCCTGCTCGTGAACGGCATCGGCCTGTTTCTGGCGACGGTTGCGTCGGGCTCTGCCTATATGAGCCAGATGTTCAACTACAAGGCCTGCCTGGGCGCGCAAAAGTCCGCTGTCGCACCCTATGTCCGGTTCCCGGACGAGGCGAGGCGGCGGCGGTTTCTGGGACGCGGCAGCTTTTTCCAGTTGGCCGCGATCGCGTTGATCAGCCTGGCGTATCTCGGCTTCATCATCTCGATCTTCCCCATCGTCAGGCTTGTGACCAGACTGTAGATTTACCGCTTGCACGGCGCAAAAAGCGGTGTATGTAGCAAAGGATCGCGAGTGATCCTGCAGCGTCGCCCTGGATCTGCACGGAACCGGCACGATTGGCACCTGCCGCGGCGACTGTCTTGTCCTTTTCGCGTATGCCGCGCTCCTTCGGACGCCCGATGTCACCGCCGCTCCCCATCATCCGCCATGCCACTGCCGAGGATCTCGACGCGCTCGTCGCGCTCGAGCAGCGCTGTTTCGAATCCGACCGGATCAGCCGGCGCAGTTTTCGCCGGTTCCTCAAGGTGGAGAGCGCCGTCGTGCTGATCGCGGCGACGGAGAGTGGTGTGGCCGGGTCCGCGGTCATGCTGTTTCGCAGCGGTACGGCGCTGGCGCGGCTCTATTCGCTGGCGGTGGATCCCGCCGCGCAGGGCCGGGGTCTCGGCGCGGCCTTGCTCGAAGCCTGCGAGACGGCGGCGATCGAGCACGATCGGCTGATCCTGCGGCTCGAGGTGCGGGCGGACAACGCGGCGGCGTGCGGTCTCTACCGCTCACGCGGCTATCGCGCCTGCGGCCAGGTCCCCGACTATTACGAAGACGGCATGACGGCGCTGCGGTTCGAGAAGCTGCTGCACGACACGGGCTTTGCGAACGCCGCAGCGCCCTACTACCAGCAGTCGACGGAATTCACCTGCGGCCCGGCGTGTCTCGCCATGGCGTTGAAGCACTTCGAGTCCGGGGTTGAGCTGACCCAGAGGCTGGAGCTGCGGCTGTGGCGCGAGGCGACGACGATCTATCTGGCGTCCGGCCACGGCGGCTGCGGGCCCTATGGGCTGGCGGTGGCCGCCGTGCGCCGCGGGCTTGCGGCGGAAATCCGTATCAACACAACGGACTTTCTGTTTCTGGCCAGCGTACGAGACCCTGAAAAGCAGCGCGTGATGCGCATCGCGCAGCAGGACTACCGCGACGAGGCGGCGCGTCTGGGCATCAAGGACCGGCGCGAGATTCTCGGGCCCCGCGAGCTTGCCGAACAGGTGGCGGGCGGCGCCGTGGCGCTGGTGCTGATCTCCGGCTACCAGATGTTCCGCCGCAAGGAACCACATTGGGTGCTGGTGCATTCCAGTGACGCGCGCCATCTTGTCATTCACGATCCCTGGCTGGAATACGAGGGCTTCGAGAGTGCTACCGATTCATCCAATCTGCCGATTCCCGATGCCGCGTTCGACCGGATGGCCCGCTGGGGCCGCGCCGGCGTGCGCGCGCAAGTGCTTTTGAGAAGGGCCGGATGACGGTCTGAGTTTTAAGGAAGTCCCGCCCATGGCCTCTTGGGTCGTTCTCGTCGACAGCGCCAAGGATTTTTCCAACGCCGACACGCCGCACAAGGTGATGACGGTGCGCGAATACATCACCAGCCCGACGCTGTTTCGCGGCGCGCACCCCACGATTGTCAACCTGGCGCGCTCCTACGCCTATCAGGGCGCGGGCTATTACGCCTCGCTGCTGGCGGAGGCACGCGGCCACCGGGTGGTGCCCAGCGTGGAAACCATGCTGGAGCTGTCGAAGAAAGCGCTTTACCGCCACGCCCTGCCCGAACTGGAGGACCGGCTCAATTCCGTGCTGCGCAAGAACCCCGAGGCCGCTGCGGCCAAGCTGCGGCTGGTCGCCTGTTTCGGCGCCTGCGCGGACAAGCGGTTCGAGCCGTTCACGCGGCTGTTGTACGACTGGTTCCGCGCGCCGCTTCTCGAACTGACCGCCGAAAGCGACGGGGCGGGCGGCTGGACAGTGATCTCGCGCATCCGCCCGGTGCCGGTCAACGATCTGTCAGCTGAGGAGCGGGCGTTTTTCGTGCAGGGGCTGGAGGGCTATTCGCGCCGCTCCTGGCGGGCGCCCAAGAGCCGGGTGACGCTGAAATACGCGTTGGCGGTTCTCTGCGATCCCAAGGAGGAACTGCCGCCGTCCGCGCCGGCGTCGCTCAAGCACCTGGCCCGTGTCGCGCAACGCCATGGTGTGGAAGTGGTGCACATCGGCAAGGACGATCTCGACCGGCTGGCGCAGTTCGACGCGCTGTTCATCCGCGAGACCACCTCGATCGACAATCACACCTATCGCTTCGCCCGCCGCGCCGCGCAAGAAGGCATGCCGGCGATCGACGACACCACCTCGATGATCCGCTGCACCAACAAGGTGTATCTGGCCGAACTGCTGGACGCGCACGGGGTGCCGACGCCGAAAACCGCGATCCTCAATTCCATGAAGGATGCCAAGGGCTGGAGGAGCGGCTCGGCTCGCCGGTGGTGATGAAGATTCCCGACGGATCGTTCTCGCGCGGCGTCTTCAAGGTTTCGGGCACGGAGGCCATCGAGGCCAAGCTCAAGGAGCTGTTCGCCGATTCCGACGTGGTGCTGGCGCAGGAATATTGCCCCACGGCGTTCGACTGGCGCATCGGTGTGCTCGACGGCGAGCCGCTGTTCGCCTGCCAGTACCTGATGGCCAAGAAACACTGGCAGATCGTGCGCCACGAGGACGGCAAGAAATCGGTGGAAGGCTCGTTCAAGACCGTGCCGCTGAACGAGGCCCCGCTCGCCGTCATGGACGCGGCGGTGCGCGCGGCGCGGCTCATCGGCAACGGGTTTTACGGCGTCGACATCAAGGAAACCGACGGCCGCGTCGTCGTCATCGAGGTCAACGACAACCCCAACCTCGATCACGGCGTCGAGGATGCGGCCGAGAAGGACATTGTCTGGGACCGGCTGATCCAGTGGTTCGTCCGGAGGCTGGATGCCTATTACTCGCCCGGCGCGTGAGGACGAGCCGGGCGCTACTCCGGAATCGCCGGTCTCTTGGCGGCCCGGCGCAGCGGCTCGGGGCGGATCTTGTTGATGGCGTCTTCGCGGCCGGCGGCGGCGGCGGCGATGCGGGCCTGTTCGCGCAGGCGCTCGGCGTCGCGCTGGCGCAGGTCGAGAAGCAGTTCGTCGATCCGCTCCTGCGGCTGACCGAGGGCGGCGAGCGCGTGGCCGCCGAGCAGGATCGCGGATTCAAAGGTCTCGCGCACCTCCGCGTGCAGCCCCAGATCGGCGACCTGGATCGCGTGGATGCGGTCGTAGGTGCGCGCGATCAGCCTGGCCTGCGGGAACTCGTGCCTGATGAGGCGGATCATCGCGCTGGTCTGTGTGTGGCAGTTGCTGCAGATGGCGATGAGATCGGCGCTGGCCGCGCCGGCGGCGCGCAGCACGTCGCGCCGGGTTCCGTCGCCGAAATGCACGCGCGAGCCGAATCGCCGCGCTTCGCGGACGCGCTCGGCGTCATTGTCGATGATGGTGACGGAAACGCCGGTGGCGAGCAGCGGCTGCGCCACGATCTGCCCCACCCGGCCAAAGCCGATGATCAGCACGCTGCCGCCGGCGTCGGAGAAGTCCTCGTCGATGGTGTCGGGAGCCTCGGAGCGGATGAGCAGCGGGCGCAGGCGCTCGACCATCGGCGACAGGGCCATCGAGAAGGTGATGATGGCGATGAGGATCGAGGCGGTCTCCAGGGGCAGTACCGCGAGGGAGGCGGCCGAGGAGAAGAGGACAAAGCCGAATTCGCCGTGCTGGGCGAGCGCCAGGGAGGTTTTGACCGACGTCGGATGGGTCAGTTTTCCGGCGCGCGCGACGGCATAGATCGTCACGCCCTTCAGCGCCATCAGCGCGGGCACGGCGATGAGCACGATCAGCCAGTTGTCCGCGACGACCCGCAGGTCGAGCGAGATGCCCACCGCCATGAAAAACAGGCCAAGAAACAGCCCGCGGAACGGCTCGATATTGGCCTCGATCTCGTGCCGGTAGGAGGATTCGGCCAGCAAGACGCCGGCGAGAAAGGCGCCCATGGCGTAGGACATGCCGGCGATGTCCATGATCAGGGCGGCGGCGATGACGACGCCGAGCGCGCTGGCGGTCATGATTTCGGGCAGGCGTGTTTTCGCCAGCAGGCTGAACATAGGGTCGAGCAGATAGCGGCCGACAATGATCAGCAGGAGAATCGCTGCAATCGCGATGCCGGCGTTGGTGAGGCTCTCAACAAGGCTCGGCTCGGCGCTGCCCGGCGCCATCAGTTGCACCAGAAGCAGCAGCGGCACGATGGCCAGATCCTGAAACAGCAGAATCGCGAAGGCGGCGCGGCCGTGCGGCGCCAGCCGCTCGCCGCTCTCGTCCAGGGTCTGCATCACCTGGGCGGTCGAGGACAGGGCCAGGCCGAGACCGATGACGAGACTTGCCTGCCATGACAATCCGAAGGCCAGCGGCGCGGCGGCGAGCACCACGCCGCAGACCAGAACCTGGGCGAGGCCGAGGCCGAAGATTCCGCGCCGCATGTCCCACAGGTTCGAGGGCTTGAGCTCCAGCCCGATGACGAAGAGGAACAGCACCACGCCGAATTCGGCGAAATGCAGCAGCTCCTCGGGTGGACGTTGAGGCTGAGATTGACCGTCGATCCGACGCCGACGCCGGCCGCGAGATAGCCAAGCACGGTGCCCAATCCCAGACGCCGGAACAGCGGCACCAGCATGCAGGCGGCAATGATCAGCGCCAGTGCTTCCCAGAACAGCAGTTCGATGTGATCGGGGGTGTACCAGGACACGGGACTCTCCAGGCTTTTATGACCGGTTTGGACACATTGTGCGCGATTCCCGCCGCTCGCGCCTCAACCCTTGCGGGGACGTGGAAACGGGTCGCGCTCACCGCAGGAATGAGCGTCGCCGGGGCCAGCAGATGTATGCAGGTGAGAGCAATGTGCTCGTAGGCTATTTTGTTGGCAACGGGCTGTACTGCGTCGATTTTGAGGAGGAGGCAAAGGATGTCGTTTTAGACGGATTGATCCAGAGGCTCATCCGTGGTGTGGAGTGTCTTTTCGCGGAGGAGTGCTTGCACGCGTTCAGTGTTGCAGTTCGCATCCATGTGGATCTGGCACTGTGGATAGAAATTCGATGAACTTGATTGATCGAATAAATTCAAATAAGTTATTGATAATAATAATTTATATGAGATGAGTTTTGCTATGATAAATAGGCTTGTTGGCATTTTTTTTGGTGTGGTGTTAGGGGCGGTCCTTGGAGGGGGCACTGGAATAGTAGGTGGCTTTGGAGGCATTCGGGGTGCTCTGGTTTTCATGGTTCTCGGTGGGGTGATCGGCTTTTTCGCCGTGCCGGATGTAAAGCGAATTCTCAGAAAATTCGGCATGTGCGAATAACGAAGTTTCGTTGGTAATGCCTACTTGGTGAAGCGGTTGCTGTGTCAGAACGGAGGCTCTGCGGTTCCGCTGTATTGCTCCTTCAGCTCAATTCGCTTATTTGGGGCTCGACTAAAGCAATCAACGCTTACCCGCACTCGTTTGCGGGAGTGAGCAGGAGAGAACGATGATCAACCTGACCTTTCCCGATGGATCCGTGCGCGAATTCGACTCCGGTGTGACCGGCGCGGCGATCGCCGAGGGCATTTCCAAATCGCTTTTGAAGAAATCCGTCGCCATGACCGTGGACGGCGAGCTGCGCGATCTGTCCGATCCGATCGAGGCGGACGCGAAGATCGAGATCGTCACCCGCGACGACCCCCGCGCGCTTGAGCTGATCCGCCACGATGCGGCGCATGTGATGGCGGAAGCGGTGCAGGAACTGTGGCCGGGCACCCAGGTGACCATCGGACCCGTCATCGAGAACGGATTCTATTACGATTTCGCCCGCAACGAGCCGTTCACGCCCGAGGACCTGCCGGTCATCGAGAAGAAGATGCGCGAGATCATCCAGCGCGGCGATGTGTTTACCAAGGAAGTGTGGTCGCGCGACGAGGCGAAGGCCTATTTCGCGGAGAAGGGCGAGAGCTACAAGGTCGAGCTGATCGACGCGATTCCCGAAGATCAGAGCCTGAAGATCTATCGGCAGGGCGCCTGGCTGGATCTGTGCCGCGGGCCGCACATGGCGAGCACGCGCCAGGTCGGCAACGACTTCAAGCTGATGAAGGTGGCCGGGGCCTATTGGCGCGGTGATTCCAACAACGCCATGCTGACGCGCATCTACGGCACCGCCTGGGCCAACGACAAGGAGCTCAAGGCCTATCTCCACATGCTGGAGGAAGCCGAGAAGCGCGACCATCGCCGGCTGGGCCGCGAGATGGACCTGTTCCATTTCCAGGAAGAGGGCCCGGGCGTCGTCTTCTGGCACGGCAAGGGCTGGAGCATCTTCCAGAGCCTGGTCGCCTACATGCGCCGGCGGCTGATCAACGACTACGAGGAGGTCAACGCGCCGCAGGTGCTGCACACCTCGCTGTGGGAAACCTCGGGCCACTGGGGCTGGTACAAGGAGAACATGTTCTCCGTGCAGTGCGCCGACACCGAAGCCGAGGACGACCGCGTCTTCGCGCTCAAGCCGATGAACTGCCCCGGCCACGTGCAGATCTTCAAGCACGGGCTCAAGAGCTACCGCGATCTGCCGCTGCGCATGGCCGAGTTCGGCATGGTGCACCGTTACGAGCCCTCGGGCGCCATGCACGGGCTGATGCGCGTGCGCGGCTTCACCCAGGACGACGCGCATATCTTCTGCACCGACGCGCAGATGGCCGACGAGTGCCTGAAGATCAACGATCTGATCCTGTCGGTCTACAAGGACTTCGGCTTTGACGAGATCGTGGTCAAGCTGTCGACCCGGCCGGAAAAGCGCGTCGGCTCGGATGAGCTGTGGGATCACGCGGAAGCGGTGATGACCGATGTGCTCAAGCAGATCGAGGCGAAGTCCGAAGGCCGGATCAAGACCGACATCCTGCCGGGCGAGGGAGCCTTCTATGGACCGAAGTTCGAATACACCCTGCGCGACGCCATCGGCCGCGAATGGCAGTGCGGCACCACGCAGGTGGACTTCAACCTGCCGGAGCGCTTCGGCGCCTTCTATGTGGACAGCGACGGCGAGAAGAAGACGCCGGTGATGATCCACCGCGCCATCTGCGGCTCCATGGAGCGCTTCCTGGGCATTCTCATCGAGAACTACGCCGGTCATTTCCCGCTGTGGCTGGCGCCGCAGCAGGTTGTCGTGACCACGATTACCCAGGATGCGGACGACTATGCGCTCAAGGTGCTGGCCAAGCTGCGCAAGGCGGGCCTGCGCGCGGAAGCGGATATCCGCAACGAGAAGATCAACTACAAGGTGCGCGAGCACTCGCTCGCCAAGGTGCCGGTGATCCTCGTCTGCGGCAATCGTGAGGCCGAAGAGGGCACCGTCAACATCCGCCGTCTCGGCTCCAAGGACCAGACGTCCATGACGCTGGACGCCGCGCTGGCGGCGCTGACCGATGAGGCGATCGCGCCGGACATCAAGCGCGAGGCGTAGGCGCGGCGGCCCCGGGGCGCAGATCAGGGTGACGCGATGCGTCGCGATCAGTTGGTCGCGACCGTCGTCTTGACCTCGACCTCGCTGTCGCGCCCTGAATCCACCTCGAACTCGCGGGTGTAGATCTTGTCCATGTTGCGCGCGATGACGGTGTAGGTGCCCGCGGCCAGCACATAGCTGGGGAAGGCGCCGGTGCCGTCGACCACGGCGTCGCCGCCCGGCGTCAGCACGGACCATGTGGTGTTGGCGAGCGCCTCGCCGCCGGTCTCATTGACCAGCTTCAGCGTGACGCGCGCGGCGTTGTGATAGATCGTCGCCTCGGTCAGCTTGCCCGGCTCCACGCGGATGTCGGCGCGCACCGTGGCGTTGACATCTCCGTAGCGGCTGACCACGTGGTAGGTGCCCACATTGAGACGCAGAATGGACGCGGGTCGGATGTCGCGCGCGACCACGCGCCGCTCGCCGCGTTCATCGAAATCCATCTCATAGATGTCGAAACGCAGATCGTCGCTGACCAGCGGGATCGTTTTCGCGACGACGGCATTGAGCTTCAGCCCGCCCGCGTTGAGCACCACGGATTCCGCGTGCCCCATCTTGCTGATGGTGATCCGCCGCGTGGTCCCGGCATGGCCGTAGGCGGCGTGCACCAGATAGGTGCCGGGATCGAGGGCGAACTGCGTTGCGCCGCCCGTGGCGGTGGCCAGAAGTTCGAGCCGGCCGCTGGTGTCCACCGCATCGGAATAAACGCGCCAGATCACGCCGCTGTCGATCTTGGGTCCGTCCGGCATCAGCCGTGCGGACAAGTAAAGGGGCGCGTGGGTGGATTCGTCCGGGGCGTCGCTGCCGCTGGGCGCGTAGGGCAGGGGCTCGGTGGGCGCTTCATTCGAGAAACGCACGGCGGGGGTGCTGAAGAGATCGTCGAGCGTCGTCGGCGCGGCCGCAGTGTCGTCCAGAGCGAGCCGTGTCGGCTGCGGGGCCGTCCGCGCGGCATCCGGCGTCTTCGCGATGGCCGCCTGCGCCGGGGCTGGGCCGCCGCCTTGTGCGCGGCGCTGCCGTGCGCCGTGACGATGGCGATGCCCGCCACGAGCAACAGCGCCATCGTGACCATCATGCGTGCCGTCGACGCAAGCCAGACCAGAAGAGCGGACGGAGAGGCGGCGCGGGCCGGCTTGTAAAACATGTTCTCGCACATATCTCCTGTGAGCCCTAAAATCATGGCGAATTCAAGCCCCGATCCGCCACCATTGACAGCATTCCCGGCCACCCGTAAAGGGGTCGGCTCCTATGCGTCGCCCACCGATCGCCATCAGACACCCGGCGCAAACGGGATTTTAGCGAAAATCCCGCCTCTTGGCATCCGTTTCAGCGGCCCGATCCGGCCCGCAACCCCAAGACCCGATGGCCGGCTCGGCCAGCAACACGAAGGCGACGTGATATCATGCCAGACGCTCTGGACCTACTTCTTACCCGCCGCTCGATTCCCGCAGTCAATCTCGGCGACCCCGGTCCCGACGCCGAACAGCTGCGCCGGCTTCTGACCATCGGCGCGCGGGTGCCCGACCACGGCAAACTGGCGCCGTGGCGCTTCATCGTGTTTCAGGGCGATGCTCGCACGGAGGCCGGCGAGGCGTTGTGCGCGTTGAGGCTGGCGCGCGAGCCGGATCTGGACGCCGCCCAGCAGGAGCAGGAACGCACCCGGCTGTCGCGCGCGCCGCTGGTCATCGGCGTGGTGTCCACCGCCTCGCAGCATGCCAAGATTCCTGTCTGGGAGCAGGAGCTCTCCGCCGGCGCCGTGTGCATGAACCTGGCCACGGCGGCGCACGCCCTGGGGTTCGTCTCGCAGTGGCTCACCGAGTGGTACGCGCATGACGCGGAAGCCGCGGCGTTGCTGGGCTTGCGCGACGGCGAGCGCTTCGCCGGATTCATTCATATCGGCACGCCCAAGGAGCCGCCGTTCGAGCGGCCCCGGCCCGATATCGACGCTCTCACCACCCACTGGTCGAAGGACTGATCTCACCGCCATGTTTTATGACGCAGCGATAAATGCCCACGGCCTTCGCCATGACCCGTTCAAGGCGCTGGTCGCCCCGCGCCCGATCGGCTGGATCTCCTCGCTCGATGCCGAGGGGCGGCCGAATCTGGCGCCCTACAGCTTCTTCAACGCGATCAGCGACAATCCGCACATCGTCATCTTCTCGTCGACGGGCTGGAAGGACAGCGTGCAGAACGTCGCGGAGACGGGTGAGTTCGTCTGCAATCTCGCCACCTGGGACCTGCGCGAAGCCGTCAACGCCACCTCGGCCCCGGCCGGGCACGGGGTTTCCGAATTCGAGCTGGCCGGATTGACGCAGGCGCCGTGCACCATGGTCAAGGCGCCGCGTGTCGCGGAAACGCCGGTGGCGATGGAGTGCAAGCATCTGCAGACCATTCACCTCAAGGATGTGGACGGCAAGGATGTCGATCGCTGGATGGTGATGGGCCAGGTCGTGGGCATCCACATCGACGATGCCTTCATCCATGACGGCATGGTCGACATCACCGAGCTGAAGCCGTTGGCGCGCCTTGGCTACAAGGATTACTCGATTGTCGACAGCGTCTTCCAGATGGCGCGCCCGGCGGGCGGCGGCGGAAACGCCGGCGGCGCGTAACCCCTCGATCAGGGCCGCTTCATATGAAATGAAACGGGCACGTGGCGTGGTCCATGCGCCCGTTTTCGTTCGCCATTCCAGCGATCATGCGGTCCTGCCCGCGAGGCGGGCGCGCTCGAGGGTCTTCTCGGCGCGCTTGAGGTGGGGGCGGTCGAGCATCTCGCCGTCGACGCCGATGACGCCGGCGCCGGGCGTTCCGGCAAATGCATCGACGATGGCGCGGGCGCGGGCGATGTCGGACTCATCCGGCGTGAACGCCTCGTTGATGACCGGCACCTGCGCGGGTGGATCGCCATCTTGGCGACGAAACCGTCGCGCGCTGCCTCGATGCATTCCCGCCGAAGGCCCTCGGTGTCGCGGAAGTTGGTGTAGACCGTGTCGATGGGCGCCACCTCGGCGGCCACGGCGCCGAACAGGCACAGGTTGCGCGCCAGCGCGAAGGGCGCGGCGAAGCGGCCGTCGTCACCCCGGGTGGCGGACGCGCCGATATCGGCGGACAGATCCTCCGCCCCCAGCTCAGGCCCTTGAGCCGCCGGCTCGCGCCTGCGTAGCTGTTCAGCCCGAAGAGCGAGGCGGCGGTCTCGGTTGCGACCACCAGAATGCCCGTCGAGCCGTCTTCCAGGCCGGCCTCCGCCTCGTGCACGGCGAGCATGGCGTGGAGGCGGGCGACGTCACGGCCGGAGCTGCATTTGGGCAGCATGATGCCATCGGGCGCCTGCGGCATGACCGCGGCGAGATCGTCCTCGCACAGGCCGGTGTCGAAGGCGTTGACGCGCACATAGAGCTTTGGACGCAGAACCTCCCGCATGGCGACCTTCAGCACGTCCGCCGTGACGCGGCGCGCGTCGACCTTGGCGGAGAGGGCGACGGAATCCTCGAGATCGATCAGCAGCACATCGGCGCCGCTTTGAAGACCCTTGTCGATCTTGCGGGCGCTGTCGCCGGGATTGAAGAGCAGGGAGCGCATGCGGCCTAGGCCTCCATTACGTCGGGCGCGGGCTGGCGCTTCATGAAGGCCTGGCGCCGGCAGACGGCCACCAGCACATCGTTCTGATTGTAGGCCTTGTGCTCGAAATCGACGATTCCGGCGTCCGGACGGGAGCGGGATTCGCGCTTGGAGAGCACCTCGGTAGTCACGCGTACGGTGTCGCCCTGGAACAGCGGATTGGGAAATTTCACATCCGACATGCCCAGATTCGCGATTGTCGTGCCGATAGTGGTGTCATTGACGGAAATGCCGATCATCAGCCCCAGCGTGAACAGCGAATTCATCAAAGGCTGGCCGAATTCGGTCTGAGTCTCGCAGAAGTGACGGTCGATGTGCAGCGGTTGCGGGTTCAGAGTCATGTTGGAAAACAGCATGTTGTCCATCTCCGTCACCGTCCGCCGCAGGGTGTGGTCGAACATCGCGCCGATCGCGAATTCCTCGAAATAAAGCCCGCGCATCAGCCGCTCTCCCTGGCATCGTGTTGGTCGTACGGGTTAGCGCGCAACGGCGGTGCTCCGCCGATTTGCGCATTATAGTTAACGGTCTGTTAACGAGTTGGGGCGAGTGTGAAAAGCATGTTAAACCAGCCTTATCCGTCGATCGCCCCGAGGAGGCGATGAACATGAAAGTGGCCCCCTCTCCATCCATCGCGTCTCGCATCGAACTGGCGTTTCAATCCGCCAGCACGACGACGGGAGCCGATTTCGGCTACCTGGTCAAGACCGCGGAGCGCGAATCCAATTTCAATGTCAGCGCCAAGGCGCCGACATCGAGCGCGACGGGACTGTTCCAGTTCATCGAGTCCACGTGGCTCGAGACCATGAAGCAGAGCGGCGCGCAGCACGGGCTGGGCGATTACGCCAAGGACATCACGCGCAGCGCCAACGGCAAATATCGTGTGAGCGATCCGGCGCGGCGGCGCGAAATCCTCGATCTGCGCAAGGACCCGGAAATCGCCTCGGTGATGGCCGGTGAGCTGACCGCCAAGAACGGGGCCTATCTGGAGAACCGGCTGGGTCGCGAACCGACCAACGGCGAGCTGTATATCGCGCATTTTCTCGGCGCCAATGGGGCCTCGCGGCTGATCGGCATGGCCGAGGGCAACCCGGACGCGCGCGCCGACACCGTGTTCTCCCGTCAGGCGAAGGCCAACCGCTCGATCTTCTACGAAAAGTCCGGTCACGCCCGCAGCGCGTCGGAAGTCTACGACAAGCTGGTGCGCCAGCACGACGCGCCGGCCCAGACCCGCTATGCCGCGGTGATCCCGGCGGGTGAGGACGTTCCGATGCCGGTCGCCAAGGCGACTGTTTCCGATGCGCTTCAGCCGGTGGCCGTTGCCGCCGCCGACATCCTTCAGGCCGTTTCCAGTGACACCGGCACCGTGTCGCCGCTGGCGATTGCGTCCGTGGTCGCGTCGTCCGTGATGGCGGCGAAATCGGCGGATGAGGATGACAAGACCACATTTCCCGCCGCGCGCGCCGAGCCGCTGGGCGGCTTTGCGTTTCTGTCGCAGAGCGTCGCCGGCCTCCAGGACCGGTTGACCGCCATGCATGCGGATGCCGGCGCCGAAGATCCCGGCGAGACGCCCGTCGATCCCGCCGACACGGTTGTCGCCAGCGCGGCGCCGGCTTCGAATGCGGCCGATGCGGTCGCCGATGATGCCAACGCCGGGCTCAGGCCCGCGCCGAATTCCGATGCGGCGGTGCTGCTCGCCGCAGAGGATCCCAATCAATTCGCACGACTGTCCACGACGGCCGTACCGGTGTCATCCAGCCAGGCTTCCGCATCGGCGGAGCCGCGTGACCGGGTCGCGAGCGCCTGGCGCGCGACGGCGCCGTCCTCGGCCTTCCAGGCTCTGTTCCGCAATGATGCATCCGCCTCGCGCGGGCCGATCAATCCGTCCTATCTGAACGCGTTTGCGGCGCAGCCCGATGCGGGCCGCTCGCCGCTTTTTGCCGGCCGTCAGGCCGGTGAAACCGATGAGCGCGCTGCCGTGGACGCGGCCGCGCCGGTTGCGATCGCGCGCGTGGCTGCCAATGACGAGAGTGAGCGGCATGGCCCGCTCAACCTGATCGGCGCCCTGCGCTACCAGATCTTCAAGGAACCCGAGGATCTGCTGCCGCCGGTGTGACGCCCGGCGCGCGGCAAGATTGGCGAGCCGACTTTTTGCGCTTGCGACGCCCGCCTCCGGCGGGCTTTTTCGTGTCCGCGCAATTATGGTGAACCGATTCTTAAGTCTTGAGTGGCAAGGTGTTTTCTCGCTTCACGCGGAGACGGGACGATGGTTATTCGAGACTTTTTGCGATGGATTGGAACGGCGCCGGCATCCGCGCGCGCGGATGCGACGAACGCACTGGCGCGCGCCTGGCTGCACTCCCGTCTCGACCCGATCGATCGCGACGCGGCGGAGGCCGCGATGACCTTTTTGCTCGACGATCCCGCGCCTGTGGTCCGCGCCGCGCTGGCCGATGCCCTGGGGGCGAGCAGCCGCGCGCCGCGCCACATCATCCTGGCGCTGGCCAATGACCTGCCGGCGATCGCTTCGCTTGTGCTGATGCGTTCGCCGCTGTTTCTCGATACCGAACTGGTGGATTTCGCGGCCGCGGGTGATGTCGAAATTCAAGCGGCCATCGCGCTGCGGCCACAGGTTTCGGCCGCTGTGTCGGGCGCCATCGCGGAGGTCGGGGCCGTTGACGCGTGCCTTGAGCTCCTCGCCAACCCGGGCGCCGCGATCTGCCGCGGCAGCTTCGAGCGTCTGGTCGAGCGCTTCAAGGAAGACAGCCGCTTGCGCTGCGCCATGATGCAGCGGCCCGGTGTGCCGCTTGCGGTGAAGCAGAAGCTGGTGGCGGACCTTTCCGAGACGCTGGCCATGATGCCCTTCGTCCGCTCCGGCATTCGGTCGGGCAAGGTGGAGAACGTTGTGGGCGAGGCCCGCGACAAGGTGACCGTGGCGCTGGCGGGGGAGGCGGAGGATCACGAGATCCCCGGTCTTGTCGAACATCTGCGCCTGAGCGCCCAGCTTACGCCCACGCTGCTGTTGCGAACGGTTTGTTCCGGCAACATCCGGTTGTTCGAATGCGCGCTGGCGAGTCTCACCGGAATGCCGCGCACGCGCGTTGCCGTGCTATTGGACAGCGCCCAGGTAACCAGCCTGCGGGCGCTGTTCGCCAAGGCGGAGTTGCCGCGCAGCACCCATTCGGCCTTCGTGGCGGCGGTGGAAACCTACCGCGTCATGCGGATGCGGGGCGACCGGCTGTATGGGCATGAATTCACGCGGCGGATGATCCGCGAGGTTCTGGCGCGCTATCACGGTGCGGCGGGGCAGGATGATCTGGATCAGTTGCGCGGATTGCTGCACCGGCTCGAAGGCGAGGCCGCTCGCGAGGCCGCGCGGCATTTCGTGCATGGCGCGCTGACCGCTGCGTAACGCGGCGCCACAGCGCGCGTTCTGGAGAAGCCTGCTTGGCACCGCCGTATCAGTTGCGCTTCAGCGTGGAAATGAATTGCTCGGAAATTTCGGCAAGCTGATTGGCGAGCTCGGTCGCGACCGGATCGCAGTCCGTGCACGCGCCATCCGCGTAGATCGCGCGAATTGACTGCACATGCTGCTCGATCAGCTGGTTCGGGATCTGACGCGGGTCCTGAACCGTTTCCAGCAGGTGACAGAGGCTGTCGGCGATCGTCGAGGCCAGCGGAAAGCCGAGGGTCACGCCCTGACCCTTGATGTCATGGGCCGCGCGAAACAGCGAGTCACGGTCATCCGGAGTGAGCGCGCGCAGCCGCATGCCGCTCCATAGCTTCACCAGCGTTCCGGTCTCTTCCGCCATCCAGTTGGAAAAATTCCCGGAGAGGTTTTGCAGCGCCTTTTCAGCGGCCGCCACGGGATCGAAGTCGCCGTCTTCCTGGTCGGACTTCACGCGGACCTTGGTGCGCAGATTGACCGGTGGCGTGATGTATTCGCAGTCCTGGGTGTTCGCGCTGCTCGTCATCTCGCATTCCTTCACCCGGGCTTTGCCCGGTGCGTCGGCGGTCCAGTGGCCGAACAAATCCGTCTGTTCGACGTCCCCCGCGGTTACCGATGTCTGGCGCGCGTGGATTCGATCATGGAACAATGCGCAATTTGTCTTAACGATCTGTATCGTCATGGCAGTGAGGTCTGTTTTTCTACGCAAGCGGGCCCGTCAATAGCGGAACATCTCGGTAAGGATCCGCTCGTCCCAGCTATGATCTTGGTCGAACATGGCGAGGCTTTGCGATGTCATGTCCTGTTCGATGAACACTGAGGCGACGTTGCGGATCTCCGTATGATCAGCCGCCGCGCTGACCGGGCGCTTGGCGGGTTCCAGCACGTCGATACGGACTTTGGAGCGGTCCGGCAGCAATGCGCCGCGCCAACGCCGGGGGCGGAAGGCGGAGATCGGTGTCAGCGCCAGCAGCGGCGCGTAGATCGGCAGGATCGAGCCATGGGCGGAAAGGTTGTAGGCGGTGCTGCCGGCGGGGGTGGCCAGCAGGATGCCGTCGCACACGAGTTCCTCCAGCCGCAGTCGCTCGTCCACGGTGATGCGCAGCTTGGCCGCCTGGTATGTCTGGCGCAGCATCGAGACCTCGTTGATGGCGCGCGCCACGTGCTCGCGCCCGTCGACGTCGGTGGCTCGCATCAAAAGCGGATGGATGGCGGTGGCCTCGGCCTTGCGAATGCGCTCCAGCAGATCCGTCTCACGGTATTCGTTCATCAGGAATCCGACGGAACCGCGGTTCATGCCGTAGATCGGCTTTCCGGTGTTCATGAACCGGTGCAGGGTCTGCAGCATCAGTCCGTCGCCGCCCAGCGCCACGATGACGTCGGCGTCCTCGGGCGCCACGCCGTCGTAGCGGGCATGCAGCGCGTCGCGCGCGGCCTCGGCTTCCGGCGTGTCGCTGGCGACGAAGGCCAGGGTCTCGATCGTGCGGACGGGCTCGCCGGATTGTCCGTCGGCGGGATTTGCCTGTGGCGCCTTGGTGCGCATGTCCATTGCCGGTTCGCTCGTGGTGTCCAAACGCTGCCTGTCCATGTCGTCCCGCCCCTCCGGACGCGACGATGGGGCGTGCGCTCCGGTGCGCGGTCGCCCGCGTGTTTATCTTTCGCCCCGGCGCGCCGGAATGTAAATCGGGCGCCCCGCGCGGCGTTGCGTTGCATCCTTAGGAGCACAGACAGCGCGGGCAGGCAAGCGCGCGGACGGTATCCCGCGCGAAATCGATCCGCCATTCGGCGTGGCAAATTGTACCGGAATCAAGATGTTGGCCACGATCCTCCGGCCCGCTTCCGCCGCGATTGGCAATGCCCCATGATCACGAAAGGCGCATGCGCCGGACTTGCGCCGCCTTGCGCCGCGGGTGCGCATGCCTATCATGCGTGAACACACGAGGCTTGGGAGGATGGGGTGAGCGCCATGGGACTGGACGAGGCGGACACGGAAGCGGTTCTGGTCTATTCGACATTTCCCGACATGGAGCAGGCCAAGAAGGCGGCCAACGCGCTGGTGCGCACCGGGCTGGCGGCCTGCGTCAACATCGTACCTGGCATGGTGTCCGTCTACATCTGGGAAGGGTGGTCGAGGAGGCGCAGGAGGTCGTGGTTCTGGTCAAGACGGTTTCCGGCCGGGTGGTGGACGTCATGGAGGCGATCGGCGAACTCCACCCCTACGAGAAGCCCGCGCTTCTGGTGCTGCCGACAGCGGGCGGCGCGCGCGATTATCTGGAATGGATCGTCGCGGCGACACAGATCATTCCTGACAAGCCGCACTGAGCACAGCTGTATGGGACGGCTGCCGCGGAGCCGGCCGGGACTGCGATTGCGCGTGTGTCAGCAGACAACGCTTGCCGCGATGATCATCGACCACAGGGCGGCCGCCATGGCAAAGCCATAGGCGACGGACTGCTCCTGGCTCGCTTGGTTCAAGAGGCAGGTCACGGATGCCGTTGGTTTCATTGCAACGCTCCATCGCGAATAGTCTTTAACGGGATGCCGTCCGGATCGTCCGGGCGCCACCACGGATCAGTCTATACGAATATCCACGGGTATGGCGTGTGGCGGATATCACAAGTTCGCGCGCGGCATGCACGCGCGCAGCGGCGCGGCCCCGGATCACGGCCGATCCGAGGGCAGCGGCGGAATGCTTTTCAGATAGGTGGCGATGGCCGCGCGATCCTCGGCCGGCAGATGCGCGATGTTCTCCTGCACGGAGGTCATGCTGCCGCCCAGTGTGTCGAACTCCGGGGTGAACCCGCTTTCCAGCGCATAGGCGATGTCCGCCTCGCTCCAGCCGCCGATGCCCGTTTCATGCGGGGTGATGTTGGGCACGAAGCCGTCGCCCTCGGGCGCCTTTGCGCCGGCCAGCGCGCGGCCGGCGATAAATCCGCCAATGGCATTGCGCGGCGTGTGGCATTCGCCGCAGTGGCCCGGGCCCTGGACGAGATAGGCGCCGCGGTTCAGCTCGGCGGAGGCCATCGGATCGGGTTCGAACCGCTTTCCATCCAGATAGAGCAGCTTCCAGAGCCCGATGCCGCGCCGGAACGAATAGGGAAACGACACCTCGTGCGGCGGAACCGTGTTCACGACAGCGGGCAGGGTGTCGAGAAAGCCCCTCAGATCCAGCACGTCGCCGATGCTCATGCGCTGATAGGAGGTGTAGGGGAAGGCGGGAAAGTAGTGCCGGTCGTCCGGCGAGACGCCCTTGATCATGGCGGTCGCGAACTCGGCGTCCGTCCAGGTGCCGATGCCGGTCAGCCGATCTGGCGAGATGTTGGGGACGTTGAACGTGCCGAAAGGAGTCTTCAGCGCCAGACCGCCGCCGAGCCGCATCTTGGCATCGCCCTTGGCCTTTTCCGCCGCATGGCAGGAGCCACAACCGGCGGCCCAGAAGACCCGCTCGCCATTGGCGAGGTCCTTCTCATGCGCCACCAGCATGGATGTGTAGATTCTTTCCGGCGACGTCAGCCAGTAGAAGGTGACGCCGCCAAGGCCGGAAAGGACGAGAAACACCCAGAAAAACAGACGCATGAAATTCTTTCCGACGAACCAATGTGACGCGCGCGCCGGAATATCTTAGCGTCAGTCCTTCTTTACGCGATAGCCCTCATGGCACTCCTTACAGTTTTTGCCGATCGATCCGAGCGCGCCGCGCATGGAGTCAAGGCCCTGACCGATGACCGGAATCGCCTCCGCGGAAGCCATCTCGAGATTGTTGGCGATGGTCTCGAAGCCGTCCATGTCCGTCCAGATTTTCGGGCTGGCTTGGGTCTTGCCCTCGTTGGAGCCTTCGGGAAGTGATTGGGAAACGTCTGGATGTTGGTGTGGATCGTCTCGACCGCGGCCGTGGCCTTGGCGGCGTCATACTCGATCTCGCCCTTGGCCATCTGTCCGAGCGCCTTCATCGAGTCGCCGATTCCCTTCATCAACTCCTGACGCGCCTTGATCGGATCGTCGACCGCCAGGGCCGCACCACCGAAGCCGATCATGACAACGGCCGTGAGGGTGGATAGTGCGCGAAAATTCATTGGTCTTTCTCCGTTGGCCCGGTGCTGGTTGGGTGGCCAAAGTCTCCCTTGGTCAGTGACTTGCGGCAATAGACGGCACGTTCAATTGTCGGTGAGGCCGACCGGCGGCGGCGCGATTGAAGGGCGTCGGGGCGCTGCGCGCGCGTGCGGCGTTCACGCAGATGTGCGCTTGCCGCCGCCGTTTCTGTACGAGGGTTCAATTGGCATGCGGCGCCCGCGCTTCTTCAATAGCGGCGATGCGGATCCATCGTGAGGGAGAGAGAGGATGCAAGCGCGGGTGAGCAAGACCATCGTTATCGCGGCGGCTGCGTTGATCGCCGCGGCGTCATTCAGCGCTCTTCAGGCGCAGTCGATGTTCGATCACGTGGACATGGACAGCCCGCAGATGACCCAGGCGGACGTGTCGCGCGCGGACATCGAGGCGCGGATCGGCGACAGCGGCGGGACACTCGATCTCACCGGCGTGCGGATGAACGGGCTGGATCTGAGCGGACTGGATCTCTCCGGCGCCGACATGACGCGCGCGGCGCTGAACGGGGCGGACCTGCGCCGCACTGACCTGTCCGGCGCGCGGCTGGATCTGGCCTGGGCGATCGGGGCGAATTTCGAGGGCGCCAGCCTGCGCGGCGCCACGATCTTTCAGGCACAGATGCGCGAGGCGCGTTTCAAGGACGCTGATCTGTCCGGCGCTCGGATCATCGCCGACATGAGCGGCGCCGATTTTACCGGTGCGACGCTGGCCGGGGCACGGATGGGCGCGGACATGCGCAACCAGTCGATGGGATTGATGCGCGCGGTCTTCGCCTCGGCGATTCTCAGGGACGCGGATTTCTCCGACGCCGATCTGTCGCGCGCTGATTTCCGGTTCGCCAAGGCTCAAGGCGCGCGCTTCGATGGCGCGGACATGACCCGCGCCGACCTGGGCGGCGCGGTTTTGACGGGCGCGGGCGTGGCCGAAGTGCAGCTGGATGGCGCCGATCTGGCCGGGGCCGATTTCCGCGAGACCCGGGGCACGCCGCGCGGGCTCGATACCGCGCGCAATGCCGGCCGGGCGCTGTGGAAGTAATACCAACGATCGTAACGAATGACCCATTTGCCCACCGAAGGCCTGCTTTGCGCAACGACTGGGCAGCGTCGCGCTTCTTGAACGATGCCCCGCATCGCCCTGCGAACCGCTCCTTGCCAGACGCCGCGCAATACCGGTCAAATGAGTCATTCGTTGTGACCGTTGGTATAACTCCGGCGCGGATGATGCGGCGCCTGCTTGCAGATGCGGGTTGACTCCGGATATTTATATCAATAAATCATGATATATGGATACTTCAGACAACAATGCCGGCGCCCTGGCCGCCTTCTCCGCCCTCAGTCAGCAGACCCGGCTCGATGTGTTTCGCCTGCTCGTCAAGGCGGGCGCAGAGGGGCTTGCCTCGGGTGAGGTCGGCGAGACGCTGGGGGTGCGGCAGAACACCATGTCCGCCAATCTCGCGGTGCTGCTGAACGCCGGGCTGGTGCGCAACGAGCGCCATGGGCGCACCATTCGCTATTTCGCGGATTTCGACGCCATCCGCGGCCTGTTGGCGTTTCTGATGGAAGACTGCTGCGGCGGCCGGCCCGAGATCTGCCAGCCGATTATCGAGGAAATCGCCTGCGCATGCTGAGGCCTGGCGGATTCGGCGGCGGGACGAACCAATGGTCAATGACGGAAGGCACCCCATGAACGAGAGAGTCTACAACGTCCTGTTCCTGTGCACGGGCAATTCGGCGCGTTCGATCCTCGGCGAGGCGATCATGAACCGCGTGGGCGAGGGGCGGTTCAAGGCCTATTCCGCCGGTTCCGATCCGAAGGGCGCGGTGCACCCCAATCGCTGGCGCTGCTGGAGAAGCTGGGTTTTGATACGGGCTTCGCCCGGTCGAAGAGCTGGGACGAGTTCTCCGGTCCCGATGCGCCGAAAATGGATTTCGTGTTCACCGTTTGCGACAGCGCGGCGCGCGATCTGGATGGCGGGGAGAGGCGTGTCCGGTGTGGCCGGGTCAGCCGATGTCCGCTCATTGGGGCGTGCCGGACCCGGCGGCCGTTACCGGAACGGATGCGCAAATCGCGCTCGCCTTCGCCGACACCTACCGGATGCTGCACAACCGCATACAGGCCTTTTGCGCGCTGCCGCTGAAAAGCATCGACCGGATGTCGCTGCAAAAGCGTCTGCAGGCTATCGGCAAGACTGATCAAGACACCGACACGAAGGCTGGGGAAATGAACACATGAGCATGGCGAAATCGGAAAGCCGTCACGGCGCGGCCATCGAGGCGCCGTCCATCGGCGTCTTCGAGAAGTGGCTTTCGGTCTGGGTGGGGCTTTGCATCGTCCTGGGGATTGGCCTGGGGCAGGTGTTCCCGGGGATGTTCGAGCTTTTGGCGAGCCTCGAGATCGCGCACGTCAATCTGGTGGTCGCGGTTCTCATCTGGGCGATGGTCTACCCGATGATGATCGCGGTGGATTTCTCCGCCATCACCCATGTGGCCGATCAGCCCAAGGGCCTGCTGATCACCCTGGCGGTCAACTGGCTGATCAAGCCCTTCACCATGGCGGCGCTGGGCGTGCTGTTCTTCAAGTATCTGTTCGCCAACCTTGTCAGCGCGGAGGACGCGCAGTCCTATATCGCGGGGCTGATCCTGCTGGGGGCGGCGCCATGCACGGCGATGGTCTTCGTGTGGTCGCAGCTCACCCGCGGTGACCCCAACTACACGCTGGTGCAGGTCAGCGTGAACGACCTGATCATGATCTTCGCCTATGCGCCGATCGTCGCGCTGCTGCTCGGCGTCAGCAACATTCCCGTGCCGTGGGACACGCTGGTGCTGTCGGTGGCGCTGTATGTGGTGGTGCCGCTGGTGGCCGGCTGGATGACGCGGCGCTGGCTGACCGGCGGGCGGGCGAAGCCGGACGCGGTGGCGTCGTTCACCGCAACGCTGAAACCCTTCTCCATTCTCGGGCTGCTGGCCACCGTGGTGCTGCTGTTCGGCTTCCAGGGTGGCGTGATCCTGTCGCAGCCGATCCTCATCGTGCTGATCGCGGTACCCTTGCTGCTGCAATCCTACGGCATCTTCGCCATCGCCTATGCGGCGGCCTGGGTGCTGAAGGTGCCGTTCCGCATCGCCGCCCCTTGCGCGATGATCGGCACGTCGAACTTCTTCGAGCTGGCCGTGGCTGTGGCCATCAGCCTGTTCGGACTGAACTCGGGCGCGGCGCTGGCGACCGTGGTCGGCGTGCTGGTGGAAGTGCCGGTGATGCTGTCGCTGGTCGCTTTCGCCAACCGCACCCAGCGGCATTTCGGCTGACTGCCAGGGGCACGGTCTTCACGGCGGCGCGGGCATTATCCGCGCCGTCGGGGTGCCGCGCATTGCGCTTGTGCGAATCCGGTGGATAGATGGGGTGGGCTTCGTCGTTTTCCCGCGCCAAAGGATTTCCCGTGACTTTCGCCATGACCTATCTGTGCCTTGGCGCCGCGATCGCCGCCGAGGTCATCGCCACCAGCGCGCTGGCGCGCTCGGAGAGCTTTACCAGGCCGATCCCGACGCTGATCACCATCGTCTTCTACGCGGCCGCCTTCTGGCTGTTGTCCTATCCGCTGCGGGCGATGCCCACGGGCGTCGTCTACGCCATCTGGTCCGGCGCCGGGATCGTCCTGATCGCGCTGGTGGCCTGGGTGTGGTTCGGCCAGAAGCTCGATTTCCCCGCCATCGTCGGGCTGAGTTTCATCATCGCCGGCGTGGTGATCGTCAACGTGTTCTCGAAGTCGCTGACGCATTGAGCGAAGGGGTCGTGCCTGGCGGCGGTGTGCGCCGGCCGCTATGGCGCGGCCGGCCCATTATCGCGGATCGGGACCGGCGGAGCGGGCAAACAGCGCGACAAGCCAGTCGATCGCCACGCGGGTGCGTTTCGTGATCGCGAGGTTGGGGTGGACCAGCAGCCACAGTTCGCGCGACGGCAGCCCGTCGTGGCCGCGCAATTCCTCGAGATCCGGGACGTTGGCGGCGACGATCCTTGGCAGCAGGGTTTTGCCCGAACCGGCCCGCAGAGCGGCGATCAGTCCGTCGGCGTCGTTGCACCGCAGCGCACCGATTGCTTCCCCATGCCGGCTGGCGCGCTGCGCGATCCATTTGGCCTGCGGAAGTCCGGCCATGCCCTTCTCATATGTGATCCAGGGCAGGGTCTCCGCATGCGAGCCCTTCCGGCGGGCGCCGGCGTAGACCCCGTATTCGAGCTGCCCCAGCGAGCGGGTCAATGCCCCCATGTCCGATGTCGGCCGCGACAGCCTGACCGCCAGATCCGCTTCGCGGCGCATCATGCTCAGATCCGCCGGAAGTCCGATGAGCTCCAGCTCGACCCGCGGATAGCGCCGCAGAAAAGCAGGCACGGCGGGAATGATGACATGATTCATCAGGGTCGGGACCGTGGTCATACGCAGTATGCCGGCGGCCGTGCCATGGCGGTTTGCCGCCGCCTCCAGCCCGGCTTCCAGTTCGGCCTCCGCGCGCGACAGGTGCTCCGCGAGATCCTCGCAGGCGGCGGTCATGCGCATGCCGGTCGGCGTGCGCTCAAACAGATGCACATTGAGCGATGCTTCCGCCGCGCTGATATGGCGCGAGATCGTGCTCTCGGTCATGTTCAGATGCTGCGCGGCCCCTTTGATCGAGGCTGCGCGGGCGACCGCAAGAACGATCCTGAGATCACTCCAGTTGAGCTTCGCTGCGGAAATCGGAGGAGTGTTTTTTGCAATTGGGGATTGCATTTTCATAGGGCCACACCTCCACTGGGAGTGCCTGCCTTCGACGGCTCGGAGCGGCCGGAGCAAGGCTCGGATGTTGCGCGCGGTGATCTCATTCCAAGCTACCGAAAACAGGGCGTGCGGCAAGAGCGCGGCTTCCGCGGGCGGCAATTGTCTGGCGTCTGGACCGGTTCGAAGCGCGTTATGTGGCAAGGGGGGCGCTGGGCTCCTTCGTTGTTGAGAAATCCGGCTACAGCCGCAGGCAGAACAGGATCCAGAGTGGGACTGTGGCCAGCGACAGCAGCATTTGAACCGTACAACTGGAGGCATAGAGCTGCGCGTCGCCGCCCATTTCCTGCGCCACGACATATCCGTTCGTGGCGGTGGGCATCGCGGTGGCGACGGTCGCAACCGTCAGCACGGCGGTGTCCAGTCCGGCGAGACGGCCGATGAGCAGCACCAGTCCCGGCATCACGAGCAGTTTCAGCGCGCAACTGAGCGCGATGGGGCCGGTTCGGCCGTGAAAGCCGCTCAGGCTCAGGCCCGCGCCCAGGCTCAGCAGGATTGTCGCGATCGACGCGTGACCCAGCAGCGCGAGGCTGTCGGCGAGGGGCTGCGGCAGGGGGACGCGCGCGGCCGAGAGGCCGATGCCGGCGAGGCAGCCCAGGATGATCGGGTTTCTGGCCACGGAGATCAGCGTGGTCATTGCCGATCCGCGCGCGTCCAGCACGCGCACCATCACGGAAATATTGATCACATTCACCAGCGGCATCAGGATCACCATGATCAGCGCGATGATCGTGATGGCCTGCGGATCGTAAATGAGCCCCGCGACCACCAGCGCGATCGAGGCGTTCCAGCGCGTCGACGTCTGGAACAGGCTGGTGAAGGCGGGCGCGTCCATGCGGGCGGGCACGAGCAGCCGATAAAGCAGCAGCAGACTTGCGGTCAGCCCCAGCAGCGCGAGCGCAATGACACTCATGATCCGCAGGCTGGAGACCGCATGGATATCGTTGCCGGCCAGGGTTCCGATGATGAGGGCGGGAATGAGCAATCGGAAGTTGATGCGGTCGAGCGCCGCCCAGGCGGCCTGATCCCGGATCAGCAGCCGGCGCGCGGCGAGCCCGGTGACGATGAGCACGAGCACCGGCAGGCTGGCGGAGGCGAAATTGCCGAAGACCGCATCATCCATCACGAATTCAGGCGCTGCCCGTCGCGAAACACCTGCTTCCAGCCCAAAATGGTGACGTCCTTGCGCAGGCCGGTTGGCCAGAAGGGATCTTCGCGCACCAGCGTTTCGACCGTTTCGGCGTTCTCCGCCGAGACCAGCCACAGACCTCCCGCGCCCGCGCCGTCATCCGGCCTCATCAGCGGACCCGCCGCCTGGATCCGGTCGGCGTTGCGCCTGAGGAACTCCAGGTGTGCCGCCATGTGGCGCGGTCTCTCGTTGGCGCGATCGAGATTGTCCTGAAACAGCACGACGAATTGAGACATGTCCAACCCTCCCATTCGCCCCAACAGGGGCCCCAACCTCTGGGGGATGCCGCATCACCGTACCCGGTCGCGCGCCCGCCGATCAGCCGCAAATATTGCAACACCCGGTTTCGCGATTGGGAAGGGGGCTGCATGTTCTCGTGAGTGTCATTGTGGCACCGCGCCTTTTGCGATCGCAGCGTGTCTCCCATTTGCTTTGCAACGGCTGGGTCTGATCAGGGTGACAGGATCTGCTCGAGCAATGCCTACGAAAAATATTCAATAATGAGACTAATAAGACTTACGAGCGTTGATGCGAGGACGCCGGCGCCGAACAGAACATAATCGCGCTTCTTGCTGCGCTTCTCACCGTCGGCGATGAGGGCGGCAAAATGCGCCGCGGCTTCTAGCGGCGTGTTTTCGAGTGCCTCTATACGGAATTTCATGTGCTGCTCCTGATCTTCCAGCACTTTGAGTTCGGTTTCCAGCTTCTCGACGGTTTGTTGTCTGTTTTCTGCCACTGTGGCGATTTCGAAAAGAACTCTGTCAATTTGCTTCGACGATGCGTCGAGCTGTTTGGTGAGAGAGGATAGTTTTGTTGCGTAAGACTCTGTCACCTTTCGAGGATGGTTTAAGACGCGTGTGATGAATTTCTGAATATAGTTGCTGCATAGAACGCCGCCGCCGAGCAAGCTGGCTACGGCCCCCAAAACGATTGCGAGAACGTCCCATCCCATAAAGTCACTCCACCCCTCGCGTCAGATCAAGGAATTCGATCCCCAGTCAATCTATCAGTAATTTTGCAGATCGTCTTATTGCAAACGTAGGGGGCCTCTCCGCTGCTCAGGCAAGGAGCAAAGGGGTGGCAATGCTTTTGCGGGTTGCCGCACGTTTTGCTTGGGTTCGCTGCGTCCCGCACTGAGCGTACGTTGGGCTTCAGACATGGCGCGAGCGATGTATGCTGGAATTGGATTGACGTGCAGAAGGATTTTAGGAAATTGGTGCCGGCAACAGGATTCGAACCCGTGACCCCTGATTACAAATCAGGTGCTCTACCAACTGAGCTATGCCGGCCCGCAATGGCGGGTGCAATAGCACAACCGGGGGCGGGGTGCCTACCCGTGTTTGCGCGCCGGTTGACGATTTTCACAGCCGCTTGGGAGGCATACGGTTTTTCGCGGCGAGGGTGCCCGATTGTCCCCTCTGGCGGGCCGTTCCGGTGCGTGATTGAGCCGGCGCCTGGCGGGCTTTGCGCGTCCGCTCAAGGATCGCTTGAGGATATGGCCGGCACCCGAATTCACAAACGTCTGGATTTCCCTGCGTCAGCTTGCGACGATGCAGGCAAAGGGGGGCTTTGCGCGCCGGCGTTCGGCTGTTTCGGCGAACGGCGCGGATGACAGTGGAGGTTGCGTCATGCGTATCCAGACAATGTGCGGCATGGTGGGCAGGGCCCTTGGCGGCGCGGTGCTGGCCGTGTCCGTGGCCGGTGTGATGGTTCTCGGCGCGGAGCCGGCGCGGGCCGGGATGGCGGCTGCGCCGCGCGCGCTGGCGTCGGCCGTGGGAGACACTGCCGGCCCGGTTGAAAAGATCGGCTACCGGCATGACCGGCGGCGCGGCTTTTTCACCAGCCGGCGGCACCACCGGCATCACAGACATCACCGCGGATATTACCGGCGCACGGGACCGCACATCGGCGTCTACATCGGTGTGCCCTATGCGAGCTACGCCTATCCCTTCGGCTATTACTATGCGCGGGAATATGTGCCGCGCTACCGGCCGTACCGTGTCCGCCATCATTATGGCCGGCCGCGGCCCTGGACGCCGGCATGGTATGACTACTGCCGCGCCAAATACCGCAGCTTCAACCCGCGCACGGGATATTATCTGGCGTACTCGGGGCGGTACCGGATGTGCCGGTAGGCCAAGGGTGCTTTTCCGGGAAAGGCCTGTTCATTTGCCACACCCCATGCTTGTTACTCATGCGAATAAGGAATCAAGCGTGGGGGCTTCATGCGTATTGCGGGTGTCATTCTGATCGGTCTTTCCCTGGGAGCGTGCTCGGTCGCGCGTCAGGCTGAGGAGAAAGTCTCGTTTGAAAGCAATCCGAGCGGGGCCTCGGCGACGACATCAGAAGGGTTGTCCTGCACGACGCCGTGTTCGCTCGATATGGGGCGCAAGATCGATTTCTCCGTCACCATGACCAAGGATGGCTATGAGCCGCAGGTCGTTGAGGTGAGAACCTGGACCTCACCGCTGGGACAGGCCCAGATAGCCGGGACGCTCCTTGGTGGGGGTCCGCTGCTGGTTGGTGTAACCGCGGCCAGAGGCATGCATCGCGACCACACGCCCAACCCTGTGGTGGTTGATTTCGAGAATCCCGAAAACACCTCGAAACCCGCGCCGGATGCGCAGGCGCAGTGGGCGCGGGAAGCCCAGATGGCTCAATAACGCTCCGGGTTCGCGGTTATCGCGCTTACAGTCCCAGCTTCTGCCGCGCGATGTAGAGCGCCAGCACCGCGGCGTTGGAGACGTTGAGCGAGTGGATTTTTCCCGGCATGTCGAGCCGGGCCAGCGTGTCGCAACCGCCGCGCACGCCTTGGCGCACGCCCTTGCCCTCGGAGCCCAGCACCAGAATCACCTTGTCGCCGAACTCGGTGTCCTCGAGCGTCGCCGGGCCTTCGCTGTCGAGCGCGATGCGCTGGAAGCCGGCCTCGCCGGCCTCCTCGATGAAGCGGGCCATGTTCTGCACCCGCATGAAGCGGATCATGTCGAGCGCACCGGAGGCCGATTTGGCCAGCACGGCGCTTTCCTCCGGTGAATGGCGCAAGGTGCTGACCACCGCATCGACGCCCAGCGCCACGGCGGAGCGCAGGATGGCGCCGACATTGTGCGGATCGGTGAGCTGGTCGAGCGCGAGGACGAGTTTCGCGTCGCGCAGGTGCTCCAGGCCATAGACGGGCAGGGCCTCGACTTCCAGGATCACGCCCTGGTGCACGGCGTCATCGGGCACCATGCGGGCGATGGCGCGCGGCTCCATCACCTCGACCGGCACGTCGATCGTCAGATTGCGCTCCTCCAGCCGCCGCTGGGCGTTGAGCGTGACATACATCTTGATGCGCTTGCGCTCGGGATTGGCTAGCGCCGCCTCCACCGTGTGCAGGCCATAGAGATAGAGCGGGCCTTCCGGCGGCGTGCCGGGTTTGGCGCGGTGCGCCGGCGGGCGGCCGCGGCCCTTGTTGCGGTCGTATGGCTTTGCGCCGCGCGGCTTGTTGTCCTGGGTCATGGGCAAGCCATATCCGGCGGCCGGGCGCGGCGCAAGCGGATGTGCGCGTGGCGCACGCGTTTGCGCGTTCCCGCGGGGACGGAACGCCATGGAGTGTCCCGATGCATGACGCGTAAGCAAAAATACCGTAACGTCATGCCTTGAGATCGCGGGTTTCGGATTTGCAGAACGGGGAGGGACGTATGGGTCAGGACAGCGATGCAACGCCCGGCGGGGCAACAACGGCGAAGACCGATGCGACGGCGGACGCGAGACCCGGCAGTGCCGCGCCGAGCGACGCGCCGGCGGCGACCTACACGCTGACGTTTCGCAATGACTCCACCCGGCAGGGCAGTTTCGTGATCTACCAGCGGCTGCCCGAGGTCAACCAGCCGGACGTGATGAGCCTGGCGTGGCTCGTCAAGCCGACGCCGCCGGGCGTGAGCGACACGTTCACCTGGTCGGCGGATTACAGTTTCTTCTGGAGTTCGGTGCCCTCCGCAAGCGAACCGCTCACCGGCGTGAAAGTGGAGGCGAGCGAGGCGGTCCCAGCCGGGCTTCGGCAACTTAATCAGATCCGGTTGCACAGGGCGGACGGGGCCTTCATGTTCATGGACCAGGCCACCGGACAGCCGCCCGGCGCCCTGATCATCGAGGCCGACGGAACGGTTCCCGAGCGAGAAGCCCTGATGGGAATCGGCATGAGCGGACTGGGCACGGCCGTGGTGCGCGCGGAGCCCAACATGCGCGTCGTGTTCACCCCGAGACCCGGCTATTTCGTCACCTTCGGAACGTTCCAGCAGGGCGAAGTGCTGGACCTGGCGAGCCTGGTCGGCGCCCACGAGGTGGCGTTCCCGGACAATGTCACCAATGCAATGGTCACGCTGGACGACCGCAACGGACTGACCGTGGCGTACGCATAGGCGGCGCGGCGCGCCCGCGGGGCGTTGCGGCGCACCTGGAGGCCGTGGCCTTGACGCGCGCCTGTGGATGACCGGGCGGGGCTGTGGCCGCGGACCCGTGATTTGCGAGGATCGCCCGCGTCTTGCCCCGCATCCGCACGCCATGTCGCCGGGTCCCGCCGGGGGCGTCCGGAGGCCCGTAGGCGTTTTCACAAATGAATTTCGGAACTTCCCATTTCGCCCGTTGACACTGCAAAGCGACATCGCCATAACACGCGCCACGGGATTCACCGCCAGGCGGCGGGGTGTTTCTGTTAAGCGATCCTGAATGCTTCGGCCCAGGGATGCGATGACGGAGGAGTGCCCGAGTGGCTAAAGGGGACGGACTGTAAATCCGTTGGCTATGCCTACGTTGGTTCGAATCCAACCTCCTCCACCATCGCTTCAATGTCTGAGCGCGGGTGTAGCTCAATGGTAGAGCAGCAGCCTTCCAAGCTGAATACGAGGGTTCGATTCCCTTCACCCGCTCCAGTCGTTGTGCCCGCCCGGAATTCGAGATCGCCTGACTGTTCACCGCATCGCTTCGCCTGAGAATTCCGATCGGTATATATGAGAGCGGCTGGGATTTCCGTCCGGGTGTCTTTCAATGATCGAAGCTGGAATTTGAACCGCGGACTGGATTTAGAGAGCGACGCCGATGGCTAAAGAGAAATTTAAACGCGACAAGCCGCACGTCAACATTGGCACGATCGGCCACGTTGATCATGGCAAGACGACCCTGACGGCTGCGATCACGATGACGCTGGCCGAGGTTGGCGGCGCGGTTGCGCAGGCCTACGACCAGATCGACGCGGCGCCGGAAGAGAAGGCCCGCGGCATCACGATCTCCACGGCGCACGTCGAGTACGAGACGGCGGCGCGCCACTATGCGCACGTCGATTGCCCGGGGCACGCGGATTATGTGAAGAACATGATCACGGGTGCGGCGCAGATGGACGGCGCGATCCTGGTGTGCTCGGCCGCCGACGGCCCGATGCCGCAGACCCGCGAGCACATCCTGCTGGCGCGTCAGGTCGGCGTGCCGGCTCTGGTGGTGTTCCTCAACAAGGTCGACCAGGTCGACGACGAGGAGCTTCTGGAGCTGGTGGAGATGGAAGTGCGCGAGCTGCTGTCTTCCTACGACTTCCCCGGCGACGACATTCCGATCGTGACCGGCTCCGCGCTGGCGGCGGTCGAGAACCGCAACCCGGAAATCGGCCGCGACAAGGTGCGCGCGCTGATGGATGCGGTCGACGCCTACATCCCGACGCCCGAGCGTCCGATCGACCAGCCGTTCCTGATGCCGATCGAGGACGTGTTCTCGATCTCCGGCCGCGGCACGGTCGTGACCGGCCGCGTGGAGCGCGGTGTGGTGAAGGTGGGCGAGGAAATCGAGATCGTCGGTATCCGCGACACCAAGAAGACGACCTGCACGGGCGTGGAGATGTTCCGCAAGCTGCTCGATCAGGGCCAGGCGGGCGACAACATCGGCGCTCTGCTGCGCGGCATCGGCCGTGAGGACGTGGAGCGCGGCCAGGTGCTGTGCAAGCCGGGTTCGGTGAACCCGCACACCAAGTTCAACGCCGAAGCCTATATCCTGACGAAGGAAGAGGGTGGCCGTCACACGCCGTTCTTCACCAACTATCGTCCGCAGTTCTACTTCCGCACGACCGACGTGACGGGCATCGTGGATCTGCCGGAAGGCACCGAGATGGTGATGCCGGGTGACAATGTCACCGTGGTGGTCACGCTGATCGTGCCGATCGCAATGGAAGAGGGCCTGCGCTTCGCCATCCGCGAAGGCGGCCGTACGGTCGGCGCCGGCGTCGTCGCTTCCATCATCGAGTAACGAAATACCGAAGCGGCGGCCGCAATCGCCGCCGCTTCATACGCCGCCGTCAGATCGCGGTTGGCAAGAGAGTTCAGGCGCGCCATATATGTCCGGCGCGCTCTAGGGGTGTAGCTCAGTTGGTAGAGCAACGGTCTCCAAAACCGTAGGTCGTGAGTTCGAGTCTCTCCGCCCCTGCCACTTCTCTCTTGTGGAATCGGTTCGACGGCTATAAGTAGGGACGTACCGAGCGGGGCGCGCGAATGATTTCGCGCGCCTACGCGTCGTAAGCAGGCCGAAAGCGGAAATGGCAAAAACCAATCCATTTACATTTCTCCAGCAGGCGCGTGCGGAGGTTTCCAAGGTCACTTGGCCCTCTCGTCGGGAAACCGGAATCACCACCGTCATGGTGTTTGTGATGGTTTTTCTCGCGTCGATCTTTTTTCTCCTCGCTGACCAGCTTCTGAGCTGGGGAGTGAGCCTGTTGCTGGGCTTTGGCGCGTAAAAGCCTTTCCCTGCCTGAAGAAGCGAACCTGAGGTCACATGACCAAGCGCTGGTATATCGTCCACGCCTATTCCAATTTCGAAAAGAAGGTTGCCGACTCCATTCGGGAGAAGGCGGCTCAGACCGGATTGGAAGATCTTTTTGAAGAAATCCTCGTGCCGACCGAGAAGGTGGTCGAGGTGCGCCGCGGCCGCAAGGTCGACGCTGAGCGCAAGTTCTTCCCCGGCTACGTGCTGGTGAAGATGCAGATGACCGACGAAGCCTACCATCTGATCAAGAACACGCCCAAGGTGACGGGCTTCCTGGGCTCGGACAACAAGCCGATCCCGATCTCGGAAGCCGAGGCGCTGCGCATTCTGCATCAGGTCCAGGAAGGTGTCGAACGGCCGAAGCCGTCCATTTCCTTCGAGGTTGGCGAGCAGGTACGGGTCGCGGACGGCCCGTTCGCCTCGTTCAACGGCCTTGTCGAGGAAGTCGACGAAGAGCGTGCCCGGGTCAAGGTGGCGGTGTCCATCTTCGGCCGTGCGACGCCGGTCGAACTGGAATACGCGCAAGTCGAGAAACTCTGAGTTTTCGACCGCTCGCCTCGCGAGGGGTGGCGTAGAGAATGGCTGTCCGGGCGTGTCCCGGTCCGCCTTTCGACGGTGTCCGGATCCGCATGAGGCGGGGCGGAGGCCGGGTGGGAGGTATCTTGCGTGCTTTCGCCGGCACGTGGGGCCAGACCACCAACTCTCTGGCGTCGGACTGTCCGGCAGATTGAACTAGGAGAGCCACATGGCGAAGAAAATTGAGGGCTACCTGAAGCTTCAGGTCCCTGCGGGTTCGGCCACGCCGTCCCCGCCGATCGGTCCCGCGCTCGGTCAGCGCGGTCTGAACATCATGGAATTCTGCAAGGCATTCAACGCGCAGACGCAGGATCTGGAAAAGGGCGCTCCGTGCCCGACGGTGATCACGTTCTTTACGGACAAGTCGTTCACCTTCGAGATCAAGACCCCGCCGGTCAGCTTCTTCTTGAAGAAGGCCGCCAAGATCGAGAAGGGCGCAGCGACCGCCGGTCGCGGCACGGTTGGTTCGGTCACGCGCGCTCAGGTGCGCGAAATCGCGGAAGCGAAGATGAAGGACTTGAACGCCAACGACATCGACGCAGCGATGCTGATGGTCGAGGGTTCTGCCCGGTCTATGGGCGTCGAGGTTGCGGAGTAGAACCATGGCAAAGATTGGCAAGCGCGCCCGCGCCGCGCGCGAGGACATCGACCGCAACAAGCTCTACGCGCTGGATGAGGCGATCAGCCTGATCAAGTCGCGTGCGACCGCGAAGTTCGACGAGACCGTCGAGATCGCCCTGAACCTGGGTGTCGACCCGCGTCACGCCGACCAGATGGTCCGTGGCGTGTGCATGCTGCCCAACGGCACCGGCAAGTCGGTGCGCGTGGCGGTGTTCGCCCGTGGCGACAAGGCTGATGAGGCCAAGGCCGCCGGCGCGGACATCGTCGGCGCGGAAGATCTCGTCGAGCTCGTTCAGGGCGGCACGATCGATTTTGATCGCTGCATCGCGACGCCGGACATGATGCCGCTCGTCGGCCGTCTCGGCAAGGTGCTCGGCCCGCGCGGCATGATGCCGAACCCGAAGGTCGGCACCGTGACTCCGGATGTCGCCGGTGCTGTCAGCGACGCCAAGGGCGGTGCCGTGCAGTTCCGCGTCGAGAAGGCGGGCATCGTGCACGCCGGCGTCGGCAAGGCTTCGTTCGAAGAGGGCAAGCTGCTTGAGAACATCAAGGCGTTTACCGACGCCGTGATGAAGGCCAAGCCGACCGGCGCGAAGGGCGTTTATCTGCAGCGCGTCGCCGTCACCTCGACGATGGGCCCGGGCGTCAAGATCGACCCGTCGACCGTCCTCGGCGCCTAGGCGCAAGAGAACAAGTTTTTGGCCGGCGCGAGCCGGCCGAGAACCGATCGTTGGGAGCAATCCCTCCGGTCGGTCCTGTCCGAGACTGCAGGTGTTGGGCCTCGTGCCTGATTTAAGCCACATGGGCCTGCATAGACGGGTGGAGCCAAGTTCTCCGCGCAAGCGGAGACTGCGGTTCGAACCGTTACGCCTTGCCGCGCTGCTCGCGTGCGTAAGGGGGACAGGAACCCCGAGCGTCGCTCCCGATGGGGAGGGGAAACCCGCCTTGTCGAGTGCGGCAAAGCAAACCGGCGGCCGAACGTTTTCGGGCGTTTTGCCGTCAATTGGAGAAGGTAAGTGGAAAGAGCGGAAAAGCGTGAGCTTGTGACGTCGCTCAACGAGGTGTTCGCGAACACCGGCGTTGTCGTCGTTGCCCACTACACGGGCCTCTCGGTGTCTGAGATGACGGCGCTTCGCGCCAAGGTTTCGGAAGCCGGTGGTTCTGTAAAGGTCGCGAAGAACCGTCTTGCCAAGCTTGCCCTTCAAGGCACGGATATCGAGCATATCTCCGATCTGTTCACGGGTCCGACCGTCCTCGTCTATTCAGACGACCCGGTCGCGGCTCCCAAGGCAGTGTCGGATTTCGCCAAGACCAACGAGAAGCTCGTTGTACTCGGCGGTGCGCTCGGTTCCACCAACCTCGATGTGGAGGGTGTCAAGGCGCTCGCCGCGCTGCCGTCGCTCGACGAGCTGCGTGGCAAGCTGGTCGGCATGATCAGCACGCCGGCGACCCGCATCGCACAGGTTGTCAACGCTCCGGCCGGGCAGCTTGCCCGCGTCTTCGGCGCGTACGCCAAGAAGGACGAAGCCGCGTAAGGCGTCTACGACCACTTTGAAAACAACGGTTCGAATACAAAGGTACGAAAATGGCCGATCTGAATAAAATCGTCGAAGATCTCTCCGCCCTGACCGTCATGGAAGCGGCTGATCTGTCCAAGATGCTGGAAGAGAAGTGGGGCGTTTCCGCCGCCGCTCCCGTCGCAGCAGCAGCCGTCGCCGGCGTTGCCGCGGCAGCCGTCGAAGAGCAGACCGAGTTTGACGTGATCCTCACCGCCGCTGGCGACAAGAAGATCAACGTCATCAAGGAAGTCCGCGCTATCACGGGTCTCGGCCTGAAGGAAGCCAAGGACCTCGTCGAAGGCGCGCCGAAGGCTGTCAAGGAAGGCGTGTCCAAGGACGAAGCCGCCGACCTGAAGGCGAAGCTCGAGGGTGCAGGCGCATCCGTCGAACTGAAGTAATCGGCTTTGCCGATGTGCGGCCCCGGGTTCGCCCGGGGCCGTGCGACCATTCTGTGCGCCGGCTGACACAGACGCGGCGGTCTTGTGAGCGGTTCGGGTTGGTCGCGCAGTCGAGTGGGAAGCAGGCTCGGCGCCGCAAGGCGCGCAACGCTGCTTGAAGAAGGCCCCGGCGGGTTCTCCCGGCTCCGGGGCATACGTCCCAAATGGGACAGACATTTGTCCCGCAAGGGACTGGCTAACGTCCCAAAAGGGACGGTTATCCCGATTTTCGGGGTGTTGAATCGGGTGTCCGGTTCATGTGAACCGACACGATTTTAACGCCAGGACGACGATCCGGATAGCCGTCACCTAGGCGATACGAGGAGCGACAATGACGCAAACGTTCAACGGTCGCAAGCGGATCCGCAAGTTCTTCGGGCATATTCGCGACGTCGCGGAAATGCCGAACCTCATTGAAGTGCAGAAGGCGTCTTACGACCAGTTTCTGCAGGTTCTTGAGGCTGAAGGCGGCCGCGCGATCGAAGGTCTTGAGGCCGTTTTCAAGTCGGTTTTCCCGATTTCGGATTTCGGCGGAACCTCCCTGCTCGAGTTCGTGCGCTACGAATTCGAGGCCCCAAGTACGACGTTGACGAGTGCCGTCAGCGCGGGATGACCTATGCGGCTCCGCTCAAGGTCACCCTGCGACTGATCGTGTTCGATATCGACGAAGAGACCGGCGCGAAGTCCGTCAAGGACATCAAGGAGCAGGACGTCTACATGGGCGACATGCCCTTCATGACGTTGAACGGCACCTTCGTGATCAACGGCACCGAGCGCGTCATCGTCTCGCAGATGCATCGTTCGCCTGGCGTTTTCTTCGACCACGACAAGGGCAAGACCCACTCCTCGGGCAAGCTGCTGTTCGCGGCGCGCGTCATTCCCTATCGCGGTTCGTGGCTCGACATCGAGTTCGACGCAAAGGACGTGGTCTACGCGCGCATCGATCGCCGCCGCAAGATCCCGGTGACGTCGCTGCTGATGGCGCTTGGCCTGGATTCCAGCGAGATCCTGGAAACCTTCTACAAGAAATTCTCCTTCACCCGGAAGGGCGAGGGCTGGCGCAAGCCGTTCGACCCGATGCGCATGCGCGGCGCCAAGTCCGCCGAGGATCTGCTGGACGCGGATTCCGGAGAGGTCGTGCTCGAGGCCGGCAAGAAGATGACGGCGCGGCACGCCAAGCAGCTCATCGACGGCGGCACCCAGGCGCTTGCGGTCGGTCATGAGGCTCTCTATGGCGAATATGTCGCCGAGGACATCGTCAACGTCGAGACCGGCGAAGTCTTCATCGAGGCCGGCGAGGAGATCACCGAGAAGGCTCTGGCGACGTTGCTGGAGAACGGCATCGACGAGATCCCGGTGCTGGACATCGACCACGTGACCACCGGCGCCTACATGCGCAACACTCTGGCGATCGACAAGAACGAGACGCATGAAGACGCGCTGTTCGACATCTATCGCGTGATGCGCCCGGGCGAGCCGCCCACGATCGATTCCGCCGAAGCCATGTTCCAGTCGCTGTTTTTCGACAGCGAGCGCTACGATCTGTCCGCGGTCGGCCGCGTGAAGATGAACATGCGCCTCGATCTGGAGTGCGAGGACACCGTGCGCGTGCTGCGCAAGGACGACATTCTTGCCGTGATCCAGACGCTGCTCGGCCTGCGCGACGGCCGCGGCGAGATCGACGACATCGACAATCTCGGCAACCGCCGGGTGCGCTCGGTCGGCGAGCTGATGGAAAACCAGTACCGCATCGGCCTGCTGCGCATGGAACGCGCGATCAAGGAGCGCATGAGCTCCGTCGAGATCGACACCGTGATGCCGCAGGACCTGATCAACGCCAAGCCGGCTGCCGCCGCGGTGCGCGAATTCTTCGGCTCCTCGCAGCTGTCGCAGTTCATGGATCAGACGAATCCGCTATCGGAAGTCACCCACAAGCGCCGCCTTTCGGCGCTTGGGCCGGGTGGTCTGACGCGCGAACGCGCGGGCTTCGAAGTCCGCGACGTGCATCCGACCCATTACGGCCGCATCTGCCCGATCGAGACGCCGGAAGGCCCGAACATCGGTCTGATCAACTCGCTCGCCACATTCGCGCGCGTCAACAAGTACGGCTTCATCGAGAGCCCGTACCGGCGCGTGAAGGACGGACAGGTTTCCAACGAGGTGATCTATCTGTCGGCGATGGAGGAATCCAAGCATTACGTGGCGCAGTCGAACGTTAAGTTCGGCACGGACGGCCGCTTCATCGAAGAGCTGATCCTGTGCCGGCACGCCGGCGACGTCATGGTGGTTCCGGCCGAGCGCGTCGACTTCATGGACGTGTCGCCCAAGCAGCTGGTCTCGGTCGCCGCATCGCTCATTCCGTTCCTGGAAAACGATGACGCCAACCGCGCGCTGATGGGCTCGAACATGATGCGTCAGGCCGTGCCGCTGGTGCGCGCCGAGGCGCCGTTCGTCGGAACGGGCATGGAAGCGGTCGTGGCCCGGGATTCCGGCGCCGCCATCTCCGCGCGGCGCGGCGGCGTGGTCGACCAGGTCGACGCGACGCGTATCGTGGTGCGGGCGACGGAAGATCTCGATCCCTCCAAGTCGGGCGTCGACATCTACCGCCTGATGAAGTTCCAGCGCTCCAACCAGAACACCTGCATCAACCAGCGTCCGCTGGTGCGTGTGGGCGACGCCATCGACAAGGGCGACATTCTGGCGGACGGTCCGTCGACCGACCTGGGCGATCTGGCCCTGGGCCGCAACGTGCTGGTCGCGTTCATGCCCTGGAATGGCTACAACTTCGAGGATTCCATCCTCCTGTCCGAACGCATCGTGCGCGACGACGTCTTCACCTCGATCCATCTGGAAGAGTTCGAGGTGATGGCGCGCGACACGAAGCTCGGGCCTGAGGAAATCACCCGCGATATTCCGAACGTTTCGGAAGAGGCGATGAAGAACCTCGATGAGGCCGGCATCGTCTATATCGGCGCGGAAGTGGATCCGGGCGACATTCTGGTCGGCAAGATCACGCCGAAGGGCGAAAGCCCGATGACGCCGGAAGAGAAGCTGCTGCGCGCCATCTTCGGCGAGAAGGCATCCGACGTCCGCGACACCTCGCTGCGTCTGCCGCCGGGCGTCACCGGAACGGTCGTCGAAGTGCGCGTGTTCAACCGCCACGGTGTGGAGAAGGACGAGCGCGCGATGGCGATCGAGCGCGAGGAGATCGAACGCCTCGCCAAGGATCGTGACGACGAGCAGGCCATTCTGGACCGCAACGTCTACGGCCGTCTGGCCGAGATGCTGGTGGGCAAGGTGGCGATCGGCGGACCCAAGGCGTTCAAGAAGGACGCCGAGATCTCCGGCGACACGCTCAATGAGCACCCGCGCTCGCAGTGGTGGCAGTTCGCTGTTGACGACGAGAAGCTGATGGGCGAGATCGAAGCCCTGCGCGGTCAGTATGACGAGAGCCGCAAGCGTCTCGAGCAGCGTTTCATCGACAAGGTCGAGAAGCTGCAGCGCGGCGACGAAATGCAGCCGGGCGTCATGAAGATGGTCAAGGTCTTCGTCGCGGTGAAGCGCAAGCTGCAGCCGGGCGACAAGATGGCCGGCCGTCACGGCAACAAGGGCGTTGTGTCCAAGATCAATCCGGTCGAGGACATGCCGTTCCTGGAAGACGGCACGCATGTGGATATCGTGCTGAACCCGCTGGGCGTGCCCTCGCGCATGAACGTCGGTCAGATTCTCGAGACCCATCTGGGCTGGGCCTGCGCCGGCATGGGCAAGCGCATCGGCGAATTGTACGAGGAGTACAAGAAGTCGGGCGAGATCGAGCAGCTGAAGGGCAAGATTGTCGACATCTACGGCGACAACATGAAGGGCGAGACGGTCAGCGAATACGATGATCCGTCCATCGTGCGCCTTGCCGAGCAGCTCAAGAAGGGCGTCTGCATCGCGACACCGGTCTTCGACGGGGCCATCGAGCCCGATGTCGTGACCATGCTCGAGAAGGGCAATCTCGATGGATCCGGCCAGTCGACGCTGTACGACGGACGGACCGGTGAGACCTTCGACCGCAAGGTGACCGTCGGCTACATCTACATGCTGAAGCTGCACCACCTGGTGGACGACAAGATCCACGCCCGTTCGATCGGACCGTACTCGCTGGTCACCCAGCAGCCGCTGGGCGGCAAGGCACAGTTCGGCGGACAGCGGTTCGGCGAGATGGAGGTCTGGGCGCTCGAGGCCTATGGCGCCGCCTACACGCTGCAGGAAATGCTGACTGTCAAGTCGGATGACGTTGCCGGCCGGACCAAGGTCTACGAGGCCATCGTGCGCGGCGACGACACGTTCGAGGCGGGCATTCCGGAGAGCTTCAACGTTCTCGTCAAGGAAATGCGCTCGCTCGGCCTCAACGTGGAGCTGGCCGACAGCAAGCTGGACCACATCGAATCCGACGAAGAATTGCCCGCGGACGCGGCGGAATAATCCGCCGCGACCGATACTGGACGCCAGACCCGTTTTCGTGCCGGGGATGGCGGCGATGCGCGAAACACCTCGCGATCCCGCGCCCTGAGCATTGAAGGAGAGAGCCGATGAACCAAGAGGTCATGAATCTGTTCAACCAGCAGGCTCAGCCGGCGACGTTCGATCAGATCCGCATCTCGATCGCCAGCCCCGAGAAGATCCTCTCGTGGTCATTCGGCGAGATCAAGAAGCCGGAGACGATCAACTACCGGACATTCAAGCCGGAGCGCGACGGTCTGTTCTGCGCGCGCATCTTTGGTCCGATCAAGGATTACGAGTGCTTGTGCGGCAAGTACAAGCGCATGAAGTACAAGGGCGTGATCTGCGAGAAGTGCGGCGTCGAAGTGACGCTGTCGCGCGTTCGCCGTGAGCGCATGGGCCATATCGAACTGGCCGCCCCTGTGGCGCACATCTGGTTCCTGAAGTCCCTGCCGAGCCGCATCGGTCTGCTGCTCGACATGACTTTGAAGGATCTGGAGCGGGTTCTCTATTTCGAGAACTACGTCGTGCTGGAGCCGGGCCTGACGCCGCTGAAGCAGAACCAGCTTCTGTCGGAAGAAGAATTCCTGATGGCTCAGGACGAATATGGCGATGACAGCTTCACCGCCATGATCGGCGCCGAAGCGATCCGCGAGATGCTGATGTCGCTCGACCTCGTGCGCGAGAGCGAGCGGCTGCGCGTGGAGATCGCGGAAGCCACCACCGAGCTGAAGCCGAAGAAGCTGGCCAAGCGGCTGAAGGTCATCGAGGCCTTTATCGAATCCCGCAACCGGCCGGAATGGATGATCCTGACCGTCGTGCCCGTGATCCCGCCGGACCTGCGTCCGCTGGTGCCCCTGGACGGCGGCCGCTTCGCGACCTCGGATCTCAACGATCTGTACCGCCGCGTGATCAACCGCAACAACCGTCTCAAGCGCCTCATCGAGTTGCGCGCGCCGGACATCATCATCCGCAATGAGAAGCGGATGCTGCAGGAATCCGTCGATGCGCTGTTCGACAACGGCCGCCGCGGGCGCGTCATCACGGGCGCCAACAAGCGTCCGCTGAAGTCGCTGTCCGACATGCTGAAGGGCAAGCAGGGCCGCTTCCGTCAGAACCTGCTCGGCAAGCGCGTCGATTATTCCGGCCGTTCGGTGATCACCGTGGGTCCGGAGCTGAAGCTGCACCAGTGCGGCCTGCCGAAGAAGATGGCGCTCGAGCTGTTCAAGCCGTTCATCTACTCGCGGCTGGACGCCAAGGGCTTCTCCTCGACCGTCAAGCAGGCGAAGAAGCTGGTTGAAAAAGAGCGTCCGGAAGTCTGGGATATCCTCGACGAGGTGATCCGCGAGCATCCGGTGCTGCTCAACCGCGCGCCGACGCTTCACCGCCTGGGCATCCAGGCGTTCGAGCCGATCCTCATCGAGGGCAAGGCCATCCAGCTGCATCCGCTCGTCTGCTCGGCCTTCAACGCCGACTTCGACGGTGACCAGATGGCCGTGCACGTTCCGCTGTCGCTCGAAGCGCAGCTGGAAGCGCGCGTGCTGATGATGTCGACCAACAACATCCTGCATCCGGCCAATGGTCAGCCGATCATCGTGCCGTCGCAGGATATCGTTCTGGGTCTGTATTATCTGTCGCTGATGCTCGAGAAGGAGCCGGGCGAGGGCATGGTGTTCGGTGACATGGGCGAGTTGCACCATGCGCTGGAGACCAAGACCGTCACGCTGCACACGAAGATCAAGGGCCGTTTCAAGACCGTTGATATCGACGACAACCCGGTTTCGGGCATTTACGAGACGACCCCTGGGCGTCTGATCCTGGCCGAACTGCTGCCGAAGAACCACGCGATTCCCTTCGACGTCGCCAACAGGCTGATGACGAAGAAGGAAATCTCCAAGATGATCGACAGCGTGTATCGCGCCTGCGGTCAGAAGGAGACGGTGATCTTCTGCGACCGGATCATGCAACTCGGCTTCGGCCATGCCTGCCGCGCCGGCATTTCGTTCGGCAAGGACGACATGGTCATTCCCGACACCAAGGCAAAGCTGGTGGACGACACCGCCGCCCTGGCGAAGGAGTACGAGCAGCAGTACAACGACGGCCTGATCACTCAGGGCGAGAAGTACAACAAGGTCGTCGACGCGTGGGCCAAGTGCACCGACCGCGTCGCCGACGAGATGATGAAGCGCATTCAGGCGGTCGAGTATTTCGAGGACTCCGGGCGTCAGAAGCCGATCAACTCGGTCTACATGATGTCGCACTCGGGCGCCCGTGGCTCACCTGCCCAGATGAAGCAGCTCGCCGGCATGCGTGGCCTGATGGCCAAGCCGTCGGGTGAGATCATCGAAAGCCCGATCATCTCGAACTTCAAGGAAGGCCTGTCGGTTCTGGAGTACTTCAACTCCACTCACGGCGCCCGCAAGGGCCTCGCCGACACCGCCTTGAAGACCGCCAACTCCGGTTACCTGACGCGTCGTCTCGTCGACGTGGCGCAGGATTGCATCATCCTGGAGCCCGATTGCGGCTCCACGGACGGCATCACCGTTCAGGCGATCGTCGATGCGGGACAGGTTATCGCGTCGCTCGGCATTCGCGTTCTCGGCCGCACCACGGCGGAAGACGTGATCCAGGCGTCGACCGGTGACGTAATCGTTCCGGCGAACACGCTGATCGAGGAGAAGGACGTCGAGCTCATCGAGGCGGCGAACATCCAGTCGATCAAGATCCGCTCGGTGCTGACCTGCCAGACGCAGATCGGCGTCTGCGGCGCCTGCTACGGCCGCGATCTGGCGCGTGGTACGAAGGTGAACATGGGCGAGGCGGTCGGCGTGATCGCGGCCCAGTCCATCGGTGAGCCGGGTACCCAGCTCACCATGCGCACGTTCCACATCGGCGGCACGGCGCAGGTGGTCGATCAGTCGTTCATCGAATCGAGCTTTGAAGGTGAAGTGAAGATCCGCAACCGCAACGCCGCGCGGGACTCGGATGGCAACCTCATCGCCATGGCGCGGAACATGTCGATCGTCATCGTCGACGAGGACGGCTCCGAGCGCGCGGTTCACCGCGTCAACTACGGCGCCAAGCTCCACGTGGATGAAGGCGACAAGGTGCAGCGCGGCCAGCGTATCGCCGAGTGGGATCCCTACACCCGCCCGGTCATCGCGGAAGTCACCGGTACGGTGGCCTTCGAGGATCTGGTCGACGGAGCGTCCGTCACGGAAACGACCGACGAGGCGACCGGCATCACCAAGCGTGTCGTCATCGACTGGCGTTCGTCTCCGCGGACCCAGGACCTGAAGCCCGCGATCGTGGTCAAGGGTCCCGATGGCGAGATCCTGAAGCCGCAGCGTGGCGGCGAGGCCCGCTATCTGCTGCATGCGGACTCGATCCTCTCGGTCGATACCGATCACAAGATCAATGCCGGCGACGTGATGGCGCGTATTCCGCTGGAGAGCGCCAAGACCAAGGACATCACCGGCGGTCTGCCGCGTGTGGCCGAACTGTTCGAGGCTCGTCGTCCGAAGGACCATGCCATCATCGCGGAGATCGATGGCACGATCCGCTTCGGCCGCGACTACAAGAACAAGCGCCGCATTCTCATCGAGCCGTTCGACGAGACGCAGGAGCCCGTCGAGTATCTCGTTCCCAAGGTCAAGCACTTCCATCTGCAGGAAGGCGACACGATCGAGAAGGGCGAGTATCTGGTCGACGGCAACCCCGCGCCGCACGACATCCTGGCGATCAAGGGCGTGGAGGCGCTTGCGTCCTACCTCGTCAACGAGATCCAGGAAGTCTACCGGTTGCAGGGCGTGGGCATCAACGACAAGCACATCGAGGTGATCGTTCGCCAGATGCTGCAGAAGATCGAGCTCACGGATGTCGGCGACAGCGATCTGATCAACGGCGAACAGATCGACCGTGTCGATCTGGTGGCCTTGAACAAGCGGTTGAAGGAAGAAGGCAAGAAGCTGGCTTCCGGCAACCCCGTGCTGCTCGGCATCACCAAGGCCAGCCTGCAGACGCGGTCCTTCATCTCGGCCGCATCGTTCCAGGAGACGACGCGCGTCCTGACTGAAGCCGCCGTGAACGGCAAGGCCGATACGCTCGACGGGCTGAAGGAAAACGTCATCGTCGGCCGCCTGATCCCGGCGGGCACGGGCAGCACCGTCAGCCGCATCCGCAAGGTTGCGACCCTGCGCGACGAGTTGATCCTCGACGAACGCAAGAAGCGTTCGGGCGCCGAGGTCGCGGAACCGGCCCTGATGGACCTGAGCGAGGGTGCGGCCGAATAGCGGCCGGACTGGCGCCCGGCGTCCGCGCCGGGCACATGCACCATACAGATGATCCGGAAGGCCGCCCTTGGGCGGCCTTCTGACTATGGAGGGTTTGAACGTGAGCGGCGAAGAACAGGACGAGCCGACGGTCTTCATCATCGTAGGCCGCGTGTGGGAGGAAACCTCGGGCACGCCCGATGATGCGATCCCGGTGAACATCTTCCTGACGGCCCCGGACGACGACAGCGCGGTGCGCCGGGCGCTCGAGGCCTTGGCGAAGGAAGGGTATGCGGAAACCGAGCTCGACCAGATCGGGGCGCTGACCGAAGAGCCGGAGGACCCCACGTTCGAGAGCGCCTACCAGGATGCGCTCGAGGGCAACGTCGCCGTGGTGGCGTTCAGGGAGTAGAGCGGCGTCTGAGCGCTCTTGCACGAACGAAACGGGGGTGTCCATCGGGCGCCCCTTGTTGATTCCGGAACATCGCGCGATCCCGGGCCGGCGGACGCCGTCAAGCGAATCTCCGTGAAGGGGAATCGGTCCGTTGGGCCGAATCCGTACCAGGCCGGGGCAGCTGATTCACCATCCGTTCAAGTTTCGGATGGTTTCCGGGGATCGCCGGTGTCCGCCGCCTCGCTGCGCCGGCATGGGGTGAACCGGGACGGTAACAATCATGCGCAGGCGCGTCATTCCGGGGTCTTATGTTACGCCATCGGCTCGAAAACCGGCTGGAATCCTCGATATTGGCGTTTGCGGGAGAGGGCGCTGAGATTTCTGCCGTTTCCCCTTGACGTGGGCCCCGGCGATAGCTAATTTCCGCGCACTCCCAAGGCAGGCGGTAAGCGTTACCTCTTCCGGCGCGACTAGTACCGGAAACCAATTCGCTTAAACGCTGCCGGGGTTCATATGGCGACATAACGTCAAATAGCATGATCGCGGGGTAACCCGTGATCCTCTGGTTTCGCAGCGCCGTCCATGCTTGTCACGCGTGGAAGCGCGTATTCGCATGTGCGGATGGTGCTGCGGCAGGTGGACAAGGTGAAGGGCTAAATATGCCAACCATCAACCAGTTGATCCGTAAGCCGCGGAAAGATCCGCCGAAGCGGAACAAGGTTCCGGCCATGGAGGCCTGCCCGCAGAAGCGTGGCGTTTGCACGCGCGTCTATACGACGACGCCGAAGAAGCCGAACTCGGCTCTTCGTAAGGTTGCAAAGGTCCGTCTGACGAATGGCTTCGAAGTCATCGGGTACATCCCCGGTGAGGGCCATAATCTGCAGGAGCACTCTGTGGTCATGATCCGCGGCGGCCGCGTCAAGGATTTGCCTGGCGTGCGCTACCACATCCTTCGCGGTGTCCTTGACACCCAGGGTGTCAAGGATCGCAAGCAGCGCCGTTCCAAGTATGGCGCTAAGCGGCCGAAGTAATCGGCTTCAATCGTTCCCTTAAATGGGTTGAGGATAAGATAGATGTCCCGCCGTCATCGCGCTGAAAAGCGAGAGATCCATCCGGACCCCAAGTTTGGGGACGTTGTCATCACGAAGTTCATGAACTCCGTGATGCTCGACGGCAAGAAATCTGCCGCCGAAAGCATCATTTATGGCGCCTTCGATCTGATCGAAGGCCGGTCCAAGCAGGACCCGGTTACCGTGTTTCACGAGGCACTTGTCAACGTGATGCCGCAGGTGGAAGTCCGCTCCCGCCGTGTGGGTGGGGCGACCTACCAGGTGCCGGTCGAGGTTCGCAACGAACGTCGTCAGGCACTGGCCATCCGCTGGCTGATCAATGCCTCGCGGGCTCGTAACGAGAAGACCATGGTCGAGCGTTTGGCCGGGGAGCTTCTTGATGCGGGCAGCAATCGCGGCACCGCCGTCAAAAAGCGTGAAGATACGCACCGGATGGCGGAAGCCAACCGTGCCTTCTCGCATTATCGCTGGTAAGCCTGAAGGTCTGACATCATGGCGCGCACGCATAAAATCGAGGACTACCGCAATTTCGGCATCATGGCTCACATTGATGCGGGAAAGACCACGACGACGGAGCGGATCCTCTACTACACCGGCCGTAGCCACAAGATCGGCGAAGTCCATGACGGCGCTGCCACCATGGACTGGATGGAGCAGGAGCAGGAGCGTGGCATCACGATCACGTCCGCTGCAACGACCTGTTTCTGGAATGAGAAGCGCCTGAACATCATCGACACCCCGGGCCATGTGGACTTCACGATTGAAGTCGAGCGTTCCCTGCGTGTACTTGATGGCGCGGTCGCGCTTCTCGACGCCAACGCCGGTGTTGAGCCGCAGACGGAAACTGTCTGGCGTCAGGCCGACAAATATCACGTCCCGCGGATGATCTTCGTCAACAAGATGGACAAGCTCGGCGCGGACTTCTTTCGCTGCATCGAGATGATCGAGAAGCGCCTCGGCGCCAACCCGATCTGCCTCCAGCTGCCGATCGGCGCCGAGAACGAGTTCGCCGGCGTCATCGATCTGATCAAGATGAAGGCGATCATCTGGGACGAAGAAGGCCTTGGCGCTTCCTTCCATGAGGAAGACATCCCCGCCGAGCTGGCCGACCAGGCCCAGGAATATCACGATCTGATGATCGAGAAGGCGGTTGAAGTCGACGACACGGCGATGGAAGCCTACCTCGAAGGCGTCATGCCTGATGATGCGGCGCTGCAGAAGCTGATCCGCAAGGGCACGCTGATTGGCGAGTTCGTGCCGATCCTTTGCGGCACCGCGTTCAAGAACAAGGGCGTGCAGCCGCTTCTCGACGCGGTTGTCGATTACCTTCCCAATCCGACGGAAGTGCCCCCGATCAAGGGCATCGACGCGAAGACGGAAGAAGAGATCACCCGCCAGGCCTCCGACGAGGAGCCGCTCGCCATGCTGGCGTTCAAGATCATGAACGACAGCTTCGTGGGCTCGCTGACCTTCTGCCGCATCTACTCGGGGAGGCTCGACAAGGGCATGTCCCTGATGAATACGGTGAAGGAAAAGCGCGAGCGCGTCGGCCGCATGATGCAGATGCACTCGAATTCGCGTGAAGACATCGAAGTGGCCTATGCAGGCGACATCGTGGCCATCGCGGGCCTCAAGGACACCACGACGGGCGACACCCTTTGTGATCCGCTGAAGCCGGTGATCCTGGAGCGCATGGAATTCCCCGAGCCGGTCATCGAGATCGCGGTCGAGCCGAAGACCAAGTCTGACCAGGAAAAGATGGGCCTCGCGCTCAACCGCCTGGCGGCCGAGGATCCGTCCTTCCGCGTCAAGACCGACGAGGAATCCGGCCAGACGATCATCGCCGGCATGGGCGAGCTTCATCTCGACATTCTCGTCGACCGCATGAAGCGCGAGTTCAAGGTCGAGGCGAACATCGGTCAGCCGCAGGTGGCTTATCGCGAGACGATCACCAAGACCGCTGATGTGGATTACACCCACAAGAAGCAGTCGGGCGGTTCGGGCCAGTTCGCCCGAGTCAAGATCACGATCGAGCCGGGCGAGCAGGGTTCGGGCTTCCTGTTCGAAAGCAAGGTCGTCGGCGGCAACGTGCCGAAGGAATACATCCCTGGCGTCGCCAAGGGCATCGAGAGCGTGATGACGTCGGGTATTCTCGCCGGCTTCCCGATGCTCGACGTCAAGGCAACCCTGACGGATGGCGCCTACCACGATGTGGACTCCAGCGTGCTGGCGTTCGAGATCGCGGGCCGCGCGGCCTTCCGCGAGGGCATTCAGAAAGCCGGGCCGAAGCTGCTGGAACCGATCATGATGGTCGAGGTGGTGACACCGGAAGACTACATGGGCGATGTCATCGGCGATCTGAACTCGCGCCGCGGTCAGATCACCGGCACCGAGAACCGGGGTGTCGTCACCGTGGTCAGCGCCAAGGTGCCGCTCGCGAACATGTTCGGCTACGTCAACAACCTGCGCTCGATGTCGCAGGGCCGGGCGCAGTACAGCATGGTTTTTGATCACTACGAACAGGTGCCGCAGGCGGTCGCCGAAGAGGTCCAGGCGAAATACGCCTAGTTTCTTCGCAACCACGGCAATACACATTCGAAAGAGCGGAGCAATCCGATGGCTAAAGAGAAATTTAAACGCGACAAGCCGCACGTCAACATTGGCACGATCGGCCACGTTGATCATGGCAAGACGACCCTGACGGCTGCGATCACGATGACGCTGGCCGAGGTTGGCGGCGCGGTTGCGCAGGCCTACGACCAGATCGACGCGGCGCCGGAAGAGAAGGCCCGCGGCATCACGATCTCCACGGCGCACGTCGAGTACGAGACGGCGGCGCGCCACTATGCGCACGTCGATTGCCCGGGGCACGCGGATTATGTGAAGAACATGATCACGGGTGCGGCGCAGATGGACGGCGCGATCCTGGTGTGCTCGGCCGCCGACGGCCCGATGCCGCAGACCCGCGAGCACATCCTGCTGGCGCGTCAGGTCGGCGTGCCGGCTCTGGTGGTGTTCCTCAACAAGGTCGACCAGGTCGACGACGAGGAGCTTCTGGAGCTGGTGGAGATGGAAGTGCGCGAGCTGCTGTCTTCCTACGACTTCCCCGGCGACGACATTCCGATCGTGACCGGCTCCGCGCTGGCGGCGGTCGAGAACCGCAACCCGGAAATCGGCCGCGACAAGGTGCGCGCGCTGATGGATGCGGTCGACGCCTACATCCCGACGCCCGAGCGTCCGATCGACCAGCCGTTCCTGATGCCGATCGAGGACGTGTTCTCGATCTCCGGCCGCGGCACGGTCGTGACCGGCCGCGTGGAGCGCGGTGTGGTGAAGGTGGGCGAGGAAATCGAGATCGTCGGTATCCGCGACACCAAGAAGACGACCTGCACGGGCGTGGAGATGTTCCGCAAGCTGCTCGATCAGGGCCAGGCGGGCGACAACATCGGCGCTCTGCTGCGCGGCATCGGCCGTGAGGACGTGGAGCGCGGCCAGGTGCTGTGCAAGCCGGGTTCGGTGAACCCGCACACCAAGTTCAACGCCGAAGCCTATATCCTGACGAAGGAAGAGGGTGGCCGTCACACGCCGTTCTTCACCAACTATCGTCCGCAGTTCTACTTCCGCACGACCGACGTGACGGGCATCGTGGATCTGCCGGAAGGCACCGAGATGGTGATGCCGGGTGACAATGTCACCGTGGTGGTCACGCTGATCGTGCCGATCGCAATGGAAGAGGGCCTGCGCTTCGCCATCCGCGAAGGCGGCCGTACGGTCGGCGCCGGCGTCGTCGCTTCCATCATCGAGTAAAGTGAGTGCCTTTGCCGCGGGGCTGGACCCCGCGGCCTGGGACTCTGAAGGACCAAAGCAATGAACGGTCAGAATATCCGGATCCGCCTGAAGGCGTTTGATCACCGTATCCTGGATGCCTCGACCCGCGAAATCGTCAACACGGCGAAGCGGACGGGTGCTCAGGTACGTGGACCGGTGCCGCTGCCGACGCGGATTGAAAAATATACCGTGTTGCGCGGCCCGCATATTGACAAGAAGAGCCGTGACCAGTTTGAGATGCGCACACACAAGCGCCTTTTGGACATCGTTGATCCGACCCCGCAGACGGTTGATGCTTTGATGAAGCTCGACCTGGCGGCCGGTGTCGACGTCGAAATCAAGCTCTAGGGCGGAAGAACCGAGGAACACGCTGATGCGTTCTGGACTGATCGCTCAGAAAGTGGGTATGACCCGGATCTACAATGATCTGGGAGAGCACGTGCCGGTGACGGTTCTCAAGCTTGAGAACTGTCAGGTCGTTGCCCACCGGACTGAAGACAAGAATGGCTACACTGCGCTGCAGCTCGGCGCTGGTCTGGCCAAGGTGAAAAACACGCCGCGTCCCATGCGGGGCCACTTCGCGATCGCGAAGGTGGAACCGAAGCGGAAGCTGGCCGAATTCCGGGTGTCCCCGGACAACGTGATCGACGTCGGCGCCGAGCTGACCGCCGATCACTTTGTGGCCGGCCAGTTCGTGGACGTGACGGGCACGTCGATTGGTAAAGGCTTTGCCGGCGCCATGAAACGTCACAACTTCGGCGGCGGTCGCGCCTCTCACGGTGTGTCTGTTTCGCACCGTGCGCATGGCTCGACGGGTCAGTGCCAGGATCCGGGCAAGGTCTTCAAAGGCAAGAAGATGGCCGGACACATGGGCGACACCCGCGTGACCACGCAGAATCTGAAGATCGTGCGCACTGATGCCGATCGCGGCCTGATCATGGTGCAGGGCGCAGTGCCCGGCTCCAAGGGCGGCTGGATCATCATCAAGGACGCTGTGAAGCGGGCGCTTCCCGACGGTGTGCCGATGCCGGGTGCGTATCGCACGGCAGAGGCGCCGGCTCAGGCAGCCGACGCGGGCAAGGAGAGCGAGTGATGGAACTCCAGGTCAAGACGCTGGACGGCGGCGCGGCCGGTTCGATCACGGTTTCGGACGAGATCTTCGGTCTCGATCCGCGGGCCGATCTGATCCATCGCGTCGTTCGCTGGCAGCTCGCCGCCCGTCAGGGTGGCAACCACAAGACGAAGCGGCGCGCAGAAATCGCCGCTACGGGCAAGAAATTCGTTCGCCAGAAGGGCTCCGGCGGAGCACGGCACGGCGATCGCAAGGTTCCGCAGTTCCGCGGCGGCGGCAAGGCCTTCGGGCCGCTTGTCCGCAGCCACGCGCACGATTTGCCCAAGAAGGTTCGCGCGCTGGGTCTGCGTCACGCACTGTCGTCCAAGGTGAAGTCCGAAAGCATCATCATCATCGATGAGGCGAAGTCGGGCGAACCGAAGACCAAGGCTTTGAAGGCACAGTTCGGCAAGCTCGGTCTGGCCAATGCTCTGGTCATCGACGGTGCGGATCTGGACAAAAACTTCGGCCTTGCCGCACGCAACATCATCAACGTCGACGTGCTGCCCATCCAGGGCATCAACGTCTACGACATCCTGCGCCGCGAGACGCTGGTTTTGACGAAGGCGGCGGTCAGTGCTCTGGAGGAGCGGTTCAAATGACGGACCTCAAGCACTACGACACAATCGTCAGCCCGGTGATCACCGAAAAGGCGACCCTGGCGTCCGAGGAAAACAAGGTTGTTTTCAACGTGGCGTCCAAGGCGAGCAAGCCGGAGATCAAGGCCGCTGTCGAGGCGCTGTTCAGCGTCAAGGTGAAGGCTGTGAACACGCTGGTCCGCAAGGGCAAGACGAAGCGTTTCAAGGGCATCGCCGGTAAACAGTCCGACTTCAAGCGCGCGATCGTGACGCTGGAAGAGGGACAATTCATCGACGTGACGACCGGTCTCTGAGGGGAAGAAGGAAAAAATGGCTTTAAAGAGCTTCAAACCGACCTCCCCGGGCCAGCGTCAGCTGGTCATCGTGGATCGGTCCGATCTTTGGAAGGGCAAGCCGGTCAAGACGCTGACCGAAGGCCTGTCCAAATCCGGTGGTCGTAACAACCGCGGTCGCAACACCGCTCCGAACAAGGGTGGCGGTCACAAGCGCACCTATCGGATGGTCGACTTCAAGCGCCGCAAGTTCGATATGCCGGCGACGGTCGAGCGTCTCGAATACGATCCGAACCGGACCGCATTCATCGCGCTCGTGCGTTACGAAGATGGCGAACTGGCCTATATCCTGGCACCGCAGCGGCTTTCCGCAGGCGATGTCGTGGTGGCCGGCAAGCACGTCGACGTGAAGCCTGGCAACGCCATGGAGCTGGCCTCCATCCCGGTGGGCACGATCGTGCACAACATCGAGATGAAGCCGGGCAAGGGCGGCCAGATCGCCCGCTCCGCAGGCGCCTTCGCTCAGATCGTCGGCCGTGACCAGGGTTACACCGTGGTCCGTCTGAAGTCGGGCGAGCAGCGCCGGATCCTGGGAACCTGCATGGCGTCCATCGGCGCGGTGTCCAACCCGGATCACGGCAACATCAATTTGAGCAAGGCGGGCCGTTCCCGCTGGCTCGGCAAGCGTCCGCATGTTCGCGGCGTGGCTATGAACCCGGTCGATCACCCCCATGGTGGTGGTGAGGGACGTACATCCGGCGGCCGTCATCCGGTTACGCCGTGGGGCAAGCCCACCAAGGGCAAGCGTACGCGTTCCAACAAGTCGACCGATAAATTCATCGTTCGCAGCCGCCACGCGCGGAAGAAATAAGAGGGACTGACCGTGACACGTTCCGTCTGGAAGGGTCCGTTTATTGACGGCTACCTCCTTAAAAAGGTCGATAAGGTTCGCGCCTCCGGCCGCAATGAGGTCATCAAGACCTGGAGCCGGCGTTCGACGATCCTGCCCCAGTTCGTGGGTGTGACCTTCGGTGTCTACAATGGCCAGAAGCACGTTCCGGTGTCGATCTCCGAGGACATGGTTGGCCACAAGCTCGGCGAATTCTCTCCCTCGCGGACCTATTACGGTCATGCGTCGGATAAGAAGGCCAAGAGGAGATAACGATGGGCAAGCCGAAGCGTGAGCGCGTGCTCGCTGATAATGAGGCGAAGGCTGTCCTGCGCATGGTGCGGGTGTCTCCGCAGAAGCTGAACCTGGTTGCCGCGACGATCCGCGGCAAGAAGGTTGCAGCGGCGCTCGCCGATCTGACCTTTTCGCGCAAGCGGATCGCCGCCGACGTCAAGAAGGCGTTGGAGTCGGCGGTCGCGAACGCGGAGAACAACCACGATCTCGATGTGGACTCTCTGGTTATTTCGGAAGCCCATGTCGGCAAGGCGGTCGTCATGAAGCGTTGGAAGGCGAGGGCGCGCGGCCGGGTCGGCAAGATCCAGAAGCCGTTCTCCAACCTGACGATCATCGTCCGTGAAGTCGAGGAGGCGGCCTGATGGGTCACAAAATCAATCCGATCGGGTTCCGGCTGGGCATCAACCGCACCTGGGATTCGCGCTGGTACGCGGACAAGGGTGAGTATGCCGTGCTGCTGCACGAAGATTATCGCATCCGCGATTATCTGATGCAGGAGCTCAAGCAGGCCGCGATCTCCAAGATCGTCATCGAGCGTCCGCACAAGAAGTGCCGCGTCACCGTGCACTCGGCTCGTCCGGGTGTCGTGATCGGCAAAAAGGGCGCGGACATCGAGAAGTTGCGCCGCAAGCTGGCCGAGATGACCAGTTCGGAAGTGCACATCAACATCGTTGAAGTGCGCAAGCCGGAAATCGACGCGACGCTTGTCGCCGCATCGATCGCTCAGCAGCTGGAACGCCGCGTGGCGTTCCGCCGGGCCATGAAGCGCTCGGTTCAGTCGGCAATGCGTCTTGGCGCGGAAGGCATCCGCATCAACTGCGGCGGCCGTCTGGGCGGCGCGGAAATCGCGCGTACGGAGTGGTATCGCGAAGGCCGGGTGCCGCTGCACACGCTTCGTGCCGATATCGACTACGGCACCGCCACCGCGCACACCGCATATGGTACGTGCGGCATCAAGGTGTGGATCTTCAAAGGCGAGATCCTCGAGCATGATCCGATGGCGTCCGAACGCCGTTCCTCCGAGGGTCCCGACAGCGGTCGCCGCGCTCCGCGCGCAGCGTAAACCTGTCCCGGTCGCCTGGGTATAGAAAGACGAGAGAAGACAGATGCTGCAGCCGAAGCGAACGAAGTTCCGCAAGCAGCACAAAGGGCGCATCCATGGCGTTGCCAAGGGTGGCACCGAGCTGAATTTCGGTTCCTACGGCCTGAAGGCAATGGAACCGGAGCGCGTCACAGCGCGCCAGATCGAGGCAGCCCGTCGTGCTTTGACCCGCCACATGAAACGTGCGGGTCGCGTTTGGATCCGGATTTTCCCGGACGTACCGGTTTCCTCGAAGCCGACCGAAGTACGTATGGGTAAGGGTAAGGGTGCGCCGGACTATTGGGCAGCCCGCGTGAAGCCCGGCCGGATCATGTTCGAGATCGACGGTGTGGCCGAGCCGATTGCGCGCGAGGCGTTCCGCCTCGCCGCGGCGAAGCTTCCGATCAAGTGCCGCTTCGTTCAGCGCCTCGGCGAGTGAACGGACGGACGAGGAGTAGAAGGCCATGAAATCGACCGACGTTCGGGCGAAGACCCCCGATCAGCTCCATGAGGAGCTGGAGAGCCTGAAGAAAGAGCAGTTCAATCTGCGCTTCCAGAAGGCGACGGGTCAGTTGGAAAATACCGCGCGTGTCCGGCAGGTTCGCCGTGACATTGCTCGGGTCGAGACCATCCAGCGCGAAAAACGCGCTGCGGACAGCGCATAGGAGGCGAAGATGCCAAAACGCGTGCTTCAGGGCATCGTCGTCAGCGACCAGAACGACAAGACGGTTGTGGTGAAAGTGGAACGCCGCTTCACCCACCCGTTGTTGAAGAAGACCGTGCGCCGTACGAAGAAGTACAAGGCGCATGATCAGGATAATTCCTGCAAGGTCGGCGAGACCATCCTCATCGAGGAATGCGCGCCGATTTCGAAAAACAAGCGTTGGATCGTTGTCGAATCCTCGACGGCGAACTGAGACATTTGAGCATCCGGTCCGATAGTGGATCGAAAGAAGAACAAGGCGGCCAGTCATGATTCAGATGCAAACAAACCTGGACGTGGCGGATAATTCCGGCGCGCGTCGCGTTATGTGCATCAAGGTCCTTGGCGGCTCGAAGCGCAAGTATGCTGGCGTCGGCGACATCATCGTCGTCAGCATCAAGGAAGCCATTCCTCGCGGTCGCGTGAAGAAGGGCGACGTGATGAAGGCAGTTGTGGTCCGTACGGCGAAGGATATTCGCCGGGCAGACGGCAGCGTCATCCGCTTCGACCGCAATGCGGCAGTGCTGATCAACAATAACAAAGAGCCGATCGGCACCCGTATCTTTGGTCCGGTCCCGCGCGAATTGCGGGCGAAAAACCACATGAAGATTATCTCGCTTGCACCGGAGGTGCTCTAAAATGGCCGCAAAAATCAAAAAGGGCGACACAGTCGTCGTGCTTGCCGGCCGTGACAAGGGCAAGTCCGGTGAAGTTATCAAGATGATTCCCGACAGCGGCCGTGTGCTCGTGCGTGGCGTGAATGTGGTCAAACGCCACACACGCCAGACCCAGCAGACGGAAGCGGGCATCATTTCCAAGGAACTGTCGATCGACGTGTCCAACGTAGCTATTGCCGATCCGAAGGACGGCAAGGCAACACGCGTCGGGTTCAAGACGACGGACGACGGCCGTAAGGTCCGTGTTGCCAAGCGTTCGGGAGATCTGATCGATGGCTGAAGTCAATTACGAGCCCAGGCTCAAGACGCACTACAACGAAGTGGTTCGGCCGAAGATGGCCGAGCAGTTCGGTTACAAGAACCCGATGCAGATCCCCGCTTTGGAAAAGATTGTCCTCAACATGGGCATCGGCGAAGCGGTCGGCGACAGCAAAAAGGTGACCTCGGCTGCTGGCGACCTGGCGAAAATCGCCGGTCAGCGGCCCGTGATCACCAAAGCGCGCAAGTCCATCGCCACCTTCAAGGTGCGTGAGGAAATGCCGCTGGGCGCCAAGGTGACCCTGCGCAGCGGGCAGATGTTCGAATTCCTCGACCGGCTGGTCACGATCGCGCTTCCGCGCGTTCGGGATTTTCGCGGGCTCAATCCGAAGAGCTTCGACGGTCGTGGAAATTTTGCGATGGGTATTAAAGAACACATCGTCTTCCCGGAAATCAACTACGACGAGGTTGATCAGATCTGGGGCATGGATGTGATCGTCTGCACCACTGCGAAGACGGATGACGAAGCACGCGAACTTCTGCGGGCGTTCAACTTCCCGTTCACCAAGTAAGCAGATCAGACCGGACGAGGTAAGACGATGGCGAAGAAGAGCGCGATCGAGAAGAACAAGCGGCGCGAGAACCTGGTGAAGAAATTCGCCGGCAAGCGTGCCGAACTGAAGGCGATTGTCATGGATGCGACATTGCCGCTTGAGGAGCGCTTCACCGCGCAGCTCAAGCTTGCCGAGCTTCCGCGGAATTCCTCGAAAACCCGCATCCGCAATCGTTGCGAGATTTCGGGGCGTCCGCGCGGTTTCTACCGCAAGCTCAAGATGTCGCGTATCGCCCTTCGTGAACTCGGGTCCCAGGGCAAGGTGCCCGGTCTCGTGAAGTCGAGCTGGTAAGGAGAGCCCAATGGCGATCACAGATCCCTTGGGGGATATGCTGACCCGCATTCGTAATGCACAGATGCGGCGCAAAAGCACCGTCAATACTCCGGCGTCGCGCCTGCGCGGCACCGTCCTGGAAGTTCTGGCCTCAGAAGGCTACATCCGGGGCTTCAGCCAGGTTGATTTCGAAGGCGGACCGTCTGAGTTCAGCATCGAACTGAAGTATTATGACGACGTTCCGGTGATCCGTGAAATTCAGCGGGTTTCCAAGCCGGGCCGGCGGGTGTATGCCTCCGTCAAGAATATTCCGCGCGTGGCCAATGGCCTCGGTGTTTCGATCCTCTCCACGTCCAAGGGCGTGATGGCGGATCACCAGGCGCGGGACGAAAATGTCGGCGGTGAGGTGCTCTGCCGCGTCTTCTGACGCGGACGCATCCCCGTACAGAGAGAGCCGGCGTTGCGTCATGCAATGCCGGTGTGTCTCAAGCAGGATAGTTTGGCGCGGTTTCTCGCCGATCGGCACATGATGTCCGGTCAGGAACAGCGGCAGTTAACGCATACGAACCGGACAGGTTGTTGTTATGTCTCGTATTGGCAAGAAGCCGGTTGCCGTCCCCTCAGGGGTCACGGCAACGATCGCCGGCCAGACGTTTGAAGCGAAGGGCCCCAAGGGTCAGCTCAGCTTCGTGTTGAATGAACTCGTCATCGCCGAGATGACGGATGATGGCGTCAAGGTCACGCCGCGCGACGAAAGCAATGATGCGCGCGCGATGTGGGGCATGGCGCGCACGGTCATTTCGAACCTTGTCGCCGGTGTCAGCCAGGGCTTCGAGAAGAAGCTCGAAATCACGGGCGTTGGTTACCGCGCCCAGTTGCAGGGCAAGAACCTGCAGCTGGCGCTTGGTTTCTCGCACGATGTGATTTATTCGGTTCCCGAGGGCATCGAAGTTGCTGTTCCCAAGCCGACTGAAATCGTCGTGTCTGGCATCGACAAGCAGCGTGTCGGCCAGGTCGCCGCTGAAATTCGCAAGTTCCGGCCGCCGGAGCCCTATAAGGGCAAGGGTGTGCGCTATGCGGGCGAGTTCATCGTTCGCAAAGAAGGCAAGAAGAAGTAAGGAGCGGCTGTCGTGGCGAAGTCCAACAACACATTCGAGCGTCGCCGGGATCGCGTCCGCCGCTCGCTCAAGGCAGTGGCCAACGGGCGCGTGCGTCTTAGCGTCTACCGGTCGTCGAAGAACATTTACGCGCAGATCATTGACGACGAGAAGGGCTGCACGCTTGCTGCCGCTTCGACGCTCGACAAGGATGTGCGCGGTGATCTGAAGACCGGCGCTGATACCGCCGCTGCCGCCATCGTGGGCAAGCTCATCGCTGAGCGTGCCACCAAGGCGGGCGTCAAAGAGGTCGTGTTCGACCGTGGCGGCTACATCTATCATGGGCGTGTCAAGGCGCTTGCGGATGCCGCGCGCGAGGGCGGTCTGGAATTCTGATCCGCGCCTAACAGCGTGCGCAGAAACGGAACTCAAATATGGCTAGACAATTCAATCGTGAGCGTGAAGAGCGTGACAGCGAGTTTGTAGACAAGCTGGTCCACATCAACCGCGTCGCGAAAGTGGTCAAGGGCGGCCGTCGCTTCGGTTTCGCGGCGCTGGTCGTCGTTGGTGACCAGAAGGGCCGGGTCGGCTTCGGACACGGCAAGGCGCGTGAAGTGCCGGAAGCGATCCGCAAGGCGACGGAAGCCGCCAAGCGTCAGATGGTACGTGTGCCGCTGCGCGAAGGCCGGACGTTGCATCATGACGTCGAAGGCCGGTTCGGTGCGGGCAAGGTTGTCCTGCGCGCGGCCCGGCCGGTACCGGCATCATCGCGGGCGGCCCGATGCGCGCCGTCTTCGAGACGCTCGGTGTCCAGGACGTCGTCGCCAAGTCGCTTGGCACTTCGAACCCGTACAACATGGTGCGGGCAACGTTCGAAGCGCTGAAAAAGGAAGACAGCCCGCGCTCGGTCGCCGCACGCCGTGGCATGAAGGTCTCGAGCCTTCAGTCGCGTCGCCGTGATATCGACGATTCGGCCGCCGGGGCCGCCGAGGCTTGAACTGATTGCCTGACGGCACCAGCTGAATAAGGGTAAGACCCATGGCTAAAACCGATAAGACCGTGACGGTCGAGCAGATCGGAAGTCCGATCCGCCGTCCGCATGACCAGCGCGCAACGCTGGTCGGCCTCGGCTTGAACAAGATGCATCGTCGTAGCACCCTGGAGGATACTCCGGCTGTGCGCGGCATGATCAGGAAAGTCCAGCACCTCGTTCGCGTCGTCGACGAAGCGTAACGGGTTCCGGGAGTTAAGATTATGAAGCTCAATGATCTCCGGGATAACCCGGGTGCCATCCAGGAGCGCACGCGGGTCGGACGTGGTATCGGCTCGGGCAAGGGCAAGACCGGCGGACGTGGCGTCAAAGGCCAGAAGTCCCGCTCGGGCGTTGCCATCAAGGGGTTCGAGGGCGGCCAGATGCCGTTGCATCGTCGTCTGCCCAAGCGTGGCTTCACGAACATCTTCCGCAAGGACCTGAACATCATCAGCCTTGGCAAGGTGCAGGCCGCGATCGACGCCGGCACGCTCGACGCCAAGCAGTCGGTGACCGCGGAAGCGCTTTTGAAGGCCGGCCTCATCCGGCGTGTCAAGGACGGCGTGCGGCTGCTGTCCGACGGCGAACTGAAGACTGCGGTGACGTTTGAACTTGCGGGCGCTTCGAAGGCTGCAGTCGATGCGGTCGAGAAGGCCGGCGGCAAGGTCGTCATCCCGGTTGCGGCTCCGGCCGAATAAGAACCGGGTTTCCGGAGCGGCGTGCGTGCCCTTGTGGTCGCACGCTTTCTCTGTCTCCGGAGACGATCGGGCGATTGACGTTCACGCTTGCGTGCAAGAACGCCAGGCGATCTAGAGCGTTTTGCGCGGGCACGGAACAGTCCCGTGTCCAGGAAACGCTCCAGGTTCATTGAATTGGAGCATACTTCCAGCGGCAAAATGGTCTCATTTTGCCCGGATATGTTCTCGGTAATTACAGCGGAACGGCTGGACCGGAGCGCGGCATGGCATCTGCGGCTGAACAATTAGCGTCAAATCTCAATTTCTCGGCCTTCTCGAAGGCCACGGAACTGAAAAAGCGGATCTGGTTTACGCTCGGAGCGCTTCTCGTTTACCGGTTGGGGACCTATATCCCGCTCCCGGGCATCAACCCTGAAGCACTGGCGCAGGCCTTCAACCAGGCACAGACCGGCATCGTCGGCCTGTTCAACATGTTCGCCGGTGGCGCGGTCGGCCGTATGGCCATCTTCGCGCTCGGCATCATGCCGTACATCTCCGCCTCCATCATCATCCAGCTCATGACGACCGTCGTTCCGACGCTGGAACAGTTGAAAAAGGACGGGGAGGCGGGCCGCAAGGTCATCAACCAGTACACCCGTTACACCACCGTCGTTCTGGCGATCGCGCAGGCCTATGGCATTTCCGTCGGTCTTGAGGGCGCGACCAATGTCGTTACCGATCCGGGCATGTTCTTCCGCTTCGTCACCGTCGTGACGCTCGTCGGCGGCACCATGTTCCTGATGTGGCTGGGTGAGCAGATCACTTCGCGCGGCATCGGCAACGGCATTTCGCTGATCATCTTCGCCGGTATCGTTGCGGAGCTGCCCAGGGCCATCGCCGGTACGCTGGAATTGGGCCGTCAGGGCGCGATTTCCTCGGTGGTGATTCTCGGCTTCGTGGTGCTGTCGGTGGTGGTCATCGCCGCCATCGTGTTCATGGAGCGCGCCCAGCGGCGCCTGTTGATCCAGTATCCGAAACGCCAGATGGGCAACCGGATGTTCGAGGGCAACAGCTCGTTCCTGCCTCTCAAGCTCAACACCGCCGGTGTCATTCCGCCGATCTTCGCATCCTCGCTTCTGCTGGTACCGGTGACCTTCGCCAACTTCTCCAGCGGGACAGGACCGGAGTGGCTCACCACGGTTACGGCTCTGCTTGGCCACGGCCAGCCGCTGTACATGCTGTTCTACGCGTCGATGATCGTGTTCTTCGCGTTCTTCTACACGGCGATCGTGTTCAATCCGACGGACACGGCCGACAATCTCAAGAAGCACGGTGGCTTCATTCCGGGCATCCGGCCCGGTGAACGCACGGCCCAGTACATCGATTACGTGCTGACCAGAATCACGGGCGTGGGCGCGATCTATCTGGTGATCATCTGCCTATTACCTGAATTTCTAATATCGGCCACCGGCGTTCCGTTCTATTTCGGGGGACTTCGCTGCTGATCGTCGTCAGTGTGACCATGGATACGGTTTCTCAGATCCAGGGACACCTGCTGGCTCATCAGTACGAGGGTCTGGTCAAGAAGGCGAAGCTCAGGGGGAAGCGGCGATGAGATTGATACTGTTGGGCCCTCCGGGGGCCGGCAAGGGCACGCAGGCCACGCGCCTGGTCGAGAAACACGGCATTGTCCAGCTCTCCACGGGCGACATGCTGCGCGCCGCGGTTGCGGCCGCGACGCCGGTCGGTCTGAAGGCCAAAGAGGTCATGGACCGCGGCGATCTGGTTTCCGACGAGATCATGGTGTCGATCATTTCGGACCGGATCGACGAGCCCGATTGCGCCAACGGTTTCATTCTTGACGGTTTCCCGCGCACCATCGCGCAAGCCGAAGCCCTGCAGGATCTGCTGGCGTCGAAGGCCATGAAGCTCGACACGGTGATCGAGCTGAAGGTGGACGACAAGATCCTTGTCGACCGCATCGAGACGCGGGCCCGTGAGACGGGCGGCGCGCGCGCGGACGACAACGCCGAGACGCTGAAGAAGCGTCTGAAGGTCTACTACGAGCAGACAGCGCCGCTGATCGATTTTTACAGCAAGCGCGACATGCTGCAGTCGGTCGACGGCATGGCCTCGATCGAAGAGGTCGCCCGGCAGATCGATGCCGTTCTTCTTCAGAACGCCGAGAGCTGAGCGCGGCCTCCCTGCCGGCGTCCTGGACGCAGGCAGGGCGCGATCCGCCTTCGGGCGCGAACAACAATTGTGTGTTTCGGTGGTCTCACCGCGGCGCACCGTGATCTGGACGGTTGCGTCGCACCCGAAAATCCAGTAATACCCGGCGCACATCGCAAATCTACAGCGATCGGCGTCGGCCCCCGAGGGACCGGGCCCGATCCTGTCGTGTTTGGAAGCCTCAAAAACGTACGGCAAATTTGACGCCCGCAGGACGCGAGCGTCGAGAAGGAGAACAAGCGTGGCCCGTATTGCAGGCGTCAACATTCCGACGAACAAGCGCGTTGTCATCGCGCTGCAGTACATTCACGGTATCGGCCGGCAGAAAGCGCAGGAAATCATCGAAAAGGTGAATATCGCGCCGGAACGCCGGGTTAACGAACTGTCGGATGCCGAAGTCATTCAGATCCGCGAGTCGATTGACCGCGACTACCTCGTCGAAGGTGACCTTCGCCGCGAAGTCGCGATGAACATCAAGCGCCTCATGGATCTTGGCTGCTACCGTGGTCTGCGGCATCGCCGTGGCCTGCCGGTGCGCGGTCAGCGTACCCATACCAATGCCCGCACCCGCAAGGGTCCGGCGAAAGCGATCGCCGGCAAGAAGAAGTAGTCCGGCGACTGCTTACGGTGGAGCCGCTGGAATTACGGCGGCGTAGAGATCGAACGAAAGGTTCAAAATGGCGAAAGAAACGACGCGCGTGCGTCGCCGCGAGCGCAAGAACATCACGTCTGGCGTCGCTCACGTGACATCCACGTTCAACAACACGATGATCACGATCACGGACGCCCAGGGCAACGCGATTTCCTGGTCCTCGGCTGGCACGATGGGCTACAAGGGCTCGCGCAAGTCGACGCCGTTCGCGGCCCAGATGGCCGGTGAAGATGCTGCCAAGAAGGCTCAGGAACACGGCATGCGGACCCTCGAGGTCGAGGTTCGCGGTCCGGGTTCGGGACGTGAGTCTGCTTTGCGCGCGCTTCAGGCAGCGGGTTTCACGATCACGTCGATCCGCGACGTGACGCCGATCCCGCACAACGGCTGCCGTCCGCGCAAGCGTCGCCGCGTCTAATTCGACGTTTATCACCCGTTTCTCTTTAGGCAAGGGATAGCCGGACCACGAGCGCCGGCGGGAAAGCCGAAAGGGCATATACGTGACGATTCAAAAGAACTGGCAAGAGCTGATCAAGCCGAACAAGCTTGAGATCAAAGCGGGCGGTGATCCGCGCCGTGTTGCCACGGTCGTGGCGGAGCCGCTGGAGCGCGGTTTCGGCCTGACACTCGGCAACGCGCTGCGCCGCGTTCTGCTGTCCTCGCTGCAGGGTGCTGCGGTGACGGCTGTGCAGATCGATGGCGTGCTGCATGAGTTTTCGTCCATTCCGGGCGTGCGCGAGGATGTGACGGACACGGTCCTGAACATCAAGGAAATCGCGCTGCGCATGGAAGGCGAGGGCCCGAAGCGGATGGTTCTGCGCAAGCAGGGCCCGGCATCGTGACCGCAGGCGATATCCAGACCGTTGGCGACATCGAGATCCTGAACCCCGAGCACGCTCTGTGCACCCTCGACGAGGGCACGGAAATCCGCATGGAGTTCACGGTCAACACCGGCAAGGGCTATGTGGCCGCCGAGCACAACCGTCCCGAGGACGCTCCCATCGGCCTGATTGCCGTGGACAGCCTCTACTCGCCGGTGCGCAAGGTGTCCTACAAGGTCGAGAATACCCGTGAGGGACAGGTTCTCGATTATGACAAGCTGACGATGACGGTCGAGACCGACGGGTCGGTGAGGCCTGAAGATTCGGTGGCATACGCGGCGCGCATCCTCCAGGACCAGCTCTCTATCTTCGTGACGTTCGAAGAGCCGGAGAAGGAAGTCAAGGAAGAGACCGTTCCGGAGCTGGCGTTCAATCCCGCGCTTCTCAAGAAGGTCGACGAGCTCGAGCTCTCCGTCCGTTCTGCGAATTGCCTGAAGAACGACAACATCGTCTACATCGGCGATCTCATTCAGAAGACGGAAGCGGAGATGCTTCGCACGCCGAACTTCGGCCGCAAGTCGCTGAACGAGATCAAGGAAGTTCTGGCGCAGATGGGTCTGCATCTGGGTATGGAAGTTCCGAACTGGCCGCCTGAGAACATTGAAGAACTCGCCAAGCGTTACGAAGAGCATCATTATTGATGTGATCGTGACGCCGGATTTGGTGTCATCTGGCGGCAAGGTCGCCTGTTAGGAACTAGAAGGAGAGGGCCATGCGCCACGGTAAAGCCGGCCGCAAGCTCAATCGGACCTCGAGCCATCGCAAAGCGATGTTCGCGAACATGGCGGCCTCGCTCATCATGCATGAGCAGATCGTCACGACGCTGCCCAAGGCCAAAGAGCTGCGTCCCATTGTTGAGAAGCTCGTCACGCTCGGTAAGCGCGGCGATCTTCATGCCCGCCGTCAGGCGATTTCGCAGATCCGCGACGTCGCCTTGGTGGGCAAGCTGTTCGACACGATCGGAGTGCGCTACAAGGATCGTCAGGGTGGCTACACCCGCGTTCTGAAGGCGGGTTTCCGTTATGGCGACAGCGCGCCGATGGCTGTGATCGAGTTCGTCGATCGCGATACGGAAGCACGCGGCGCGATCGATCGCGCACGCGCGGAAGCCGAAGAGTCCGAGGCCGCGTAGGCCGCCGACTCACGCGCTTTCCCAGATTTGAAAAAGGCGGCTCCGCGAGGGGCCGCCTTTTTCGCGTTGACGGGGAGGCCGGTCAGTTGACGCGCGTGAGAATCTCGTCGACGCCGATCACCTGGGTCGGTCCGTAGCCGTTGAAATGGGTGACGGTCGCCAGCCCATAGGCGCCGGTCAGGCCGAACTCGATTCGGTCGCCCTCGACGATTTCCGCCGGTAGAGGCACGGGTGAGGGAAAACGATCGATCGGACAGCAGGTGGGGCCATAAAGCTGGCGTGGTTCCGTCGGTCCTGTGAGGATCGCGCTGCCACGCCACACGCGCGTCGGAAGGTGCAGGTCGATTTGCGTCAATTCCAGGAGCCCGCCGTAGAGCCCGTCGTTCAGGTACACCGAGCCATCGGAGCGGATGTGCTTGATCTGGGTGAGCAGCGACATGGTGGGGGCCGCGAGTGCCCGTCCGGGTTCAGCCACAAGCCGGGTGCGGGCCGGGTCGAAGTGCGTGTTGAAGGCAAGAGAGATGGCGCTGAAATAGGCCGCCAGGGGCGGGCACCGCGCATCGTCATACGCCACGGGGAAGCCGCCGCCGACGTTCACGGTGTGTGGCGTTGTGCCTGTCGTGGCGCAAATCTCGGCGGCGGAGGCGATGAGCGTCGCGAAGGCTTGCGGATCGCCGCATTGCGAGCCGGGATGGAAGGTGATGGCGGGGCGGTAGCCGGCGGTCACAATGGCGCGCATCATCTCCACGGCAGGGGCTGGCGGCATGCCGAACTTCGCGGTGAAGTCGATCCGGGCGGTGTTCTTGGCGACGCGAAGGCGCACACTTACCTCGACGTCGCCACGGTCCCCGGGAGGGATGGCGCGGTTGAGGCGCTCGAGTCCCACCGCATCGTCCACGGTGAAGTGCCGCACGGCGAAGTCCTCGTAGGCGCGCCGGGTCTCTGTGTCCGACCGGATGGGGTTGTTGTAGTGCAGGGGCGCGGTCGCATCGATGCGCCGCACCAGCGCCATTTCCTGCAAGGAGGCGACGTCGAATGCGGAGACGCCGGCCTGCGCGAACGTGGCGACCAGTTCCGGGAGCGGGCACGCTTTCAGCGCATAGGTGGTGATCCCGGGAAAACGGGACGAGAAGTCCCGCGCGGTCCGCGTGGCCGTGGCCAGGCTGAGGCAGAACAGCGGGTCTTCGGGAGCGAGATCGGCAATCAGCGCGCCGAGGGTGGCGTAGCTGGCCGGCACCGCGCCGGAAGACGGCAGCGCGGCGGGCTGCTGTGGGGCAGGCGCGGGGGTGGCTGCGGAAGGACGCGCGACGGTTACGTTCATCATTCTGCCTCGGCGTTGGACGACGCGGTTAACGCGACCGCTCGGCGAGCGTCGCGACACTATACGTGTGTGCCGTGAGCGATGGATATCCGCGCGACTACCGGTGTTTGCTCCGTGAATCTGATACATGATAATTTTTACAATGTTTTTTCTGGAATTTCGCGCCGTGCGCGTGCCTGGCTGCAATGCTTGGTTTTCCGCTGGTTTCTTCCGCTTCTTTGTCCCAATACTGCAATGGGCTCAGCATATTTCTCAGGGCCTTAGGACGTTTTTAAGACAAAACTGACAGCGTGCCTGACGAAAGTTCAATGTCGATTGGTTGGGAAACGTCATGAGCCGTTCGAAGCAGACGCCGGGTAGGCAACCGAAATCCGGTATCAGCCCATTCAGAAAATTGGCAACGGTCCTTCCTGTCATGGTCGGCGGCTTGTCACTGGTCTCCTGCATTACCGTTGGTGTGCTGGGATATGTCAGCGGGCGTGAGGGACTGGTGAATGCGGCCGAAAGCGAGCTGCGCATTCTCGCCAACGCCCGCAGAACGGGTCTGCAGATCAAGCTGGCGACGGTGAAGTCCGACCTTGCCAATCTGGTGACCAGCGCCAATACGGCCATCGTTCTCAATGAGATGAACGAAGCGCTGACCACGCTCGAGCAGGATCGTCCGGAACTGGATGGCTACTATCGCAAGGCCGCCGATACTGCCGCGCGGGCCGAGCTGACGGGCGAGGGCAACAAGACGATGTACTCCTGGCGCCACACCAGCGTCCACGGAACCTATATGGCGACGTGGAAGCAGGCGGGCTACGGCGACATCTATGTCCTGAACATGGACGGCCGGGTCACCTACTCGGTGACCAAGTCCGCGGACTTCCTTGAGAGCGTCGACTCGCCGGCGCTTCGCGAGACCGCCCTGAACCAGGCGTTCATGGCCGCCAAGGATCTGCCGCAGGGCGAGCAGGTGATGATCGATTTCGCCGCCTACGCGCCGGCCGGAGGCACGGCCTCGATGTTCATCGCGCAGCCGGTATACCTGTCCGACTTCGCCGAGACCAAGCTCAAGGGCGTGATGGTCATCCGCGCGGATGTCGGCTTTGTCGACAGCGTGCTCGCCAGCCGCGAGTCGCTTGGCAAGACCGGTCAGGCGTTCCTGGTCGGTGGGGATGGCGTCCTGCGTTCCAACCTGCCGTTGTCGAGTGAACCGACCGCGCTCTCCAAGAGCCCGGAAAGCACGCTGATCACCAAGGCAGCCGAAGGCACAGAAGGCTTTGGTCTGATCGCGCATGAGGGCGCGATAAGCGAGTATGCAGCCGCCGTTCCGTTCTCCTTCATGGGTGCGAAATGGGCAATTGTCGCCGAACGCTCGCAGGCCGAATCCCTGGCGGCGGTCAACGACATGCGCGACTTCATGATCTACGGTACGCTGATCGTCATCGCGGTGATCTCGATGATCGGTTTGCTGTTCTCGCGTACCGTCATTTCGGCGATCAATGGTCTCATCGGCGCGCTGCGCGCCATCGCCGCGGGCGAACTGGACACAGAGATCAAGGCGGCCAGCCGCCGCGATGAAATCGGCCAGATCGGTCGTGTGGTTCTGGAGATCCAGAAGAACGCCGTTGAGGAGCAGGAACGCAAGGCCGCCGCTGACAGCGCGGAAGCCGAGAACCAGGCCGCCCAGCGGCGCGAGTTCGTCGAAGCCCTTGCATCGGACTTCCAGGCATCCGTTGGCGGCGTTGTCCAGCGCGTGTCGCAGGCGTCCGAGGAGCTGCGGGCTTCCGCCGAGAGCATGGCGGAGGTTGCGGGCCGCGCGGGCGAGCGCTCCGAGCGTGTGTCGACGGCGTCCGCCTCGGCCCGTGAGGAAGTGCAGACAATCGCCGGCGCCTCGGATGAGCTGTTCAAGTCGATCCAGGAGATCTCGGAGCTGATTTCGCGATCTTCCGCGGTCGCCCAGATGGCCAATGAGCGTGCGACCACCACCGACGAGACCGTGCGTTCGCTGGCCGATGCTGCCGATCGCATCGGTGATGTGGTGAAGCTGATTTCGGATATTGCGGAGCAGACCAATCTTCTGGCGCTGAACGCCACGATCGAAGCGGCGCGCGCCGGCGAAGCCGGCAAGGGCTTCGCGGTCGTTGCTTCCGAGGTCAAGGAACTTGCCTCGCAGACGGCCAAGGCAACCGGCGATATCGGCCAGCAGATCGAATCGATCCGTGACGCCACCCGCGATGCGGTCGGCGCCATCTCCGAGATCCGCACCACCATTGGCGAGATCTCGGAATCGGTCGGCTCCGTGGCTTCCGCGGTGGAAGAGCAGTCCGCAGCGACCCAGGGCATCGTGGCCAACACCCAGCGTGCCGCGGACGGCACCACGTCGGTCTCCAACGACATCGACGAGGTCCGCGAGGCGGCCCAGCATACGGGCGCGGCAGCCGAGCAGGTTGTGGGCGCCGCCGGCAATCTGTCGGAACAGGCCCGGATCCTCGACGATCAGGTGCGCGAGTTCCTCGAGCAGATCCGCGCCGCGTAAGCATCAAGACACAATTGAAACGGAACAGGGCGGCTCCACAGGGGCCGCCCTCAGACCGCTGACAAAGCTGGGAAAACTTTCCTTCGTCATGGTCGGGCTTGTCCCGACCATCCATAAGTCATTGAAAACATGGATCCTCGGCACAGGGCCGAGGATGACGATCGAGGGGTATGAGCTTTGTCATCAAGCTCAGGGCGGCTCCACAGGGGCCGCCCTTTTTCGTCGCGGGTGCTACTCGGCAGCGGCGAGCTTGTCCTGCGTTCTTGTTTCGAAGTCGCTGGCGTCGTGGCGTTCGTGCAACTGGCTGGCGGGATCGCCGCTGGTGCGGTTGACGATGCGGCCGCGTCTGACGGCCGGACGCTCGAGAATCGCGTCGGCCCAGCGCTGGACATTGGTGTAGCTCTGCACATCCAGGAATTCGGCCGCGTCGTAGAGCCAGCCTTTGACGAGCCCGCCGTACCACGGGAAGATCGCGATATCGGCGATGGTGTAGTCGTCGCCGGCGACATAGGTGTTCTCGGCGAGCTGACGGTCGAGCACGTCGAGCTGGCGCTTGACCTCCATGGCGAAGCGGTCGATCGGGTATTCGAACTTCTCAGGCGCATAGGCATAGAAGTGGCCGAAACCGCCGCCGAGGTAGGGGGCCGAACCCATCTGCCAGAACAGCCACGACAGGCATTCCGCGCGCGGCGCCGCATCGGTGGGCAGGAAGGTGCCGAACTTTTCCGCCAGATGCATCAGGATGGCGCCGGACTCGAACACCCGGATCGGCTCAGGGCCGCTGCGGTCCATCAGCGCCGGGATCTTCGAGTTGGGATTGATGTCCACGAAGCCGCTTGCGAACTGGTCGCCGTCGCCGATCCTGATCAGCCAGGCGTCGTATTCAGCGCCCGTGTGGCCGGCCGCCAGAAGCTCCTCCAGCATGATGGTGACCTTCTGGCCGTTCGGCGTCGCCAGCGAGTAGAGCTGGAACGGGTGCTTGCCGACGGGCATGTCCTTTTCATGCGTGGCGCCGGCGATCGGCCGGTTGATCGACGCGAACTTGCCGCCGCTTTCCTTGTCCCAGGTCCACACCTTCGGCGGCGTGTAGTCGTGTGAGTCGGCCATGTTGAATTGCTCCGGGCAGTTCTCGGGGTGAATTGAGCGGGGCGCCGGCTGGCGGCCGCCGCGCGGGATGGATCAGTCTTTTGGAAAGTGCGCACTCGGCGAGCGTCTGACAAGGGCTGTCGTGCTCACGAGCGCGCGAGGCGCACAATGTCGGAGAGCCCCGGGAGTGAGACCGCCACGACACGCTCGTGATCCGGCACGGCGCTGGAGCGGCCCATTACGGCGCCGTTTTCTCCGTTGCGGAGGAACAGCAGTGCGGACCGACCAGGGGGTGCCGAAATCCCGGTGGCGTCGCTGACCCGTCTAGCGGAACCGGCGGCCGTCCCAGGAAATCCGACGCTCCTGGAAGCTGTGCGACATAAGCTCGATCACCGGAGGGGTTCCCCGGCCAAGCGCCGCCCCGATGCTCAGGGTTTCTTCCTTGAGCACGAGAAGGTCGCCTTCGCGGACGTAGATCAGCACCGAACAGGCGCGCGCGCCGCAAAACAGGCTGCGCGTCATCATGCCGCCCGTGCACGACAGTCCACCATGGTCCAAAATCAGGTCGGGACGCCCATCGCCGGTGATGTCCTGCTCGATCACACCGGCATCCTCGAAGGTTCCCTGGCCGCCCTCGCAGCCTTCGGCGATCTGCTGGTTGATGAGATACCGTGCGGCATTGGATCGCGCCTGGGCATCCTGCGGCGCCGTCAGGGCAATTGCAGTGAGGGCCACGGTTGACAGCGCCGCGATCGCGGGTCGAAAAATCATGGGCTGCTTCTCCTGATGCGGGCAGCGAATGGAACGGGGCGGGATCCAACCTCATGCGACAACGGATCGGCGCCGCTGCCCTATTTTAAGCGAATAGTGGGTCGAGAAAAGTCGCGACATGCCGGCGCTTCGCGGGAATCATGGCTGCGTTGGCGTTTTGAGATCGATTGGTATTAGTGCATTCAGGGACCTCGCTCTGACTGCACGGTGATTCCGTCCGCATCGCGGGCGCGTCCTGAGCGCGTCCCACACGGCGTACGCGGATCAGGACTGAAGGACGGTTGACGATATGGCGAGATGCGTGAGTTTTGTTCTGGTGGTCATTGGCATGCTCATTCCGGGGGCGGTGCTCGCGCAGCAGACGGCTGTTCCCACCAGCACGGCGGAAATCCAACTGTCATTCGCGCCGGTGGTCAAACGGGTCGGGCCGGCGGTGGTCAATGTCTATGCCAGCCGGCAGGTGACCCAGCGCCAGAGCATTTCGCCGTTTTTCGACGATCCGTTCTTTCGCCGCTTCTTCGGCGATCCGCGCGGGGCGGCGCCGGCGCCGCGGCAGCGCATCCAGCAGTCGCTCGGCTCCGGTGTGATCATTTCGTCTGAAGGCATCATCGTCACCAATCATCACGTCATCAAGGATGCGGACGCGGTGCGGGTGGCGTTGTCGGACCGGCGCGAGTTCGATTGCGATATTATCCTGAAGGACGAGCGCACGGATCTGGCCGTTCTGAAGATTCGCGGCGACAACGGCGACTTTCCGTTCCTGTCGTTCGCCGATTCCGACAGTCTTGAGGTTGGCGATATCGTGCTGGCGATCGGCAACCCGTTCGGCGTCGGCCAGACCGTGACCCAGGGCATCGTCTCGGCGCTGGCGCGCACCCATGTGGGCGTCACCGACTATCAGTTCTTCATCCAGACGGACGCCGCCATCAACCCGGGCAATTCCGGCGGCGCGCTGGTCGATATGCGCGGCAACCTTGTCGGCATCAACTCCGCGATTTATTCGCGCTCGGGCGGCTCCAACGGCATCGGATTCGCGATTCCCGCCAATATGGTGCGGCTCATCGCGGATTCAGCGCAAAACGGCGGAATCGTGAAGCGGCCCTGGCTGGGCGCGCAGTTGCAGGCCATCACGGCGGATATCGCCGAGACCATGGGCATGGACCGGCCGCGCGGCGTGCTGGTGACGAGCGTTCTGGGGAACAGTCCGGCGGCGCGCGCGCGGCTGCGGCGCGGCGACGTGATCCTGGCTGTCGACGGTGTCGACGTGGATGATCCCAACGCCTTCGGCTATCGCTTCGCCACCAAGGGAATCGGCAACCAGGCGACCTTCACGATTCTGCGTGGCGGGCGTCAATTGGAGACGCGGGTTGATCTGATGGCCGCCCCGGAGACGGTGCCGCGCGAAACGCGCACCATCGGCGGCTACTCGCCCTTTGCCGGCGCCACTGTCTCCAACCTGTCGCCCGCCGTCTCCGAGGAACTGGGGATGGACACGGATCTCACCGGCGTGGTCATCACCGGCGTGACGCCGGGCTCCACCGCAAATCGTGTCGGCCTGCAGGTCGGCGACGTAGTGCGGGCGGTCAACAACGACGTCATCGCCTCGACGCGCGAGCTTGAGCGCATCTCGCGTCTCGACGAGCGGCTGTGGCAGCTTGAGCTGCTGCGCGACGGACGCGCCATCCGCTTCACCTTGCGCGGCTGAGCGGGTTGTCATGAGCGATTTGTTTGCCACCCCTCAACTCCACGCCGACGCGCCGCGTCCGCTCGCCGACCGGCTGCGGCCCGCGCGGCTGGAGGAGGTCGTCGGACAGGACCACATCGTCGGCCCCGACGGCGCGCTGACGCGGATGCTGGGCTCGGGCTCGCTCGGCTCGCTCATCTTCTGGGGGCCGCCGGGCACCGGCAAGACCACCGTGGCGCGGCTGCTGGCGGACGCCACGGATCTCGGTTTTGAGCAGATCTCGGCGATTTTCTCCGGCGTCGCGGATCTGAAGAAGGTGTTCGAGAGCGCCCGGGTGCGGCGGCTGTCGGGCCGCGGAACGCTGTTGTTCGTCGACGAGATTCACCGCTTCAACCGCGCCCAGCAGGACAGTTTTCTGCCCGTCATGGAGGACGGCACGGTGACGCTGGTGGGGGCGACCACGGAGAATCCGTCGTTCGAGCTCAACGCCGCGCTTCTGTCGCGGGCGCATGTGATGACCTTCCGGCCGCTGGATGATGCCGCCGTCGCCCGGCTGCTGACGCGCGCGGAGGAGATGGAGGGCAGGCCGCTGCCGCTCGACGAGGAGGCGCGCGAAACGCTGATCCGCATGGCGGACGGCGATGGGCGCTCCTCGCTGACGCTGGCCGAGGACGTGTGGCGGGCCGCGAACGAAGGCGAGGTGTTTGACGCCAAGCGGCTGCAGGACATCGTGCAGCGCCGCGCGCCGATCTACGACAAGGGCCAGGACGGCCATTACAATCTGATTTCCGCCCTGCACAAGTCGGTGCGCGGGTCGGACCCGGATGCGGCGCTCTATTACATGTGCCGTATGCTGGACGCGGGCGAGGATGCGCTGTTCGTCGGCCGCCGTCTGGTGCGCATGGCCACCGAGGACATCGGGCTGGCTGATCCGCAGGCGCTGGTCATCGCCAATGCCGCCGTGGAGCAGTACCGGTTGCTCGGCACGCCGGAGGGCGAGCTGGGCCTGGCGCAGGCCTGCGTCTATCTGGCCACGGCGCCCAAGTCCAACGCGGTTTATGTGGCCTACAAGGCGGCGATGCGCGCGGCCAAGCAGCACGGCTCGCTGCCGCCGCCCAAGCACATTCTCAATGCGCCGACCAAGCTGATGAAGTCGGAAGGCTATGGCGACGGCTACGCCTATGACCATGATGCGCCGGATGCCTTCTCGGGTCAGAATTATTTCCCCGATGCGCTGGGCCGGCAGAGTTTCTACCGGCCTGTGGCGCGCGGGTTCGAGCGCGACATTGGCAAGCGACTCGAATACTGGCAGAAGCTCAGGCGCGAACGCGGGCTCTGATATGGCGCCGCTCTGCCGGTTTTGAGCTTTCTACCAAGCATTCTCGGGGTAGACGTGCGGCACCGCACGATACTTTACCTTGCGTAATGATGTATAAATTTCCCAATACTGGGTCCTAGTCTCCACGCAATTTTCCATTATACCGTAAAAATACCAAATAGGTCGTTTACGAACATATTTTTTGTTCAGTTCTTCGTATCGGTAAATGATGAAAGGCGTTTCGTCGCGATGAAACTGCCGTGTTCAGAGTTCCAACTTCAATATCTTGAATATACTTTTCCAATGGAGGCGTCCGTGCGAGATCAACGCGAAATGGCTGCATCTGCGTGGCGCGATGGATACGTGCGGTTCGACCTGGAGCCGATGATCGACGCTCTTTCCGCGAGTGAAGATTTTGAACGATTGAAAGCCTGCTTTGCCGATTTGCCCGTCGATCCCTACAACGAGGACGCTGGCCGGTATCGCCGTCTTGCCAGAGGACTTTATTCTCCCTGGAAGGCGGTCTTTGAGTGGCTGCCGGACCACATCGGAGCAACCGGCAAGGCGGTGACGGAGTTTTTCCAGGGTGATCACAATGCCGAGCATCCGGGGCGCGTGCGCTATTTCGCCACCATCCCCAGAACATCAAGCACAATGCGGCCTTGCGGGCGATCATCCTGAACGCCACCTCGCGGGCGGAATGGCCGGCGGCGGAGTACAACCGGCCGGTCGCTGTCGGTGTGCACCTGGTTTCCCAAAAAGTCTGCACCGAAAAGCCTGTCGCCGCGGTAACGCCGCGTGTGATGCATCAGGACGGCGAGACCTACGGGTACGTGCATCTGGTAGAGCGTCACAATGTGGATGCGGGCTGGAACGTGGTGGCGAGCAACGACGCGATCGGCCTTGATCCGGCCAGCGTACCCAGGGAGATGACGCTTCAGCGGTTCTGTCTCGAGCGGCCGCTGCAGGGCTTTGGCTTGCGTGATGCCGACGTCAGCCATGGGGTTGAACCCGTCAGCCTGAGCGAGGGCTGCACCAGCGGCTATCGCAACACGATCCTCATTGATCTGACGCCGATGCGTGAAGCTCCGCGCTGAGCCGGGCGCGCCCGCCCGCGACAAATTTTCGCCGTGCCGACAAAATTGCTGCAATGCAGGCAGGCCTTGATAGTATTGCCACTACCGTGCGCGGCGATCGCGCGTTGGATCGGGCGCAGGTGCGCCGGGTTTACGGGGTAGGGCGTGGCGATGCCGGATTTGACGATCTTCGGGCAGGGGGGGGTGGCGTTTTGCCTGTTTTGGGCAAGTGTCTACGCGGTCTTGCTGGCGATCTATTTCGGTCTCGGCGGCGCGCTGGTGCTGCTCAATCGCCGCATGGCCCACCGCCGCATTCAGGAGCGCACGCGATCAAGCCGTGTGGCCGCTGAAATCAGGCAGAGCGTTGTGGCGCTGGCCCTGATTTCCTTCTACGTCGCCGCCGGGCTGTATGCGCAGCACCTCGGCTGGGTGCTGTTCGCGCCGCAGCCACTAACGGTTTTGTCGTTTGTGGGCTGGATGCTGGTTTCGGCGGTGGCCTACGACACGTGGTTTTATTGGGGCCACCGGGCGATGCACACCAGGGCCCTGTTTCGCTTCCACGCGTTGCATCATCGCTCCCTGACACCGACCACGTGGAGCAACAATTCCGACTCGCTTGTGGGCGCGACGGTGGAGCAGGGCTATTTCCTCATCCTGCCGCTGCTTCTGCCGGTCCCGCCGGAGGTTCTGATCGCGCACAAGCTGTATGACCAGATCACCGGGATGATCAGCCATTGCGGCCATGAATATGCCGCCTCGCGCAGCGCGCGAAAGCCATGGCCGTTGCTGTGCACGTCGTTCCATGATCAGCATCACTCAAACTTTCGCTGCAATTTTGGCAATACGTTTTCGATCTGGGACCGGTTGATGGGCACGGTGCATCCGGGCTACGACACTCTGGTGGTTGATATGGAACAGCGCAGCGCCACGCCGTTTCCAGCGGAACCGGACAGGCAGCAATCGTCGACCCTGTCCTGATCCGCTGCGAGGTGCGACGTCGTGCGCGTTGCGTCATCGGACTTCCACGGGATTTGGTGTGGTGGGCGCGTGCGTTGCGTGAAGATTGGCGCATCGGCTGCAAAACATGTGTGATGGACGGGAGTGCGCAATGCCGGCCGATTGGCTGACCCTTGTGGGAGACTATTGTCTGGTTTTCGTGGCCGTCTACGGCGCGATGCTTGCGGTGTATTTTTTGACCGGTGTGTCGTTGAGCGCGCTCAATGCCCGTCATCCCGAGCGCAAGATCCAGAAGGGCCGCGACGGCGGCAAGCGCATGTGGGTGGAAATCCGCTCGTCGGTGTCCGCGCTTGGCGTTTCCTCGCTGTTGCTCTCGGCGGGATATTTCGCGCAAAGCCGTGGCTGGACGATCGCGCCGCTGGAGACCAGCTGGTGGTCCGTTTCCCTGATGTTCGCACTGTCGGTGGTGCTGCACGATGGCTGGTTCTATTGGGGACACCGGCTGTTGCATCTGCCCGCGATGTATCGATTCCATGCGCCGCATCACAAGTCCGTGGCGCCGACGGTATGGAGCAACGACAGTTCCACGACCGTCGATACGCTGATCGAGCACGGCTATTATCTCGTGGTCTGGTTCGTGCTGCCGATCCCGGCGGTGGCGCTCTTCGCGCACCGGCTGTTCGACCAGGTCTCGGGCATGATCGGCCACTCGGGGTTTGAGTATTTCGCGTCGAAATCGGCGCGCTGGCCATCGCCGTTCATCTGCACCTCGTTTCATGACCTGCATCATTCCGGCTTCCGCTACAATTACGGCAACTTCTTCTCGCTCTGGGACCGGCTGATGGGCACCGTGGACCCGCGCTACGACGCGATGGTTGCGGATTGGGAGCAGGGGCGCGATGGCGAGACGGACATCGCCGGCTCGGCCGACAAGGCGGCCGGCGAGGGGCGGGCGTGAGGCGTGACAGCATGCAGCGGACAGGGACGTGGTTGAGATGATGTCTGAAGCGGCCGACCTGCTGCTCGCCTTCCTGCCGTATTACGCGGCCGTCTACGGCGTGAACGTGTTTCTGTATTTCGCCACCGGCTGGGTTCTGGTGCAGATCCAGAACCGTCATCCGGAGCGGCGCATCCAGCAGCATCGGCGCGGCGAAAAGCGCATGCGAGGCGAGATCCGCCAGAGCGTGCTGTCGCTCACCGTCACGGCCTTTTGCCTGGCCTTCGGGCTGTTCGCCCAGGCGCGGGGCTGGACTTTCGTGGCGCCGCTTGAGCTGTCGTGGTGGTCGGTGCCGCTGATGGCGGTGTTTTCGCTCATCGCCTATGACGCATGGTTCTACTGGGCGCATCGCTTCATGCACACCAAGCTGATGTACCGCTTTCACGCCGAGCATCACCGCTCCGTGGCCCCCACTGTGTGGAGCACCTACAACGACGACCTCGTCGATGCCTTCGTGATGCAGAGCTATTATCTGTGGGTGCTGTTTTTCGTGCCGATCCCGGCCGTGGTGCTGGTGGCGCACCGGTTGTGGGATCATTTCAACGGCACCATCGGCCATTCCGGCTTCGAATTCTGGGCCTCGCCGATGAGCCGTATGCCCTCGCCGATGGTCTGCGTGACGTTCCACGACCAGCATCACGCGCATTTTCGCACCAACTACGCGAATTTTTTCTCGTTCTGGGATCGGCTGATGGGCACGATCGATCCGAAATATGATACGACGGTGAAGAAATTCGAGACGCTTGGCGGCGGCAAGCGGGGCGTCAGTGGGGCAACGGGCGTCGAGGCGGACGCGGACACGCGGCCCTAGAGCGTTTCCTTGTTAAATGGGATCAATTCTGTTGGTCCAAACCGGTTCGATCCGCGAGGAAACGGGCGAACGGCGTAGCCCATGCTACGGCGGAGGCCGTTGACGCGGCGGACGGCCGGTTTCGACCAACCCTTTGGGCGGGATGAATTTTCCCGATTATCGGCGAGGCCCGTCTCGGCCATATCCGCGATATGCCCTTCGCCAATCCTCTTGATCCTCGACAAAATTCATCGCCGCAGAATGGTTCCATTTGACAAGGAAACGCTCTAGCAATCTCTTGTGGTGCCATGCTGCCTCCATCGGCATGCGCGGCGGGAGATGGGGCGCGGCGGAACAGCAAGATCCATGACATCATGAAACATTTGCTTCTTGTCGCGCTGGGCGGCGGCGTCGGCGCGGGCCTGCGCCATCTGGTCTCGCTCGCGACGCTGCGGCTGATCGGCCCGGGCTTTCCCTGGGGCACGGTCACGGTGAACGTCGCCGGTTCCTTCGTCATGGGCCTGTTTATCGCCTGGCTCGCGCGCTACTCGGATCTTCTGGGCGGGGCGGCGCAGGACGTGCGCTATCTGCTGGCGACCGGACTGCTTGGCGGCTTCACGACCTTCTCCGCATTTTCGCTCGATTTCGCGGTGATGTGGGAGCGCGGCGATCTGGGGCTGGCGGGCGCCTACGCGCTGGCCTCGGTGCTGCTGTCGCTGAGCGCGGTGTTCGCCGGATTATGGGTGATGCGCTCCATCGCCGCGTGGTGATACCATCCGCGGCACACGAGACAAGCGGCGGGGAAATCTTTTCGATCATGGCCGGCAGAGTGACAAGACGGACGATGCGCATTTGACCGAGTCGATGGATTCTCCGGACCTCTCCGAACTGATGTCGCGCGTCGCCTTGCGCGATCGGCGGGCCTTTGCCGAGCTCTATCGGCGCACTGGCGCGAAACTTTTCGGCGTTTGCCTTCGTATCTTGAACAACCGGACGGATGCGGAAGAGACGCTGCAAGAGGTCTATGTGAAGATCTGGCGCTCGGCCGCGTCGTTCGATCGGGACAAGGGAAGCCCGATCGCCTGGATGGTCACCGTTGCGCGCTATCAGGCGATCGACGTGGCGCGGGCGCGTCAGCCGGTCAGCGACGACATCGACGAAGCCTTTGATATCGCGGATCCGAAGCCGGACCCGAGCGCGAGGCCATCGCGTCCGGCGAACGACGCCGCATCGATGATTGTCTGGGGGAACTGGAGGCGGACCGTGCGAGCGCGGTGCAGGCGGCGTATCTTGACGGGGCCAGCTATCAGGACCTGGCCACAAGGTTCGAGGTCCCGCTGAATACGATGCGAACGTGGCTGCGGCGCGCCCTGTTGCGCCTGAGAGAGTGTCTGGAACGATGAGCGTGCGTGACGACCACAAGGATGAGCGCGATGTGCTGGCCGCCGAGTATGTGCTCGGCGTGCTTCCGGCCGAGGCTCGCCACGCGGCGGCGGCGCGCATCGAGTCCGATCCCGAGTTCGCCGCCGACGTCGCGCGCTGGCAGAACCACTTCACCGATTTGAACGAGAACTACGAACCCGTCGCGCCACCGGCGCACGTTTTGGCGCGGATCGAGGAGCGATTGTTCGGCCGCGATGCCGCGCCGCAAGGCTTCTTTGCCGGTCTGTGGAATTCGCTGGCGCTGTGGCGCTCGCTGGCCGTCGCCGCGGTGATGCTGCTGGCGGTGGTCGGCTATATTCAGTTTGATGCGTTTGAGCCCGATGGTCAGGCCGGCGCGCTGGTCGTGGCGCTGGAGTCGGCTGACAGCCCGGTGCGTTATGTCGCCCTGTATGACGCGGAGAACGCCCGGCTGCGGCTGAACCACGTCGCCGGAGAACGCGCGAACGCCCACGATTTTGAGCTTTGGGTCATTGAGGGCGATAACCCGCCGGTGTCGCTCGGCGTTGTGCCGCATGGCGCCCGGGTGGCCTTGAGCGTGGCCTCCGGCCATCAGCCGTTGATTCACAGCGGCGCGGTTCTTGCCGTCAGCAGCGAGCCGCTGGGTGGTTCACCCACCGGCGCGCCCACGGGGCCGGTGGTCGCCGCGGGCGATTTGCGTGATCTATAATTTTTTTGGGAACCGCTGAAACTATTCCCGACGCCTTTCCGTAACTCCTTGTGTTCAGGCCAACCAAAGGGCCAACCGAGAAAAGGATTGAACACAATGATTACGAACAAGATCCGCACGCATTTCATCACCACCGCCATTCTCGCCGGCACGCTTGCCGTCTCCGGAGCCGCCTTCGCCAAGAACCCGATGGTGGGCGGCGCCGCGATGTACGAGAGCAAGAACATCGTCGAGAACGCCGTGAACTCCAAGGACCACACGACGCTGGTCGCAGCCGTGAAGGCCGCCGGTCTCGTCGATACGCTGAGCGGCGAGGGCCCGTTCACGGTCTTCGCGCCGACCAACGATGCTTTCGCGGCGCTGCCCGAGGGCACCGTCGAGACGCTGCTGAAGCCTGAAAACAAGGACATGCTGACCAAGATCCTGACCTGTCACGTCGTTGCGGCTGACGCCATGTCGAGCGCCATCAACAAGATGGTTGCCGACGATGGCGGCGCGCATCCGGTCAAGACGGTTGGTGGCTGCGAGTTCACCGCCATGACCAAGGACGGCAAGATCATGATCGAGGACGGCAAGGGCAACGTCGCCACCGTCACCATTGCCGACGTGGAGCAGTCCAACGGCGTCATCCACGTGATCGACACGGTTCTGCTGCCGGCGTCGTAAGCGGGACCTCGGGGTCCTGCGTGTCTCCGGCCCCATCGCTCGCCGCAGGCCCCACTCTCGCCCGCATCCACTGCTATATGTGGGGGCGGGCGAGTTGCTTTCCGGCCCGGCACAGGGTCGGCAAGCGGCTTCACACAGAATACGGGACATGATCGATGATCACCAGACGCACTATTCTGCTTGGCGGCGGCGCCTTGCTGGTGCTGGCCGCGGCAGGCGGCACGGCGTATTACCGCGTCGAGGCCAAGAGCGACGGTAGCTTCGAAGTCACCCACACCGAAGCCGAGTGGCGCGCGCTGCTGAGCGACGCGCAATATGCGGTGCTGCGCAAGGAGGAAACCGAGCGCCCCTTCACCAGCCCGCTCAACGATGAGAAACGCGACGGCGTGTTCCACTGCGCCGGCTGCGATCTGCCGCTGTATCCATCGGAAACCAAATTCGACAGCGGCACCGGCTGGCCAAGCTTTTACGCGCCTCTGGAGAATGCGGTGGAGACGAAGCAGGACTTCTCCCTGCTGCTGCCGCGCACGGAAGTGCATTGCCGCCGCTGCGGCGGCCATCTGGGGCACATCTTCAACGACGGCCCGCCGCCGACCGGCAAGCGTCACTGCCTGAACGGTGTGGCCCTGACCTTCGTGCCCGCGTGACGGCGTGCCTTGTTGGCCGGGATCGGGATGAGTGATTGGCGTTGCGGCGCTCCTCGGTTATAAGGCGCGCAAACGTTCTCCAATAAAGCGACAGATCCATGAGCGGCATCGACACCCGCACCGTCACGTCCGACGAGGCCGGAATGCGCCTCGACCGCTGGTTCAAGAGCCACTATCCGGGTCTTGGCTTTGGCCAGCTACAAAAGCTGCTGCGCACCGGCCAGGTGCGCGTTGATGGCGGCCGTGTCAAGACCGATGCGCGCGTCGCCGAGGGGCAGAAGGTGCGCATTCCGCCGATCGGCGTCGATGCGGTGCGCGCCGAAAACGCGGCGCCGCGCCGGGTCAGTTCCGACGATCGCGAGGCGATCGAGGGGATGATCCTGTTCGAGGACAAGAGCCTGATGGTGCTCAACAAGCCGGCCGGGCTCTCCGTCCAGGGCGGCTCCGGCACCACGCGCCATATTGACGGCATGCTCGAGACCTATCGCGACAAATCGGGCGACAAGCCGCGCCTGGTGCATCGTATCGACAAGGACACGGCGGGCTGCCTGGTGGTCGCCAAGACACGCAAGTCCGCGCAGGCGCTGACCAAGGCGTTTCGCGCGCGCTCGGCCCGCAAGATCTACTGGGCGCTGGTCAAGGGCGTCCCCAAGCCGCATCAGGGCAAGATCTCCACCTTCCTGGCGCGTGACGAAGACAACGAGAAAATGGCCATCGTGCGCCACGGTGAGGACGACGCCCAGCACGCGGTGACCTATTATGCCGTCGTCGACCATGCGGGACAGAATCTGTCCTGGGTGTCCTTCAAGCCGGTGACCGGGCGCACGCATCAGTTGCGCCTGCACGCCGCACACATCGGCTGCCCGATCATCGGGGATCCGAAATATTTCAACATCGAGAACTGGGAGTTTCCCGGCGGCATGCAGAACAAGCTGCACCTGCTGGCGCGGCGCATCGTCATTCCGCACCCCGGCGGCGGCAAGCTTGACGTGACGGCGCCGCTGCCGCCGCACATGCAGCAGTCATGGAACCTGCTCGGCTTCGATTCCAGCGAGTACGATCCGATCGAGGACGAGGATCAGCAGTGATTGCTGGTTGATTTTCGGATATCCGCGATCGTGAGCGGGGCCGCGCGGGGGCTGACCCATCGACACTCTCATTTTTCTGGCTGCGGCGGTGTTCGTCCTCGCGGGGACGATCAAGGGCACCGTCGGCATAGGGTTGCCCACGGCCGCGGTCGGTATTCTGGCGCAGTTCATCGATCCGCATCTGGCGCTCGCGCTGGTGGTGTTCCCGATCATGACCGGCAACGCCTGGCAGGCGTATCGCGCGGGCGGCATGCTCGCCACGCTCAAGCGCTACTGGATTTTTGCCCTCGTCTCGATGGTCGCGCTGTGGCTGAGCACGTTTGTCACCGCCGCCATCAGCACCGACACGCTGATCACGGTGCTGGGCGGAGTGATCGTGATCTTCGCGGTCACCAGCCTGGCGTTCACGCCGCCGGTCATTCCGGATCGCTTCGACCGGCTGGCGCAGATCATTGCGGGCGTGCTGGCGGGCATCATGGGCGGGTTCACGGCGATCTGGGCGCCGCCGATGGTGATCTATTTCATCGCCCGTCGCGTGGACAAGGACGAGTTCGTGCGCGCCTCAGGCCTGCTGATTTTCCTCGGCAGCCTGCCGCTGTGTCTCGGGTTCTGGCAATCCGGCCTGCTGACCGGCCCCAATGCGCTGATCTCGCTGATGATGATCGTGCCGACGCTGCTCGGGTTCACGTTCGGCGAGATCCTGCGGCGGCGTCTCAACGACAACCGCTTCCGCACCGCCGTGCTGCTGATTTTCCTGGCGATGGGGCTCAATCTGATTCGCAAGGCGCTGTTCTGAGAAGCGCCGGGCCGCGCGCATTCGATGGCCCGCCGCGCTCTGATGAGCGCGGCAGGTGGCCATCGTCCGGCACAGGTGCTTACTCGGCCTGGATGATGCGCTTGCGTTCCTCGAATTCCTCGGAATCGATTTCACCGCGCGCATAGCGCTCCTTCAGCAGATCGAGTGCTCGTGGCCCTTGCTTCGCGCTGTCCTGGGTGTGACGGCCCTTGTCCATCCAGCGGATGATGGCGATGACGCCGACAACCAGAGCCGCCAGCACCAACAGGAAAAAGAGCGGGCCAAGAAACATTCCAAATCCCCCGTAAGGACCGTCGCGCCACATCATGCCGTGGCCGTAGTAGGGAGCGTAACCCGTCTGCGCTGCGGCCGGCAGGGTCGACGCGATGAAAACGGGCATGGCTGCCAAGGCGCCCAAGGCTGCGGGAACCAGCTTCTGCGGGGATATGATGTGGGCGGTCGCTTCCATGGGAGTTTCCTTGTGCTCGTGAGCGGCGGACACACCATGATACGATCCGGTTTGCGCCACCAAGGGCCACTCTACGCGTCGGCCGGCTCAACTTCATTGAGCCAGGTCAAGTGCGTCAGACGCGCCGGCTAGAGAAGCGTCGTGACCGCGATCAGCGCGACCATCACCAGAAAGCCTGCCAGCGCCAGCTTCCACGCATCGCGGCGGTGCTTCAATCCAGGCCAGCCGAGCGGCTTGATGATCTGGATGCACGCGACAAGCGCGAAGAAGACCATGATGATCTTGGTCAAGAGCAGGTCCGGTTCTTGCTGCATGTGGATGCCGGTTGGGCGCGCGTGCCTCTGGATAGGCCGCGCGCGCCCGGGTGTCCAGCCCTCCAAGCCCGGAGCTGGGTGGCTCAGTCGGCGGCGGCTTCCGTCGGGTCGCACCACAGGTGCGGCTCCGGGAATGTCGGATAGACACCGGCGACCCGGCCCATCTGCTGGACAAGCGCCAGCACCGTGTCGATATAGGGCGTGTTGACGTCCACCAGGCGTCCCATCTCCTGAACCGCGGTCAGCAGGGCGTCGATTTCGAGCTGCCGGCCCTTTTCCAGATCCTGGAGCATGGAGGTGCGGTGCGCGCCGACCCGGGCCGCGCCGTTGATGCGGCGTTCGATGTCGACGCGGAAGTGCACGCCAATGCGCCGCGCGATCTTTTCCGCCTCGCTCATCATGGCATGGGCGACCGCACGGGTGCCGGGATCGGTCGCCACCACATCAAGCGTCGCGTGGGTGAGGGCGGAAATCGGATTGAAGCACAGGTTGCCCCAGAGCTTCAGCCAGATGTCGTTGCGGATTTCGGGATTGATCGGCGCCTTCAGTCCGCCGGCCTCCATCACCGCGGACAGCGCCTTGATGCGATCGGTATCGGCGCGGGTCGGTTCGCCGAGGCCGAACTTGTCGCCATAGATGTGCTTGATGACGCCCGGTTCCGTGATTTCGGCCGCCGGATAGACGGTGCAACCGATGACGCGCTCGGGGCCGATGGCGTTCCACTGACGGTTGCCGGGATCGACGCTTTCGATTCGCAGATCCTTGTACTGACCCTCGAAGCCATGAAAATACCACCACGGCACGCCGTTCTGCGCGGTGACCACCGCGGTGTCGGGTCCCAGAAGCGGCGTCATCTGTTCGGCGACCTCCCAGGCCTGATGCGCCTTGAGCGCGATCACCACATAGTCTTGCGGCCCCAGGCTCGTTGGATCGTCGGTGGCGTGGAGCATCGCGTGCTCTTCGGTGCCGTCCTTGAACTGGACCGTGAGGCCCTTTTCTCTGATGGCGGCCAGATGCGCGCCTCGCGCGATGAGGGAGACCTCCGCGCCGCCCTTGGCCAGCATCAGCCCCAGATAACCGCCGATGGCACCGGCGCCGTAAATACAGATCTTCATGTACGTCTCTCCCGTCAGAGTGCGCGGTTCTTTGCCCCGCGCCTTTTGGTCTTGGTCGCGACCGGCTTCCTCACGCGCGCACCTGTCGTGTTGCAGGATGTCGTCACAGAGGGGCGGCGATTGCGCTCAGCATAGGCAGTCGCCGGCCTAATTCACTTGGACTATCGGGCCATGCGACGGAATGCAGCAGGGGGAAACGCGCCGCATTCCGCGGTGTTTCCGCGTCACAGGACCGACTTCAGACTCGGCCCCACCAGCGCCGGGTTGTCGATGATGTGGACACCGGCTCCGCGCAGGGCTTCCAGCTTGGAGGCCGCGCTGCCGCCGCCCAGGGCCCGCAAGGTGCCCGCGTGGCCCATACGGCGGGTTTCCGGCGCGTGCCGCCCGACGACCATCGCGAACACGGGCTTGGTGTTGGCGGCGGTCTTGAGGTACTCCGCCGCCTGCTCCTCCTCGACGCCGCCGATTTCGCCCACCAGCACCACTGCATTGGTGTCGGGATCGGCGAAGAACAGCTCCAGGCAGTCGACATAGCCCATTCCGTGCACCGGATCGCCGCCGATGCCGACGGTTGTCGACTGGCCGAATCCGGCGGCACTTGTCAGCGACACGATCTCGCTGGTCAGCGAGGCGGAGCGGGAGACGATGCCGATATGGCCCGGGCGCTCGTTGACCGTGGCCATGACGCCGAGCTTGCACTGACCGGGGGTCAGGATGCCTTGCGAATTGGGACCCACGAGCCGGGTTTTCGACCCCTTCAGCGCATGGCGGACACGCACCATGTCAAGCACGGGCATGCGTTCGGTCACACAGACAACGAGGGGGATTTCCGCCTCTATGGCCTCAATCATGGCGCCGGCGGCCTGGGCGGCGGGTACGAAGACGATGCTGGCGTTGGCGCCGGTCTCGTCCTTCGCCGTCTGCACCGTATCGAAAACCGGCACGTCGAGATGCACCATGCCGCCCTTGCCGGGGCGCACGCCGCCAACGAGGTTGGTGCCATAGGCGATGGCGCGGGCCATGTGAAAGGTGGCCGCGTGGCCGGTGATTCCCTGGCAGACGACCTTGGTGTTGCTGTCGATCAGGATGCTCATTTCGCCGCCCCTTTCTTGGTGCCTCGGGCGAGGGCGACAGCGGTCGCGACCGCCTCGTTCATGTCCTGTGCATCGTGGAAGACGACGCCGCAGTTTTTCAGGAACCGGCGGGCGAAGTCCGCATTGTTTCCCGCCAGCCGCAGGACGATCGGCAGTTTGGCGCCGGTGCGGCGGATCGAGATGCCCAGCCCCTCGGCCACTGTGTCACACGGCGTCATGCCGCCGCCGTGGATGTTGACCAGCAGCACCTTCAGCCCTGGAGTCTTGAGCACCAGATCAAAACCGCGCGAGATCTGCAGGCTGGTGGCGGTGGTGCGGATGTCCATGAAGTTGGCCGGCCGGCCTCCGGCTTCCACCAGCATGTCGTTGGTGGCGAGCGCCAGACCCGCGCCGTTGACCGCGACGCCGATGTCGCCATCCATGCGCACGAAGTTGACCTCGTGGCGCTGGGCCTCCAGTTCGACCGGATCCAGGTCGTCCTGGTCGCGCAGAACCGCGAGCTCCGGATGCCGGGCCAACGCATTGTCGTCCAGCACCATCTTGACGTCGAGGGCCACGAGCCGGCCGTCTTCCGTCACCGCGAGCGGATTGATCTCGATGAGGCTCGCGTCGAGATCGACAAACGCCTTGGCGAGCGCGCGGAAAAGATCGGCGGCAGAATCGGCGAGCGCGCCGCTGAGCCCGAGTTTTCCGGCAAAGCCCTTGAGCGCCTTGCGCGCGGGCGGGGCGGCGGCGTCGAGCGGCAGAATCACCATCATCTCGGGATTGCGCGCGGCCAGCTCCTCGAAATCCTCGCCGCCTTCGCGCGATGCCACCAGCGCCATTTGGCCGGCCTTCTGGTCGATGAGCAATGCAACATAAAGCGATTGCGCGACATCCTCGCCGGCTTCCACGTAGACTTGGGAAACCTGACTGCCCTTGGGGCCGGACTGATCGGTCACCAGCACGCTGCCGAGCATGGCGCGGGCAGCGTCGCGGGCGCTTTCCGATGTGGCGACGATGCGCACGCCGCCCGCTTTTCCGCGGCCGCCCGTGTGCACCTGCGCCTTGACGGCGAATTTCTTCGAGGCGATTTCGCGCGCGACCGCACCGGCCTCGTCGGCCGTGGATGCCATGCGTCCTTTCGGAATGGCGATCGCATAGTGCGAAAGGATTTCCTTTGCCTGATATTCATGCAGGTTCATCGGCCAAGCTCCTCCAATGGTTCATTCTTTTTGTTTGGCGTGACGGGCATCCAGTAATTGCCGCACTGCAGCATAAGCAGAAGGGCAAATCCCGGTAACCGTCATGCCAGAATGGCTTCGTCCCTAGAGTCAATTGGTTGGTCGTTCAGTATGGGCTGCCGACTACTGTGTCCGAGTCATCAGCCGGTTTCCCGCCAACCTGATTTTTCATTGCGGTTTCGCCAATTTTTTTCTGGTATACCATATGCCAGCGTGTTTATTATGTCTAACGAAACAACGGGTCTGGCGGCTGCGACGAGAGTTTATTCAATTCTGGGTGCGCCACATTGCCTCAGATGAAATTTGGTGGTATGCCAAAGACCAATAATAATTTCGGCATCTGATCAAGCGCCTGGAAAGAGGCGTAAAGGATGCCGGAAATAAGAGGATCAGTGTAACGGGTTCTGGAGGGAACTGCCTGTGCATTGGTAAGTGCGTGTAATGCATACCACTTTGGGAGGAATGTCATGAAATCTGCACGACTATCTATCTTGGGAATATCGGCCGCTGTCGGCCTCGGCATGACAGCAACAGCAATGGCGCCGCAGAGCGCCATGGCCGAATGGGCGCCGCGCAAACCGGTCGAATTTATCATCATGGCCGGTACCGGCGGTGGTGCAGATCAGATTGCGCGTTTGCTGCAGGGCTTGATCGAAAAGAAAGAACTTTCCCCGCGTCCGTTCATTCCGATCAACAAGCCGGGCGGTTCCGGCGCTGAAGCACTGCGTTATCTCAAGGATAAGGCCGGTGACGACCACACGCTGCTGGTCACGCTGAACAGCTTCTACACCACGCCGATCATCCAGGAGAACCTGGGCGTTGATCCGCTGTCGTTCACGCCGATCGGCCGCATGGCGCTCGATACCTTCCTTCTGTGGGTCAATTCCGAACGCAAGGACATCACCGATCTCGACAGCTATGTCGCCGCCGTCAAGGCAGCCGGCAAGGACTGGAAGGTCGGCGGTACCGGTTCCGGCCAGGAAGATTCCATCCTCACCGCGATGATGGAAAACGAGTTCAAGTACGATGTGACCTACATTCCGTTCCCGGGCGGCGGCACCGTTGCCAAGAACCTGATCGGCAATCACATCGACTCGACCGTCAACAACCCGGCCGAGCAGGGCGAGTTCTATCGCGCTGGTCAGAGCAAGCCGATTGTTCAGTTCACCGACGAGCGCATGGATGCGTATCCGGATGTGCCGACGGCCAAGGAACTCGGCTACGATATCGAGTACTACATGCAGCGCTCGATCAACGGCCCTCCGGGCATGTCGGCTGAAGCTCGCGACTGGTACATCGATCTGTTCCACAAGCTGTACACGTCCGACGAATGGCAGAAGTTCTGCGTCGAGGACGGCCTTGACTGCACCGAATGGGTTGCCGGCGACGATCTCGCCGCATTCCACAAGGCGCAGCTTGCTCGCCACGAGGCGCTGATCGCATCGGTGGGTGCTGACGCCATCACGGGCCAGTAAGACCGGGCAACCGAAGGCTGGCCGACATTTCGGCCGCAACAATGTGCTCAGGCGGGATCGCTAACCCGCCTGGCACCACCCGGACTTAGAACGAAAGCTTTCATCAGACACCGTCCTGAAAACGCCGTGCCAGCCGTTGCTGCACGGGAGAGCGGTGTCGCGTGAGACGCGTTCCTGGCAAATGCGTGTTGAGGATCAACCGGATGACTGTTCGTACCGCTGAATTGCTGTTTGCCATACTGCTGGCACTCGGCTCCGCCGCAATCATGATCAAGAGCACCGATGGGCTGCAGATCGGGTGGGTTCCGGGGTCGGGCCCGGGATCGGGGTCTGGCCATTCTGGCTGTCGACGGGGATGCTGCTCTCGTGCCTGACGATCATCGTCAAGTGGTTCATGGGCGCCACCCCGGAGTCGCGCAACACGGCGATGTTCATGGATGCCGGCGCCATCCAGATCGTCGGCACCACTGTCGTTGCCCTGATCCTGTTACTGGCCGGAACGCATATCATCGGCCTGTATTTCTCGATCTTCTTCTTCCTGATTTTCTATCTTCGAATCATGGGAAAGCATACGTGGTTACTGACGGGCATTCTCTCCGTCGCGACGCCAACCTTCCTGTTTTTCTTCTTTGAAGGTGCGTTGGTTATCCCTCTTCCGAAGGGCTACTCGGAGCCTTTGTTCTATCCGCTTTATGATTTGATCTACTAGGACAAGCAAAATGTCGGTAGAGGGAGTTTACTGAAATGGAAGCCATCCTTGAGCCACTAATGCAGGGGATACTGCAGTCGTTCGAGCCGCTGAACCTGGCGATGCTTATACTCGGTTGTACGGTCGGGCTGTTCGTCGGCGCGCTGCCCGGCCTTGGATCAGTCAACGGCGTTGCGATCCTGTTGCCCGTTACGTTCCTGGTGCCGCCCAACACCGCGATTATCTTTCTGGCGGCCATCTACTACGGCGCCATGTACGGTGGCGCGGTGAGTTCGATCACACTGGGCATTCCGGGGGCATCGACCGCCGTCGCCACCGTCTTTGACGGACGGCCGATGGCGCAGAAGGGCAGGGCCGATCTGGCGCTCGCCACCGCCGCGGTCGCCTCCTTCATCGGTGGCACCATCTCCATCGTTCTGTTTACGCTCTTCGCACCGCCGCTGGCGTCGTTTGCCCTGAAGTTCGGGCCGCAGGAAGAGTTCGCGCTGATGATTCTGGCCTTTGCCACGTTCATCGGACTGTCCGGGGACGACATTCCCAAGACAATCTTCTCGATCCTCATTGGCCTGGTGCTGGCGACGATCGGTCTGGACGTCATCTCCGGCAAGCCGCGCTTGATCTTCTTCGACATCGACGGGTTCTTCCACGGCATTAACTTCCTGGTGCTGGCGATCGGTATCTACGGCATCGGAGAAATGCTGTGGACGCTCGAGGAAACCAAGGGCGACGTGCAGGTGCACAAGGTCAAGTCGACCTTCCGGGGCATGATCAACAACGTCAAGCAGGTGAAGAACTACTTCGGCACGACGATCGTTGGCAGCCTGATCGGCTACTTTGTCGGCATGCTGCCGGCAGCCGGCGCAACCCCTGCCGCGCTGATGTCCTACGGCCTTGCGAAGACCTTCTCGAAGGATCCCGACAGCTTCGGTCGCGGTAACGTCAAGGGCGTCGCCGCTCCGGAGTCGGCCAACAACGCCGCCTCCACCGGCTCCATGCTGCCAATGATCACGCTGGGCATTCCCGGCTCGCCGACCACGGCGATCCTGCTTGGCGGCATGATCATCTGGGGTCTGCGTCCCGGTCCGCTGTTGTTCGCAGAGCATCCGGACTTCGTCTGGGGTCTCATCGGTTCGCTTTACGTCGCCAACGTGGTTACGGTGCTGATCAACCTGTCGTTCATTCCCATCTTCGTGCGGGTGCTGACGCTGAAGTTCACGATCCTGGCGCCGATGATCTTCATCCTCTGCGTGGTGGGTGGCTATGCTCCGACACAGACCATGCACGATGTGTGGCTGATGGTAGGGTTCGGTGTGGTCGGTTACATGCTTCGCAAGCTGAACTATCCCGTGGCGCCCGCCGTGCTGGCGATCGTGCTCGGGCCGCTGGCCGAGCAGTCGTTCCGTCAGTCCGTACTGGGATCACAGGGCGACGTCTCAGTGTTCGTTGAACGGCCGCTGTCGGCGACTTTCCTCGCCATTGCCGTTCTTCTCGCGGCATATCCGATGATCTCGCGCTTCATCAAGAAGAAGGCGGCATCAAAGGCTTAGATGTTTTCTGTAGGCGGGTGCGATGAGTCTATGCAAGGCGAATTCGCGGTGGTATACAAAGTACCAGAGCGAATTGTCGCACTCGCCGCCACCGCGGCGCCCCACGGGCGCTCCGGCACCGAGACAGGGTCGAAAGCATGCTGGACATATCGCCGATCGTTGAAGACTTCAGCCTGAAGACGACAATCTACAACAGTCTGAAGGACGCCATCGTCAAGAAGAACATCTATGACGACAACGTTGATCTGAAGCTTGATGAGCGCAGCCTTTCGGAGCAGTTCGGCATCAGCCGGACGCCGCTTCGCGAGGCGCTCGCCAGGCTTGAGCAGGAGGGACTGGTGCGCATCGTGCCGCGGCGCGGCATCTATATCGTGCGCAAGTCCAAGGCGGAAATCCTCGACATGATCCTCGCCTGGGCGGCGCTGGAGAGCATGTCCGCGCGGATCGCCACGCAGGTGGCGACCGACGAGGAAATCGGCCAGTTGCGGACCATCATCAATGAGGTCGACAAGGGCGAGTTGTCGGCGCACATGGACGAATATTCCGACAGCAACATCCGCTTCCATCAGGCGATCCTGAGGCTGTCGAAGTCTCCACAGATCTGCAAGATGGCGGACGACTTGTTCATCCACGTGCGCGCCATCCGCGCCCGCACGATCACCGAAGCCGACCGCATCACTCGGTCGGTGGTGGATCACACCCATATCATCGAGGCTCTCGAGAGCCGCGATACGGAGCTGGCCGAACGGCTGGTGCGCGAACACACGTTCAACCTGCGCACCCACGTCGCGCTGAATTTCCATGTCGCCTGAGCAGCGCGGCGGCAAAGCATCGAAAATGGGGAGGGCAGGATGATCGGGATTCCGGAAAATGCCACTGCCGGCGTTTGCCTGTCCACACCGCATGGGCTTCGCGCGCCCATCCTTTGAGCAGTCTGGGCGCCGCCGTGCGCCATCGAAAAACCTCTGCGCACGCGCGCTAAGAAACACAGCCAAATGGCCTGAGCCAAAGGCTTTCCGGGAGAGAGAAAATGTCAGCAACAGCGCCGAGCGTTGATGTGAAAACTGATGAAGCCGCACAGGACCTGACGGACGGCTTCCACCTGCTTATCGACGCGCTCAAGCTCAATGACATCAACACCATCTATAACGTGCCCGGCATTCCGATCACCGATCTTGGCCGTTACATGCAGGCAGCCGGTCTGCGTGTTCTGTCGTTCCGCCACGAGCAGCATGCTGGCTACGCCGCGGCGATCGCGGGCTTTCTGACGAAGAAGCCGGGCGTCTGCCTGACGGTGTCCGCCCCGGGCTTTCTCAACGGCCTGACGGCTCTGGCGCACGCTCAGACCAACTGCTACCCGATGATCCTGATGTCCGGTTCGTCCGAGCGCGAGATCGTCGATCTGCAGCAGGGCGACTACGAGGAGATGGACCAACTCGCCATCGCCAAGCCGCTGTGCAAGGCCGCGTTCCGCGTGCTGCACGCCGAGGACATCGGGATCGCGGTTGCCCGCGCCATCCGCGCCGCCGTCTCGGGCCGGCCCGGTGGCGTCTATCTTGATCTTCCCGCAGCCCTGCTTGGCCAGGCGATGGACGCGGCCAAGGGCGCGCAGTCGCTGGTCAAGGTCATCGATCCGGCACCGGCGCAGATCCCGTCCGCCGACTCCATTGCACGCGCGCTGGATGTCCTGAAGGGCGCCAAGCGCCCTCTGATCATCCTGGGCAAGGGCGCGGCATACGCGCAGGCCGATGCCGACATCAAGGCGCTGGTCGAGAAAAGCGGCATTCCGTATCTGCCGATGAGCATGGCCAAGGGGCTGCTGCCAGACGATCATCCGCAGTCGGCGGGTGCGGCGCGCTCACTGGCGCTGAAAGAGGCGGATGTGGTGATGCTGATCGGCGCGCGCCTCAACTGGCTGCTGTCGCACGGCAAGGGCAAGACCTGGGGCACGGAGCCCAAGAAGTTCATCCAGATCGACATCGAGCCCAAGGAAATGGACTCCAACGTCGAGATCGTGGCTCCGGTGGTCGGCGATATCGGCTCCTGCGTCTCCGCCTTGCTCGAGGGCATCGCCAAGGGCTGGACGCCGCCGCCTGCCGCCTGGACCGACGCGATCCGGGAGAAGGTCTCCACCAATGTCTCCAAGATGGCGCCGCGCCTGCAGAACAACAACTCGCCCATGGACTTCCACGGCGCGCTCGGCGCTCTGAAGACCATCATCAAGCAGCGGCCGGACGCCATCCTCGTCAACGAGGGCGCCAACACGCTCGATTTCGCCCGCTCGGTGATCGACATGCACAAGCCCCGCAAGCGGCTTGATGTGGGCACCTGGGGCGTCATGGGCATCGGCATGGGCCAGGCGATCGGCGCGGCTGTGGAAACAGGTCATCCCGTTCTGGCGATCGAGGGCGACAGCGCCTTCGGTTTCTCCGGCATGGAGGTGGAGACCATCTGCCGCTACAACCTGCCGATTTGCGTGGTCGTGTTCAACAACGGCGGCATCTATCGCGGTACGGATGTTGATCCGACGGGCCGCGATCCCGGCACCACCGTCTTCGTCAAGGACGCGCGCTACGACAAGATGATGGAAGCCTTCGGCGGCGTCGGCGTTACCGCCACGAGCCCCGATGAGCTGACACGCGCCGTCAACGAAGCCATGGACTCCGGCCGCCCGACCCTGGTCAACGCCATCATTGATCCGCTGGCCGGCACCGAGAGCGGACGCATCGGCAATCTCAATCCTCAGAGCGTGGTTTCGAAGAAATAATCCAGCTCCGGAAATAGCAAATCCTCAAGAACAGGAGCACACCATGAAAGCTCTAGAAGGCGTCAAGATCCTCGACTTCACCCATGTCCAGTCGGGCCCGACCTGTACCCAGTTGCTGGCATGGTTCGGCGCCGACTGCATCAAAGTCGAGCGCCCAGGCGTCGGTGACGCCACCCGTGGCCAGCTGCGCGACATCCCCGATGTCGACAGCCTGTATTTCACCATGCTCAACCACAACAAGCGCTCCATGACGCTCAACACCAAGAGTGACAAGGGCAAGGAAGTTCTCGAGGAACTGGTCCGCGCCTGTGACGTGCTGGTGGAAAACTTCGCACCCGGCGCGCTCGATCGCATGGGCTTTTCCTGGGAGCGGATCCAGGAATTGAACCCGCGGATGATCATGGCCTCGATCAAGGGTTTCGGCCCCGGTCCCTACGCGGACTGCAAGGTCTATGAGAATGTCGCCCAGTGCACCGGCGGCTCGGCGTCGACGACGGGCTTCCTCGACGGTCCGCCGCTGGTCACCGGCGCGCAGATCGGCGACAGCGGCACGGGTCTGCATCTGGCGCTCGGCATCGTCACGGCGCTGTTCCAGCGTGAGAAGACCGGCAAGGGCCAGAAGGTCACCGCCGCCATGCAGGATGCCGTGCTCAACCTGTGCCGTGTCAAGCTGCGCGACCAGCAGCGTCTGGAGCGCGGTCCGCTGACCGAATACCACCAGTACGGCGAGGGAATTTCCTTCGGCGATGCGGTGCCGCGCGCCGGCAACGCCTCGGGTGGCGGCCAGCCGGGCTGGATTCTGAAGTGCAAGGGGTATGAGACCGATCCCAACGCCTACATCTACTTCATCACCCAGGCGCCTGTGTGGGGCAACATCTGCGACCTCATCGGCAAGCCGGAGTGGAAGACCCAGGAAGGCTATGCCAAGCCCGCGGAGCGTCTCGACAAGCTCGGCGCCATCTTCGACACCATCGAGGCCTGGACTAAGACCAAGACCAAGTTCGAGGTCATGGACCTGTGCAACCCGCTCAACATTCCGTGCGGCCCGATCCTGTCGATGAAGGAAATCGCCGCGGAACAGTCGCTGCGCGATACCGGCACGGTGGTCGAGGTGGATCATCCCGAGCGCGGCAAATACCTCAGCGTCGGCTGCCCGATCAAGCTTTCGGGCTCGCCGGTCGAGGTCGAGCGTTCGCCGCTTCTGGGTGAGCATACCGACGAGATCCTGCGCGACGTGCTCGGCTTCAGCGCCGAAGCCGTCGAAAGCATGAAGGACGCCGGCGCGATCTGATCGAACAGGGAAACGCCGAACCGATTCAAGACGTTACTGGGAGTGAGAAAATGCGCATTGTCGTCCACGGACAACAGGCGTTCGGCCGCGCGGTGCTCGAGCGGCTTCTGGAACGCGGAGAGAATATCGTGGCGGTCTGCACGGCGCCGGACAAGGAGGGCCGGCCCGTTGATCCGCTGAAGGAACTGGCGGAAGAGAAGGGCCTGCCGGTCTATCAGCCGGCGTCCTGGAAGACGGAAGAAGCGCTCGCGCTGATGAAGTCCTTCGAGGCGGACGTCTGCATCATGGCTTATGTGCTGCTATTCGTGCCTGAAGCGGTGCGTGACGCGCCGAAATACGGCTCGTTCCAGTATCACCCCTCGCTGCTGCCGATGCATCGCGGGCCGTCGTCGATCAACTGGCCGATCGCGCAAGGCGCCACCAAGACCGGCCTCACCATCTTCTGGCCGGACGACGGGCTCGATGAAGGTCCGATCCTGCTGCAGAAAGAATGCGAGATCGGTCCCGACGAGACGCTGGGCGACGTCTACTTCAAGAAGCTGTTCCCGATGGGTGTCGACGCGATGATCGAGTCGCTCGAACTGGTGAAGGCCGGCAAGGCGCCGCGCATCGTCCAGAACCTGGACGAAGGCTCCTATGAATCGTGGTTCCGCAAGGCGGATGCAGAGATCGACTGGTCCAAGCCGGCCAAGCAGATCTACGCCATCATCCGCGCCGCGAACCCGCAGCCCGGCGCATGGACGCTGCACGGCGGAAACGAACTGAAAGTGTTCGATTCCGCCCTTGGCACCAAGAGCGGCGCTCCCGGCACGGTTCTCGAGGTGTCGGACGACGGCGTTACGGTCGCCGCCGGCGAAGGCTCCATTCTCATCAAGCGTGTTCGCGCCGATGCGGCGAAGGTGCCGGCGGTGGAGTATGCGGCTGAAAGCGGCCTCAAGGCCGGGGACGTCCTCGGTAAGTAATTTTCCGGATCCCACAACGTTCATGGGTTAGTGAAACACAGGCGCGGCCGATGGCCGTCGCCTGAGACATCAGGGGGGCCGCATGGCTTTCAAATCCGATATCGAAATCGCTCGCGAAGCAAACATGAAGCCGATCACCGAGATCGGCGCCAAGCTCGACATCCCGGCCGACCAGCTGCTGCAGTACGGCCCGAGCAAGGCCAAGGTCTCCTATGAGTTCATCAAGTCGCTGAAGTCCAAGAAGGACGGCAAGCTGATCCTGGTGACCGCCGTGACGCCGACGCCGGCGGGCGAAGGCAAGACCACCACCACGGTGGGTCTTGGCGACGGCCTCAACCGCATCGGCAAGAAGGCCGCTGTCTGCGTCCGCGAGCCGTCCCTCGGCCCGTGCTTCGGCATGAAGGGTGGCGCGGCCGGTGGCGGTTACGCCCAGGTGGTGCCGATGGAAGACATCAACCTGCATTTCACGGGTGACTTCCACGCCATCGGCATCGCGCACAATCTCCTCTCCGCGATGATCGACAACCACATTTACTGGGGCAACAAGCTCGGTCTCGACACCCGCCGGATCGCCTTCCGCCGCGTCGTCGACATGAACGATCGCTCGCTGCGCCAGATCGTTTCCTCGCTCGGTGGCGTCGCCAACGGCTTCTCGCGCGAGGACGGCTTCGACATCACCGTGGCCTCCGAGATCATGGCGATCTTCTGCCTCGCCAACGATCTGGAAGACCTGACCGAGCGGATCGGCAAGATCGTCGTCGGCTACACCCGCGAGCGTGAGCCGATCGTCGCCAGCCAGCTCAAGGCGAGCCCGGCCATGGCCGTTCTGCTCAAGGACGCGCTCATGCCGAACCTGGTGCAGACGCTGGAAAACAACCCCGCGTTCATCCACGGCGGTCCGTTCGCCAACATCGCGCATGGCTGCAACTCCGTGACCGCCACCACGACGGCGCTCAAGCTCGCCGACTATGTGGTGACGGAAGCCGGCTTCGGCGCGGATCTGGGTGCCGAGAAGTTCTTCGACATCAAGTGCCGCAAGGCGGGCCTGACGCCGTCCGCCGTGGTCATCGTCGCCACCGTCCGTGCGCTTAAGATGCACGGCGGCGTCGCCAAGGAAGATCTGGGCGCGGAGAACGTTGCGGCCGTGAAGGCCGGCTGCTCCAACCTCGCCCGTCACATCGAGAACGTGAAGAAGTTCGGCGTGCAGCCGGTTGTCGCCATCAACCAGTTCATCAACGACACCGACGCGGAACTGGCGGCTGTCAGTGAAGTCGCGGCCGGTCTGGGCGCCAAGGCGATCGTGGCGAGCCATTGGGCCAAGGGCGGCGAAGGCATCGAGGAACTCGCGCGTCACGTCGTCGAGCTTTGCGAGAAGCCGTCGGAGTTCAAGCCGCTGTATCCGTCCGAGATGCCGCTGTTCAAGAAGATCGAGACGATCGCGACCGAGATCTATCGCGCGTCCGAAGTCACCGCCGACAGCAAGGTGCGCAACCAGCTCAAGGATTGGGAAAAGGCCGGCTACGGCGACTTCCCGATCTGCATGGCCAAGACGCAGTACTCGTTCTCGACCGATCCGACGCTTAAGGGCGCGCCTGACAACCACACGATCAACATCCGCGAGGTCCGGCTTTCCGCCGGCGCAGGCTTCATCGTGGCGATCGCCGGCGACATCATGACCATGCCGGGCCTGCCGCGCGTGCCGTCCGCCGAGGCGATCCATCTCGACGAGGACGGACTAGTGCAGGGCCTGTTCTAGGCTCCCAGACACCTTGGGGAGGGGATACCGGGCGCAGGCAACTGCGCCCGGTTTTTTTTGGAGAAGATGCCCGCATTGCGTGGAACGAGCCCAAACGGCGCCGGGACGCATGGCGCAAAGGCCAGCTTGTCCGTTTAGAAAAACTCCGGATTGCGGCTCCGAATCTCGTCGACCTGGGAGAGGGTGCCGGTCAGGTGACCGCGCACGGCATCGTCCGTGGACGCCGTGTCGCCTGCTTCGATCGCATCGAGAATCCGTGCGTGATAGTAAGTGATGTTGGCGGCCTTTCCCGGGTCGGGCAGGTTGAGGTTGCGCAGCCTGTCGATGTGGCCAGACCGCATTGTCACCAGATCCCAGAGGTTGGCGACGTCGGCCGCTTCGAGCAGCGAGTAGTGGAACAGACGGTCGTGCTTCGCAAACTGCTCCAGATTGCCGGAGGCGAGGGCCTCGCGCTGGTGTGCGAGCGCTTTTCGGGCGTTCTCCAGGAGCTGCGGATCATGCGACAGCGCCAATTGCCGCGTCGCCTCGAGTTCGATCGAGAGGCGCAGGAACTGCGTTTCGCGCGCGTGCTCCACGTCGATCTTCGAGACTTCGGTCTTTGACTGCGGGTAGATCGCCAGCAGGCCTTCTTCTTCCAGCTTGAGCATGGCGTCGCGCACGGGCGTCTGGCTCACGCCGTAGAACTCCGCGATTTCCTGTCGCGACAGATTGCGGCCCGGAGCAAGTTCCAGAGTGATGATGCGCTCGCGCAGGGCGGCATGGATCTGGTCGCTTGCGGATATCTTCTTGATACGCTGGGCTCTTGTGCGCACTTCGGAAAATTCCTGGCGGGCAAGTGTCGGCACGTCCGGTTCGCTCTCTCTTCGAAAAATCGTCTCGTGACAGGTTGCGGGATGATAGTCAGCCTTGACCGCATTTGCACTAATATATTAGTATATCAATTCACGGGTGGAGGAGCCCGTGCATTTTTTTTCGGGAGGACACCATGAGATTTATCGGAATGGCCATTTTGGCCACGTCCGTTTCTGCCCTGGCTTTCACGGCTCAGGCGGCAACGCTCAATATTCAGACTTCCTTCAACGCGGGGGATTTCTCGACTCAGTATCTGACCGAGACCTGGCTGCCGAAGATCAAGGAAATGACCGATGGCCGGGTTGAGATCATCCTGACACCAAACGGGTCGGTTGTGCCGGCGCGCGAAACGCCTGATGCGGTGGCCGCCGGTGTGCTCGACGGCGACTTCACGTCCGTGAACTATTTCGCCGGCCGCGAGCCCGCTTTTGCCATCATGGGAGATCTGATTTCCGGCTACGACACGCCGCAACAGATGCTGGGTTTCTGCAAGGAAGGCGGGGCGAGGCCATGATGCAGAAGGCGGCCGACGCGATCACCGACGGCGAGGTTCACGTCGTGGCCTGCGGACCCTATTCCCGCGAAGCGCTTCCCGCCCGGACGCCGATCCGGACGTTTGAGGATCTCGCCGGCAAGAAAATCCGCTCTCCCGAAGGTCTTGCCGCAGCGGTCTTTCAGGCGGCTGGCGCCTCTCCGGTATCCATTCCGTTTTCCGAGGTCTATGGCGCGCTTGAAAAGGGCATCGTCGATGCCGCGGACGCATCGGCCTATGTGAACAATGATGCGACCGGTATGCACGATGTCGCGCCGTACCCGCTCTATCCGGGCATCCATTCCATGCCGTCGATGCAGTTTACCGTCAGCACGCGGGTGTGGGACGAGCTTTCGGCCGACGATCAGGCCGCGCTTCGCACATGGTGGTACGACGCCATGTTCGCCATGGCCGATGTGGTTGGCAAGAAGGACGCCGAGCTGGCAAAGCGCGACAGCGGATCGGAAAAGATCCACGTGATCGACTGGGCACAGGAGGACCGCGACAAGCTGCGCGTCGTCGCGCGCGCGCAGTGGGAAAGCTATGCGGAGAAGTCGGAGCTCGCCAAGGAAGCTCTCGATGCGAACCTCGCCTATATGACCAAAATCGGTCTGTTCAAAAACTAGGAAGACCCGCGGGTACCCCGGGCCGTTTGAGGTCCGGGGTACTCCGATGTCGAGAACCTAGAGATCTTCCGGGGACTTCATGAAACGCCTTTTCGCCGGCTACGCAGGCGTGATGGACCGCGCGAGCGTGTTCATCGGCCAGAGCTGCTCCGTGCTGCTGTTTGCTTGTGTTGCCGTCTCGGCGATGGAAGTCGTTTTGCGCTATGGCTTTGACATGCCAACCGTCTGGTCGACCGAGCTCGCCATGACGCTGTGCGCCTCCGCGTGGGTGCTGGCCGTTGGCTATGTCACCGAACGGCGCCGGCATATTTCCATCACCATGCTGGAGGCGCTTGTCGGGCCACGGACCTGGCGGTTTCTGCGACTGTTTCAGATGCTCATCGCGACCGGAGCCCTGATCGTGCTGACCATGGCGCTGTGGCATCCGGCCCAAAAAGTCCTCGCCCGCACCGAACATTCGGGAACCGCCTTCAATTCGATGCAGCCGACCTATCTGAAGGTTTTGCTGGTCGTTGGCTGCATGCTCTATGTCGCCCAGCTGCTCGCCAACATCATTCGGTGGTTCCAGGGTACGGAAGGGGAGACCGGCCATGGGCATTGAGCTGATCACCCTCCTGATTATCGTCTCCCTCCTGGCGCTCATGGCGGCGGGCGTGCCGCTTGGCGTCACGACGCTTACGGTGTCTCTGGGGACCGCGATCCTCTATTTTGGCGAGCGCGCGGGTTTCTTCATCGTCGCCGCGAACGTGGGCGAGGTCCTGCACAAATACGAGCTTATCGCCGTGCCTTTTTTCGTCTTCATGGCGAATGTGCTCGAGCGGTCGGGGATCGCGAAAGCGTTGTTTGATTCCATGGCGATCATGGGCGGCCGCTTTCGGGGGTCCGTCGCGGTGCAGACGTGCATCGTGGCTGTGGTGCTTGCCGCCATGTCGGGCATCATGGGCGGCGAGATCGTCATGCTGGGTCTGATCGCCCTGCCGCAAATGCTGCGTCTGGGCTACGACCGCAAGCTGTCCATCGGCATCATTTGCGCGGCGGGAGCCCTGGCGACGCTGATTCCGCCGTCGGTGGTGCTGATCATCTACGGCCTGGCCGCCCAGGTTTCCATCACCAAGCTGTTTGCCGCCTCCGCCGTGCCGGGCCTCATCCTGGCGGGGCTCTTCATCACCTACATCCTGATCCGTGTCCGGCTGAACCCGGCCATGGCGCCGATCTTCGACATTCCCGAGACCCGCCTGCCGTTCTTCAAGCGGCTCAAATTCCTCAAGGGCGTCATTCTTCCCGGCGTGCTGATCGGCGCGGTGCTTGGGGTGATTTATTCCGGCATCGCCACCGTGACGGAAGCCGCAGCGGTCGGCGCGGTCGGCGCCCTCGTGGTGGCGGGAGCGCGCAAGGAGCTCACCTGGACCATGGCGCGCGACGCCATGCGCCAGACGGTCCTGACCGTCGGCTCCATCATCTGGCTGGTGCTGGGTGCCGTCTCCCTGATCGGCATCTACAACCGCATCGGCGGAGGCGAGTTCCTGCGGAGCATGCTGGTCTCGCTCGATATCGCGCCGATCTGGGTCATTGTCGTCATGATGCTGATCGTCATGCTGCTCGGCACCTTCCTGGAATGGATCGCGATCATTTTCATCACCGTTCCGATCTTTGCTCCGGTGGTGGTCGATCTGGGTTTTGACCCGATCTGGTTCGGCGTTCTGTTCGCCATGAACATCCAGATCTATTATCTCTCGCCGCCGTTCGGACCGGCCTGCTTCTTCCTGAAGTCGGTGGCGCCGAAGGACATTCAGTTGCAAGAGATCTTCGTAGCCGTGCTGCCGTTCATCGCGCTGCAGGCGGTGGGTCTCTTTCTGGTGCTGTTTTTCCCCGATCTGGCGCTTTGGCTGCCAAACCTGCTGGACTGAGGAGCCCATCATGAACCCATCGGATCCGGACTTTACCCGGCAGGACGAGGACATTCCGCCCGCCATCTTCGAGGCCGAGGAACGCGCGGATCATCGCTTCGGCAACTGGCCCGAAGCTGCCGGACTGGTCTTCACCGTGTTCGTGGTCTGGCTGATGTTCGCCTTCACCGGCTAGAGGAGGACGAGGCTCCACGGCTTCGTCGTGGCGATCGCCGGCCACATCGTGACGATGCCGGGTCTGCCGTCCGTACTCGCCGCCGAGGCGAGCCATCTCGACGAGGACGGACGAATGCAGGCCTTGTTCTTGCCTCTGAAATCCGTCTGGGGATACGACACCGGGCGCAGACAAAGGGGTCCGAGAAGGCCAGCGAGATGGGGCTGAACCGCAACGAGGACGCGCCGTACGCTGTCGATAAGGGTCCGTTTCTCTCGCCGCTGGGCATACCGTGTCAGGCGCCGCCCTGGGGCTATGTGGCGGGCGCGGATCTGAACACTGGCGCGATTGTCTACAAGCACCGCAACGGCACGGTTGAGGACATGACGCCGCTGCCCTTGCCCTTCAAGCTCGGCGTACCGGGCATCGGCGGGCCGATGCTCACCGCGGGCGGCGTTGCCTTCCTGGGCGCCACTGTCGACGACTATATTCGTGCATACGACGAGGCAACCGGCGACATGCTGTGGAAAAAGCGGCTTCCGGCGGGTGGCCAGTCGACACCGATGAGCTACGAGGGAAGCGACGGTCGGCAATATGTGGTGATCGTCGCCGGCGGCCACGGCTCCATCGGCACCACTCCGGGCGATTACGTTATCGCCTACGCGCTGCCCGAGGGCGCGCGCTGAGCTTGGCGCCAGGATATGAAACCACAGCATCCGGGTGCGGCGCACCCGGATGCTGTCGCGCGTCGTGATCCACAGCCGGGACGGAATGCGTGACGCGGCCGCATGAGGTGTGTAAGCCTCATGGGCAGAAGATTTCCGGGGCGTTGCGGCCCCATGGCCACGTTGAACCGTCTTCATGTTCCGTTTCGTTCACACCGCCGACATTCATCTGGACTCGCCGCTGCTGTCGCTCGCGCTGAAAGAGCCGGAAGCGGCGCAGCTGGTGGCGAACGCGACGCGGCAGAGTTTTTCCCGCATCATCCAGCTCTGCCTCGACGAGGACGTTGACGCGCTGCTGATCGCCGGCGACCTCTATGACGGCACCCTGCGCAGCATGAAGACAGCGGCCTTCGTCACAAGCGAGTTGCGGCGGTTGACCGGGGCGGGGATCAAGGTGTTTCTGATCCGCGGCAACCACGACGCGGAATCCCGGATTACCCGCCATCTGGAGCTGCCCGAGGGGGTGCACCTGTTTTCCGGCCGCGCCCAGGCGGTCGCTCTTGCGGACGGCGACGTCGTGATCCATGGCATGAGCTTCGCCAAGCCCGCGGCGCCCGACAGCCTTTTGCCGCACTATGCGCCCCCTGCTGCCGGCGCCATCAACATCGGCCTGCTGCACACCAGCCTTTCGGGCGCGGAAGGCCACGACCCCTATGCGCCGTGCTCCGTCGCCGAGTTGTTGGGGCAGGGCTACGACTATTGGGCGCTCGGCCATATTCACAAGCGCGCGGTGCATGCCGGGCCGCCGAACGCGATTGTCATGCCCGGCATTCCGCAAGGGCGCCACGTCAATGAATCCGGACCCAAGTCGGTGACCGTCGTCGAGATCGGCGACGATCATGCGATGCGCATCGAGGAACGGTTTGTCGCTCTGGTGCAGTTCGAGCGCGTGACGGTGGACGTGTCCGGCGCCGACGACATGAGCGCGCTGATCGGCCTGAGCGAGGCCGCGCTGTCCGCGGCGCTTGAGGCGGCGCGCAGCGAGCATCTGATCGCCCGGGTGGAGCTGCGCGGCGAGACGCCGCTGGCACCGCAGCTGCGCCGCGACGCGGACGTGCTTTTGGAGGAAATCCGCGAGGCCGGACGGCGCTGTGGTCAGGTGCTGGTCGAGGAGGTGGTGACGGGTGTCGTCATGCCGCGGCTGGAAACCAAGTCGGCGTTGAGCGATCCGGTGAGCGAGTTGCGTTTGCTGATGCTCGGCGAGGGACTTGATCGGACCGCGGCGCGCGGCGCCGCGATGGACCTCATGCTGGAGCTGCAGAAGAAGCTGCCGCCGGAGTTGCGTGATGCCTTCGGGGTCGACGACGCGGACCGTGCGCGGCTGGTCGAGGGATATCTGGATGAGGGTGCGGAGGATGTTCTGGCCCGGCTGGACGCCGGCGAGGCGGACCGCTGATGCGCTTCAAACGGCTCGATCTCGACCGGTACGGCCGCTTCACCGGCCACAGCATCGATTTCGGCGACGTGCGCAAGGCCGGCGACTTCCATCTGGTCTACGGCCCCAACGAGGCCGGCAAATCGACCCTGCGCGACGCCTGTATCGACTTTCTCTTCGGCTTCCCGCATCAGACGAAGTACAATTTCCTGCACGCCAATCCGGTGCTGCAGATCGGCGCCGTGATCTCGCTCGGCGGCGTCGAGCATGCCTGCCGCAGGATCAAGCGCGACAGCGCCAGCCTGCTGGGCGCGGGCGGTGAGGGTGTCGACGAGACGCTGTTTCGTGCGGTGCTGGGCGATGTGAGCCGCGCGGGTTATGAGCAGATGTTCTCGCTGGACGAGGATTCGCTGGTTCAGGGCGGGGACGCGATCCTGGAGAGCGAGGGCGATCTCGGCACCTTGCTGTTCGCCGCCGCCTCCGGCCTGTCGGGGCTGAGCGGCGGGCTCGAGGCGATCCGCGCGGAGGCGGACGGGTTTTTCAAGAAGTCCGGCCGGGTCCACCGGCTGAAGAGCGCCCGCGACGAACTCAAGGCGCTGCAGGAGACGATCCGCGAACGCGACGTGCAGGCGGGCGCCTTCGAGACGCTGCGCGGCGAGGAGGCGGCCAGGAGCGCGCATTACACTGAGGCCAGGGAGCTGCGCGACCGCAATACGGCGCGGCTCGACCGGCTCAAGACGCTGCTCGACGCGCTGCGCCCCTGGCGGGAATTGCAGGAGCGTGAAATGGCGCTGGCGGAGGTGGCGGACGCGCCCGATGCGCCCGACGGCTGGCTGGCGGAACTGGAAACGCTCGCGGTGACGGAGGCCGCGACCCGCTCGGGCTTGCGTGAATGCGGCGATGCGGTGACACGAGCCACAGAGGTCCTGGAAGCCATCGTTGTCGACGAGCCGGCGCTGGCCATTGCAAGGGCCGTCAAGCGGCTGAGTGAGGATGATCTTGAGGCGCGCTACCGCACCTCGCAGGACATCGAGAACCGTCGGCGCGAATTGCGCCACATCGAGCGCGACATCGCGGATTTGTGCGCGCGGCTCGGCCGTCCCGACATCGAGGATCCGAAAAGTCTCGTCCTGCCGGCAGCCACGCGGGGGCGCATTCAGGAACTGATCGAACAGCGCTCCGGTTTGCTTGCCCGTGAGGAGACGGCCCGTGAGGAGGCCGGGGCCGCGCGAGCGCGGCGTGCGGCGGCGGCCCAGGCGTTGGAAGAGATCAATGAGACCGATGAGCCTGCGGATCTTGCCGACTTCACGCGCCGGATCGGGGATCTTCGTGAGGACCTTGACGACCGCACGCGGGCGGCGCGGGAAAGCCGGTGTCATGAGCTGGAAGCCGATCTTGGCGCCGCGCTCGCCGCCCTGGCGCCGTGGCGCGGGGCGCCCGCGGAGCTGGCGGATCTGGCTGTGCCGGATGCCGGACAGTTGCAGCAGCTGCAGGAGAGCGGGGCGGCGCTGCGCGAGGATCGGGCGGCTCTGGCCGGTGACATCGAGCGCCTTCTGGATGAAAAGGCCGCCCATGAGGCCGAGATCGCGGCCCTGTCCAGGGCGTCGGACGGGATCGACGATGCGGCGGCGCGTGAGGCGCGCGGCGTGCGCGATCGCGCGTGGGCGGGCTTGCGCGCCGATCTTGCCGCTGACCCGGTGCCGGAGCGTGGACGTCTTGAGACGGTCGCGGATGCGGTTGAAGCCGGCATCGCGGAGTGCGACCGCATCCAGGATCGGCGTCTGGGGCTCGTTTCGGAACTCACGGATTTGCGCCGCGCGGGCGTCGCTCTCGCTCGCTGCGAGGCCGCGCTCGGCCGGGCGCGGGAAAAGCAAGCGGCCGCAGCGCAGCGTTTCAAGGCGCATGAGGATGCCGCCGGTGATCTTCTGAAAGGTTTGGGGTTGCCGCCGGCCACGCCGCTGGCCTCCCTCGATGTGTGGCTGGAGCGACGGCTCACGGCGCTTGCCCGGATTGAGGGGCTCGAGCGCGCGCGGGGCGAGCTTGCGGTGGTCGACGGTCAGCGCGAGACCGCCAAGGTCATGCTCATCGGGGCGATGGAGGCGGCGGGCCTCGCCATGAACGGACGGGCGTCCGAGACCCTTGATGTGCGCGCGGCGCTCGAGCGCTGCGACGCGGCGATCGCGGCGTGGACCGCGCGGCGGCAGGCGCGCGCCGAGGCGCAAGCCGCCCTCAAGGAGGCCGCGAGAGAGGCGGAGGCGCGCGACAAGCGTCATGAGGCGGCCGAGGCGGCCCGCGCCGCCTGGGAGGCGGCATGGCAAGAGGTCATTGCGTCAACCTGGATCGGCGCCGCGTCGCCGGCCGAGGTCAGGGAGCTCGCCGGACTTCTGGACACCGTGTCGGGCAAGCTGGTCGAGGCCGACGCGTTGCGGCTGCGCGTCGAGGCCATGGGCGAGGACCGCAAGGCGTATACGGCGGAAGTGACCAGGCTCGCCGAAGCCCTTGGAGGACGCGTGGAGGGCGACACGCCGCTCGACATCGCGGATACGCTGCGGCGGCGTGTTTCACAGGCCGAGGAGGCCGCGCGCCTGCGAAGGGACCGCATTGGTGAACTGGAGGCGGCGGAGGCGCGGCTGGCCAAGGCGCGTCACGCGGCGCGGGCCGTCGCGGCCCGGATCGCGGAGATGACACGCATCATCCCGGCTCAGGATCTCGATGGTTTGCGCACCGCGCTGAAGCGCTCGGAGGAAAAGCATCGCCTGCAGCGGGATATCGCGCGGCTGGAAACCCAGCTTGTCGCAATGCTGGATGCTGTCGACGCCGCCACCATGCGCGCGACTCTCGCCGAGTGTCTGCCGACAGAGGAGAGCATCGCGGCGTTGCGCGCGGAACTGGGCGGGCTGCAGGGCGCGCGCGAGGCCGAGGAAGCGCATGTCGCGGCGCTCTATCACGAGTGGAAGACGGCCGAGACCGCGCTCAAGGCCATCGCCGGGGACGGCGAGGTGGCCCGGCTGGAGGAGCAGCGCCGGGTGCTGCTGCTCGACATCGAGCATGAGGCTCATGCCTATATGCGCCTGTCGGCGGGCGCGTTGCTGGTCGAGGAGGCACTGCGCTCCTACCGCGAAACCCATCGCAGCACCATGATGCGGCGCGCGTCCGACGCCTTCGTCAAGATGACGCGCGGCGGCTTCACCGGCCTTTTCTCGGCTCAGGGCAAGAAGGGCGAGGTGCTGGTCGGCATGCGCAGCGACGGCTCGACGATCGTCGCGCCGGAGATGTCGCGCGGCACCCAGTTCCAGCTGTATCTGGCGCTGCGCATTGCCGGGCACGCGGATTTCACGGAAAAGCGCGAGGCGCTGCCGTTCTTCGCCGACGACATTCTCGAGCCCTTCGACGACGACCGCTCGGCGGAGACCTTCGCGCTGCTGTCGGAGATGTCGAGGCGCGGCCAGGTGGTCTATCTGACCCATCACCGCCACCTGTGCGATCTCGCCCGCGACGTCTGCGGCGAGGACGGCGTGACCCTGCACGAGCTTCCCGGCCGCGGCGCGTAGTCTGAGACCGCGCGCAGAGGCGCGACAGCTACGATGATCTATTATCGGAGGTTTTGGTGATCGCGGCCGGAAAACCGGAATCCGTGGCGGTCCGGGCTGTTTCAGCAAAGTTGCCGGTTCATCGGAAGATGGGGAACGGTCTGGTCCACCGGACTTCGCATCCGCTCTGCTCAGCGGACGGCCGACCATCGATCCTTTTGGAGAAAAATGGTCGGAGCGGCGGGATTCGAACCCACGACCCTTGACCCCCAGTAATGTGTGCCTCACCTAAGTGATTGATGTATGGCGAGAGGCGCACTTTATCCTATGTAGAATTCTGCATTTGTTCACGTTCTCGGAAGCTATTTCGGTTCACGCGTACCAAGGGGCACTTTACTCTGGAATGCTGGCCCAAATTCATATCTCTCGTTCCGCCCGGGTCCGCCACGAAAGGGACCTGCCCGCTTTCGCCAGATGCTCAGGTGAAAATCGCGCGTAGACCTTACGTGTTGTGTTCACGTCTCGATGGCCAAGGTATTGGGCGATTTCTTCCATCGGCACATTGTCTTCCGCCATCCAGACCGCTGCAGTGTGGCGAATGACGTGAGGCGACACGCCTTCAAGTCCCGCTCGCTTCGCCGCGCTGTCGATGCCCCGCCGGATGGATTTCAACCGGTCGCCTCCGCGCTCAATTACGAATTCGCAAGTCCGGTTCTGGTGCGCCGTGACGAGGACCGGCAGTAGGTCGTCCTGGATCATGATGGATGCCCGCCCTTTCATGCGCCGGCTAGTGAACGGGTCTGCGAGATGAATTTTTCGCCGCTCCAAATCAACTCTACTCCAAGTAAGTCCAAGAATAGCATCAACACGAGCCCCCGTAGCTATCAAAAGCTCAAGCGAAAGCTGTATGTGCGGCATGATGGCGCAGTCGTATAAACGTTCAAATTCGCTTCGTGTGAGGTATCGATCTCTGGGCTCTGGACTTGATGGAACCTCAACGAATGGGGTAGCTTGGATCATTGAATGCTTTCTCGCCCATCCAAGTGCGAGACGTAAATGCTTCAACTCAGCAACGACGGTGCCGATTGACTTGCCTTGTTCAAGGCGTTGTGCGCCATAAGTGCGGCAGTCTTGAATTGTGATGGCATCGGGAGACTTGTTCCCAAAGAACGATTCCAAGGCGACCCAATGGAACTTCATATTTGTGGCGGTCACCTGTCCTTGGGCTTCTTTGTCTGCGCGGCATCGATCCCAGATTTCAGCGACGGTCCAGACACGACCTGCGGGCCTCTCAAGAGCCGCAATAATGCGAGGAATGATCTGATCCGCTAGCGCCCGGTCATCCGTGCCAGTCGTAGGTCTATGGCGGATTCCCAGGTCGTCGTAATACTCGACACACCACTTTCCTCGGTGCTTGACCGGCCTGTAGGCTCGCATTTTTCTCGTTCCTCAACCGCGTTAATGGGGACACGATACAGCCGTCCGCCAAGTTTGAAACCCGGCAATTCACCACTTCGGATCATCGCGCGCACAGTGTTCGCGGAGCAGCCCCAGCGGGCGGCGATTTCATCTGGCGTATATGCGGCTCGGCCCTTCATTTGCCCTCCATTTTCGTGTTGCTGCCCATCAAGCTGCGTTCCCGTGGCCTGCTGCGGCCGCCTGGGCGCCTAGGTTGGTGTTAATGGTGGTCATGACCCACCGCGCGATTTCGGCCGCTCCCAGGTCATCCCTCGTGCGATCGATGTCGACCGTTAGGATGTCGGCACCGTCGGCATCGAGAATGACGCCGATGCTCTCGTCGCAAAGCCGCAATGGAAGCTTGATGCTGCTAGTGCGGCAAAGGCGGAGCTCACCTTGTAGGACTGGAACAACCATGTCAGCGTACCTTGTCTCGCAAGCGGCGGCGCCTTGGAGAACTCCAAGTCGGGCGGAGTGGCGTTGTAAGCGGGTGAAGAACTCTGACGGGTCGGGCGGGTTGTCCGGTAAGCGCTGCTGAGCGCAGTTGCCACGTCGGAAACACCGTGAGATGCGACAGGGGCAGGAGATATCTCGCTGCGCATTGGAGGGGACGACTATGGTGCGGTCCTCGCGGGGCCCAACACCGGACACTTCCAGTCCGCCCTCGTGGGCACCCGTGACCGTGGGGGCGATGTGGGCTTGTTCAACTCGGGTTGGGCGTCCGGGCATGGCTATTCGACAACCTCCGCCTGGGCCGCTGCGGAGATCTGACTGGTATCGATTTCTAATGTCAGGTTGGCCTGGCACGGTTGACCGTGTCCGGATCGGCAGCCCGCGATCAGAACGGGCGCGAGAGGGTGTTCACGCATTGCGCGATCCCGCAAATGAAGGGTTGCGCTCCACTGAGGTCTTGGCTGGATGCTCAAATATTCCGAGATCTATCAGGCGGGCAATGTCATCTGCTAATCGGGTTGCCGCACTCCGATACGCCAACGCCTCATCTTCAAGCGCGTTGAGCGGCTCAATTGGGGTTTCTTGCGTAACTGCAAAAAGATCCTCGGAGGGGGACTTTTCGACGGCAGGCGCTCTGGATTTGATGGTCATTTAAAATAGCCCTCGTGTGACAGAGGACGACCGTAATGCGGTATTATAACCGCGTCAAATCATAAAGCGGTTTATAAACCGCAATCAATCGAAGGCAGCAATTGAACTCGTGGCCGGCGTGCTGGAGGGATGCTGACGGTGAAGGCGGCAGACGAATGTTGAAAAGCGCCCGGTTTGATTGGCAGCACGATGTTGGCTCAAAAGCCCAGCGCGCGATGTGGGACGTTACAAATTGGCCTAATGTGACGGCTTAATGGAGTGATGGATTTGGATCTTCATTGGCGCCATCGCGCTGCATGGCGCTTGATTACAGAAGGGGCGAGAAGAGGTCTTTTGTTGAAAAATGCGCGAACGGCCGGATTGGGGCCGACTCCAGACGGTCTCCTCTTGCTGGCGGTGTTGAGAAAGGAGACCGACCTATTGCTTAGTGATCGGACAATCGCTGTCTGATAGAGTAACATGACAGACTAGGCAGTCGTACCTCGATCAAGGGACGTGGTCGCACAACAACCGGAGAGGACTTCCTCGCCCACGCCTTGTTGAGCGTCCACTCTGACCGAGCTTAGATCCGGCTCCTACGCGCGGGTCGACATACTTCGTAGGGTGGGACAGAGGGGGCAGCAAATGGCGAAGAGGACGGGGAAGTCGAAGAAGACGCTGGGCCAGTTCGATTTGGCAACGGATACCGCCGCGAGGGACCGGCTCGAGGGCGTTACCCACATATACCACGGCGGTGCTCGCTGCGAGACCGAGACGCGAGGATATCCAAATCCGAAAAACCGCTCGCCATTGGAACTGGTACTCGACGCTACCAAGGGATTCATCCCGTTATGGGACACCGACGTCACCCTCAATTGGCGCTTCCAAGAGCAGTCGCTGTTGGCATTTCAAGATCCCGAGGCGGTCAAGTCCTACATGCGCGACCTCCTAGGCGAGGCGCTGCTCGCCTGGGGCAACGCGATTCCGGTGCGCTTCTCGGAAACTAGCGACCCGTGGGATTTCGAGATCGTCGTCTCGGCCCAAGACAACTGCAACGCTGTTGGGTGTACTCTAGCGCGGGCGTTCTTCCCCGATGCCGGCCAGCACGAGATAGTCGTATTCCCGCGCATGCTTCAGCAGGACCGAGCTGAGCAGGTCGAGACGATGGCACACGAGCTCGGGCACGTGTTCGGGCTAAGGCATTTCTTCGCTAACGTTAGCGAAACCGCATTCCCCAGCGAGGTGTTTGGCACCCACAATCGCTTCACCATCATGAACTACGGCTCCGATAGCACCCTGACCAAAACCGACCGTGAAGATTTGATAAAACTGTACCAAGCGGTTTGGACGGGACTTCTGACACACGTCAATGGCACCCCGATCCGGCTGTTCCGGCCCTACAGCTCGTTCCGTCAGTCGCCAGCCGCACAGCTTCCCTTCCCACTGGCCGCTGCGCGCGACGTCCTGCGCTGAGAGAGGCGGCGATGGCGTTTGAGCATCTCACCGGCACCTACACCTATCGCAGCTTCCTCGACCGGCCCACAGGTAGCCCCGCCGAAATTCTCTGGGCCGAGGGCGAGCTATTCCTGCGGGTCCAGCCCGACGGAGCCATTACCGGGGAACTGCGCTTTCCGGCCGATCCGGTGGCTCCGGCGAAGGCGATTCTCGACATCACCGGCCAAACCGATTCGGGGGGCGACCTGTCGCTCTCTGGTGCCGGTCGGGCGGACACCGACGTGGCCGAGTTCCGCTACTCCTACCGCTGTCGGACCGGCCATGCGTGGGAAAACGCCAGCCCGGCACAGCGCCCTACGTTGGTCGGTACGGTGGTGCGGGATGCAGACCACGGAACAGCCGTCGCCGGCGCAACGGCAAGCTTCATCGCTGTCAAGCGCGACTTCGTCGAGCCGCGCGAGATTGAGGGCGTGGCCCTAATCCCCGATGCTATCGCGATGCTGGCGGATGAAGTCCATCGCCTGCGGCACACAGTCTGGCATATGCTGCGAGGCGCATGGTGGGACCCTGGGATGACCGCGGACGTGCGCGCACGCCTGGCCGCGAAGGGGTGGGACATCAAGGATCCACCGTTCCGTCAAGCCGGTGGTCTGGACCTGTCCAACGGTGCCGGTGAGGACTTCTTGTACATGCACCGCCGCATGGTGCGGATGCTTAACAAGGTCTACGAGGATGCGAGCATGACACCGCCCGCTCCTTGGGTTGACATCCCAGCGGCGCTAGGGCCGCAGATTGCCTACAAGACTGAGTTGGACCAGCAGACGGGCCGCGTAGGATTTGTAATCGACCTTGAGAACTCCGGTGTAATGGTGCCGCCGGCCACCGAAGAGTTTATGCAGCAGACTGGAAATTCCGAGTTTTTTCTATTTAACAAGTCGGCGACAGGGTTCCAACTCAACCTCGGTATGCTCGCTACACGGCTGCGTAGCTCAGCTTTCGCGGCGACCCAGACCCTTGGCGCCTACGGCAACCTGATCGAATTCACTGTCCATAATTGGATGCACATGCGTTGGGCCAGCACCTCGCGCGATCCTGAGACGGGCGCGCCGGCGGTGCGGCCGGCGTTTGACATCTCAGCGAAGTGGAACCGACCCGAGTACGACTACCTCGGCGACTTTCATAGCAGCCACGTTAACCCGATCTTCTGGAAACTCCACGGCTGGGTGGACGACTGCGTCGATGTCTGGTTCGCAGCTCATGAGGCAATTCATCCCGGAGAGGTACAGGCGCAGCAGGTGCGGGGTCTCAACTGGTTCGCGCCTGGGCGGTGGGTACGTAAGGCGGACCCGTTTGACTGGCCTGGGGCTGGAGGCGGCGGCGACCACGGAGGTCACGGCGCACACGGTAGCGGCACGGACGAGTTGATGTTGCTGCGTGAAGTCATGGCGATCCTGCAGGAGGCACTGGCACCGCCAAGCGCTTTGGCGGCTCCCCGCGCCCCCGAGGCTTCTAGCTTCGCCGCAGCGATCCTCGAGCTCCAGCGCAACGGTATGTGAGAGCCGGGAAGAGCGGCCCGCCGCTGCAATCTCCCCAAGAAAACAGCAGGGACGATTCATGACCATCGACACGAGAGAAGAGCTAATCAACGCGTTGCATGTGGCTTGCGAAATTGAGCATAGCTTACTTATTCAGTATCTGTACGCAGGCTTTTCAATGAAGCGAAGCTTGGACGAGGGGCTCTCGGCCAAGCAGCAGCAACTCCTCCGTGCGTGGCAAGGCAGTGTATACCAGATTGCTCGTGAAGAAATGGGACATCTTGGGATCGCTTGCAATTTGCTTTCGGCAATAGGGTCCGGCCCCAAGATGGGACGCAGGTCGCTTCCAAGCGACACTGGTTACTTTCCTTTTCCTTTTGATCTCATCCCCTTCGGAGATGAAAGCCTATACCGCTTTCTAGTATTTGAGCTTCCGCGCGATTTTCCCTTGCCTCCCCCCCAGGATCGGATCTCGGCAGCGAAACCCTTATGGCAGCGGCTGCCGTTGTACCAGATCCACTTGAGTACGAATTCGTTGGAGAGCTCTATGAGAAGATTGCCTTCGGCTTTAAAGAAATACCGGAAAGTGAGTTGTTTATCGGCCCTCAAAGTGCGCAATCGGATAATAATTGGTCAGACCCCTCCCTAGACATTCGGGTGATTTCCGATCGTGCGAGCGCACTCGCGGCGATCCAGAACGTTATCGAGGACGGTGAAGGAACGCCTGCAAACTCGGCGAACTCTCACTACGCTGGATTTCTTCGCATAAGAGAAAGGTACTTTGCTGAAGGGCGCTTTGAGGCCGCTCGCCTGGTTCCTCGAAATCCTGTCACGCGCACACCTCCCGGTCGCGAAAGCGTTTCACTTATTACCAATCCAACTAGTCGGTCTCTAGTGGAACTCTTTAACGCTTCATACGGAACGATGCTGTTCTTGCTGCAGCACTACTTCTCAATTGCGCCGCGCACTCAGGCTGAAGCTAGGTTTCGCCTTGAACTGCAGCGCGCCAGCCAGAGGATTATGAGTGTGGCGGTGCGTCCACTCGCTGAGGAGGCGACGCTGGTTCCGCTAGGTGACCCCCAAGATCCAGAGCGTGCCGGCCCAAGCTTTGAGATTTATTCAGATGTTTCGCTTTCGCCGTTTCCAGATGCGCGCCTTCCGATAACGCTTGAACGCCTTGACGCGTTGATTCAGGGCTGCGCGTCACTTGGCCAGGAGCGCCCTCGCGTTTCCACAATTGGAGAGACTTTGATGGTCTTGAGAGAGGATTTGGCAAGAGCAGGGAGTGAAGCCTGATGCTATCTATATACTTTTCGGGTTGGGCTCAGTGTAGGTTGGCAACTGATCCGGACCCGTATGACGATGCGCGCGGTGTTTCAGGCTATATGCAAGCCTACGCGGGTGAACCGGATCTCGATCGCATCATCCGGTTCCAGAAAGGAGGTTTCGCGAGAACTCTATCTCCTGAGGTCGGTGTCTCGGTTCGTTCGGTATTCGTTGACGGCACGCGGCAAGAATCTCACCCTTTAGTCGGTGCTGCGGTCGACCTCCTCGACAACCCCGTGTTTGAAGGTCGCAATGGCGTAATTGCGGAGGATGCTCTTGAGCCGGTTGCGCCATTCAACTTGCAGTTTCGGCGTGATACCGAATCGTTTTCGCGAGGAACAGTGCCTAGTGACCCGCGCATTCCTGCGAGATTTCGTGAGTTTAACGCTGTGGGATTTGATATCGATCCCGGACTGATTGAACGGGAAACGGGAATCGCAGATCTGCGAGCAGTCTGGCGCAATCGTCTGTCTGAATTGCAGGGTCAGGTCGCGACCGCTGATCCAGACGAGCTTCCGGGACTTGAAGAGAGGATCACGTTTCTTGAGCGTAACCTTCAAGCGGGAGGTGGAGCAGCGCGCTTTTTTCCAGCCCGCATGATGTGGGACTATGCTCTGAAGTCGGAGATCCAAGAGGAAGGGGGCGGCACCCCCTCCCTTCTACCCGATTTTTCACCGACAACGAGTTCATGGCGAGCGACCTTCTGGTTTGGCGCTTGGGATGCCGATGCTCAAATGTTCTTTGTTTCAGGACAGCTAGAAATCAACGCGTCCGACGTCCAACCGCTTCGACCGCTAAGGAGAAGGCCAGAGCGCTTATCCGATGTGGTCGCGCAATCGGATCATTGACCTCGTGCCCAATATCTTGCTCCGCGCACCGGAGAGCCCAGTTCGCGCTACCACGCTTTGAGAGTTTCCGCGGCTACCTGCTCTGTCAACAAAGTTGGAGGCCGGTTTCGCCTGAAATCGAGGGGGCTGGAGGGAAACGCCGTAGCGGGAATGGCGGAGCCGATGTACCGTAGACATGCGCTGGTGGCCGGGGATGCACCGCGCCGAGGCGCGTTTTGACAGCCGCACCCCTGACGGCGGGCAGAAATGAGCACAACGAAAAAATGGACGTAGAAGAAATTGCGGCATTCCGTTCCGATCTCATTGAAGTCATCGCTCCTAAAATGGATATTTCTATTTATCCTGCTCATGGCGGTCATTGTCTTGCCCTTCGTCTTCTTCGAAGAGCAGATTGAGGCGCTGGTCAATTCAGCGATAGGGGCGCACCCCAGCGAGTCCATACTCGCGGCGCTGATCGGGGGCGCGCTAACACTTGACGTGGTTTTGCCGGTGCCCTCTAGCCTCGTGAACACCTTGGCTGGTGTGTCCTTGGGCTTTGTTGTCGGAACGCTTGTTTGTTGGGCCGGCATGACGCTTGGCTGCCTCTTCGGGTACTGGATCGGGGCGACCGGAGGCACGGCGTTGATCCGCAGGCTCATGGGCGAGGCGGAGCTGGCGCGCGCCGAAAGCCTGGCGGTGTGCAGGGGTGGATCGGCCCTAGTTGTGATGCGCGCAGCGCCAGTGCTGGCGGAGGCCTCGGTCATAGCGGCAGGTGCGGCGCGCTACCCGCTCCGGCCGTTCATTCTGCTGACGAGTTTGGCCAATCTCGGGATCGGGGCCGCCTATGCCGGTATCGGCGCTTATGCTTGGTCCACCAATTCCTTTCTGGTGGCCTTCGCGGGCGCGGTTGGCATCCCAATTCTGGCCTACGCTGGAATGCGCGCCATCTCGCGGTTGAACGGCATAGCCATTGGCGCGTTGCCTGCGGATCCGGATAGCCCTATCGAGCCGCAAGCTTGCGAATTCGTGGTTCCCTATAGCTATCCGGTGGTTTTCACCCGGGGCCTGTTCGACTCGGCCAATCCCTCCTTAGTAGACGCTTTGGCCAGCGGCAGCGCGGACAAGGCCAAGTGCGTAGTCCTAGTCGATGATGGCGTAGCGCGCGCAGATCCCGAGTTGGAGAGACGCTTATCAGTTTACTTCTCGGCGCATGCGGACTGGATCACACTTCTCGAAGCGCCGTGGCGTGTCCCCGGCGGTGAGGCCATCAAGCATGGGTTCGACCACATCCCAGACCTGTACCGCCTGCTTATTCGACACGGTGTCGACCGGCATTCCTACGTCATCGCCATCGGAGGCGGCGCGGTGCTGGATGCCGTGGGGTTTGCGGCTGCGACCGCCCATCGGGGCATCCGCCATATCCGCATTCCGACCACGGTGTTGAGCCAGAATGACAGCGGCGTTGGCGTCAAGAATGCGGTGAACTTCGACGGCGTGAAAAACTATGTCGGCACCTTTGCGCCACCGATGGCGGTGCTCAACGACTTCGAGTTCCTCGACAAGCTGCCCCGTCGCGAGCGCATCGCGGGTATCGCGGAGGCGATCAAGGTAGCACTCATCCGCGATCGCGGCTTCTTCCTCTGGCTGGAAAAGCATGCAGAAGCGCTCAGCCGTTTCGAGCCACGGGCCGAGGAGCACATGATCCGTCGCTCCGCTGAACTGCACCTGCGCCAGATCGCACGTGGTGGGGATCCCTTCGAGAGCGGATCGGCCCGGCCGCTCGATTTCGGGCATTGGTCGGCTCACAAGCTCGAAGCCATTACCCAACATGAGGTGCGGCACGGCGAAGCGGTCGCCATCGGGATTGCCCTCGATGCGCGCTATTCTGTGTCGACCGGGCTCCTGCCGGCGGGCGAGGACCAGAGGATTGCAGAGCTCCTGGACCGGATCGGCTTGCCGACGTGGCATCCCGCGCTTGAGGAGCAAGGCGAGGATGGCGCGCCGCTGCTGCTGCAGGGCATGCGGGAGTTCCAGGAGCATCTGGGCGGTGCGCTGACCGTCACGCTGCTCAAGGAGATCGGCGTCGGGATCGAGGTGCACGAGATGGACGAGGCGCGGGTGCTAGATGCGATCTCCTGGCTCAAGGCCCGGAGTGCAGCAGCATGAAACTGCCCCACGGGCTGGGCCACCTGACCTATTGTCTCAACATTCATGCGACACAGACTTGTGCGGAAGTCATGTCTGCCCTGACCGGCCCCGCCGCGGAAGTGAAGGCCGTGGTGGCTGGGGATGCCGCCTTCGCCATTGGACTACGGTTTTCGGGTGAAGCCTTGGAAGAACTCGCCGATCCGGCCAAGCGCGCGGCGCTCAAGTCTGTCCTCGATCAGCACGGCTTCGAGGCTGTCACCGTAAACGGATTTCCCTATGGTCGCTTCCACGGCACCCGCGTCAAGGAAGAGGCCTACCAGCCCGATTGGCGCAGCGAGGAACGTGTGCGCTACACGAATGCACTGGCCGACCTGATGGCGGACCTTGCCCCTGCAGGCAACATCGTCAGCTTGAGCACCGTGCCGGGCACCTTCAAACCGCTCGCGGTTGGAGCAGAGTCGCAGATTGCCGACAACATCCTGCGGTCGGTGGCGCATCTCATGGCGCTTGAAGCGAGAACAGGCGTGAGAATTGCGCTGGCCATCGAACCTGAACCGGCTTGTTTTATCGAGACGGTCGCGGAGGCGGTGGCCTTTTTCGAAACACATCTCTTCGGGGCGGCAGCGGCGGCCTGGGTGGCCGCGCTGTCGGGGCTCAGCGAAGAGGAGGCAGCGCGCTCGCTGCCCCGCCACCTTGGCCTTTGCTATGATGTCTGCCACGCGGCGGTGGAATACGAGGACCCGGCAGGCAGCCTCGCCGTGTTGCGCGCGGCCGGTATCCCGGTGCACAAGCTGCAGCTCAGCGCGGCGCTGCTCATCCCCGAGGTCACGGCTCAGGCAAGGCAAGCGCTCGGCGCGTATGCTGAGCCCACCTACCTGCATCAGGTCATCCGCCGTACCGCCGACGGTTTGAAGAACGAACTGGATTTACCGGATGCCTTGGCACGCGGCGCTGAAACCGATGGCGAGGAGTGGCGCGTGCATTTCCACGTGCCGGTCTTCATCCGCGACCTTGGGGCTTTCTCCTCGACGCGCGACTTTCTGGCCGAGATCCTCGCACTGCACCGGACCAGTCCGGTCTCGCCACATCTCGAAATCGAGACCTATACCTGGGACGTTCTGCCGAAGGGCTTGCGCGGGGCGACCGTTGCGGAGGATATCGGGCGAGAATTCGCTTGGGTCCTGGGCGAGTTGACGAGGTGAGCGTCAAGGTCTGGCTGACACTCGGGCGGATCTCAAACCTGCCGACGGTGTGGACAAATGCACTGGCGGGGGCCGTTATGGTGGGGTCGCCAGCAACCGGCCCGGTGGTGCTCGCAGTGCTCGCGCTGACCGCATTTTATATCGGGGGAATGTGGCTGAACGACGCCTTCGATGCCGAGATCGACGCGCGGGAGCGGGCTAACAGACCCATACCCAACGGCGAGATCACGCGGCAGGCCGTGTTTCGCGGCGGCTTTAGCCTGCTCCTTGCCGGCATCGTCCTTGCCTTTCCCGGCGGTGCCGCCGCCGGCCTTGTCGGACTGTGCCTGGCGGGCGTGATCCTGCTCTATGATTGGCTGCACAAGCGCACGGTGCTCAGCCCCGTCATCATGGGGGCTACGCGGTTTCTGAGCTATATCCTTGCCGCCGTGGCCTCAGGTCACATCACCGGGGACGTGCTCCTGAGCGCGTTCGGGCTTATGGCCTATACAGCGGGGCTCACCTACGCCGCGAAACAGGAAGCCTATGACCGGCTCGACAATGCTTGGCCGCTGCTCGTGCTGATCGCGCCGCTGCTCTATGCCCTCTGGCAGGCGGACAACACCCCGGTCGCGCTTGCGCTCTGGGTCGGGTTGATCGCCGTGGTCGGGTTGGCGTTGCGCCGGCTCTTCCGCCGCGGTTCCGGGGACGTGCCCAAGGCAGTGATCACGCTCATCGCCGGGATGGCGCTCTACGATGCGGTCCTGATCGCAGGCGCGGGACATTCCCTACTCGCATGGGTCGCAGTGGCAGGGTTTGTCCTGACGCTGGGCCTGCAGCGCCTAGTCTCGGGGACCTGATCAGGCAAAGACGTGGTCGAGCATCAGTTGCTTGAACGCCGTGGCCGCGACAGGTCCATCAGGCAGGAGGTCCGGCGCGGATGAGATCACCAGCGGCCCGTCCTCGGGATCGTCGGTTGGCCGCCCGTGGGTGCCTTTCACGAGCCTCGTATCCTTGGGCGAGATCACATCCATCAACTGGCGCTGACCCAGCCTACGCTTGGCAAGTTTCCAGGCAGTCTGCAGCTTGGCGAGCGGCAGTTCCGGGTCGATAAACAATTCCACGGGATCGTAGCCCGGCTTGCGGTGGATATCGACGGTGCGCGCGAAATCGGGGGCCTTGGTATCGTCGAGCCAATAGTAATAGCTGAACCACCGATCCGGTTTGGCCAGCGCGATCAACTCGCCGGAGCGGGGATGGTCTAGGCCATTGGCACGTTTGCCCTCCTCATCCCAAACACACTCCACACCGTCGAGGCCGTCCAGAAGGGTCCGGACTTCGGCGAGGCGTGCCGGATCCTTTATGTAGACATGGGCAATCTGGTGATCGGCCACGGCGAAGGCCTCGGACGCACCCGCATCGAGGATCTCCCGTCCATGCTCCTCGGGGCGCACGGCGACGAAACCGGCGGCGCGCAGCGCACGGTTGATATGCACGGCGTCCTTGGCAGGAGTTATCCCATATTCCGAGACAACCACGATGCGGCGGCCGGTGCGCTCGGAAAAGGCAATCAGTTCGCCGCATAGCGCGTCCACCTCGCGCAGATCCTGCTGCAGGCGCGGATGATCGAGGTCCGGTCCCAGCCTCTGCAGGTTGTAGTCGAGATGCGGTAGGTAAGTCAGTGTCAGCGTCGGATCGCGCGTTTCCATGACGTGCAGCGTTGCCTTGGCGATCCAGTCCGACGAAGTGATATCCGCGAGGGGCCCCCAGAATTTGAAAAGCGGGAATTGCCCGAGTTTCGCGTCAAGCTCATCGTGCAGTTCGGGCGGGTACGCATAGTGATCGGGGATCTTGCGGCCGTCAGCGGGATACATCGGGCGGGGCGTCGCCGACCAATCCGCGCTCGAATACATGTTGTACCACCAAAACATCTTGGCGCAGGTGAAGCTGGGATCGCGCGCGCGTCCCGCCTCCCAGATCTTCTCTCCCGCGACAAGCTGGTTGGGCTGGCGCCACAGCAGCACCTCGGAGAGATCGCGGAAGAACCACCCGTTCGCCACCGCTCCGTGACCCGCTGGCGGCAGGCCCGTCACCAGCGTGGACTGAACCGTGCACGTCACCGCGGGCATGACCGTGGTCAGCGGACGTAGCCCGCCGCCCCCTGCCAGCTTTTGCAGGTGCGGCGTGAGCGGCCCGACAAGGCGCGGACTCAGCCCCACGACGAGAATCACCAATGTTTTGTTCATCCTCGCCAACGTCCTAAAATAGCTCTGGCATTGCAAGAAATACGCCTTTGCGTGATCTCGGACCTGTCCTAGTCTGATTGCACTTGGAGGGGGTTCGGTGTGACACTGGCGGCAAAATTGCTTCGAACGTGGGTGCTGGCACAAGCCGGGGGCGAGGCGCATTGGTTGACGCAGTCGCTGGACCGGGTCGCTTCTGCTTCTCAGGAGCGCGACCTCTACATCTTCATGGGTCTGGCACCTCGACGTCTCGGCAAGTCGGATTTGGCGCTGGGGGCCGACGATCTCGCCGCGGCCGATGCCGCATGCCCGGGCTGGTCGCCCAAAGGCTGGAGCATCGACGGGGCAGCCCGCGTCCTAGCGCTTCTGACCGCGCCGCCGACCCGCGCCTTCGCCGACCGTTTCAAGGATTTGCGCCGCACCGCGGACGTCGCGGAGATGATCGCGCTCTACCGCGGACTACCGCTCTATCCCGAACCCGACCGCCTGCATTTTGAGGTCGGCGAAGGGCTGCGCTCCAACATCAAGGCCGTTTTCGAGAGCATCGCGCATCACAACCCGTTCCCGCGCGATCATTTCGACGACCACCGCTGGAACCAAATGATCCTCAAGGCACTCTTCGTCGAAAGCCGTCTCGCGTCGGTGGTCGGGCTCGAGGCACGGTCCAATCCGGATCTCGCGCGAATGCTGGTGGACTACGCGGAAGAACGCATCGCTGCGGACCGCCCCGTGCCGGAAGACCTCTGGATTCCCCTCAGGCCGTTTCACAACACGCCCGGCGTCGCTGCGATCCTGCAGCGAGAGGAGGCTGCGCCATGATGCTCATCGACCCCCACGCCCATATGATTTCACGGACCACGGACGACTACCAAGCCATGGCGGATGCCGGGGTCGTTGCGCTGATCGAGCCCGCGTTCTGGGTGGGCCAGCCGCGCACCTTCGTGGGCACATATGTCGATTACCTCTCGACGATCGTGGGCTGGGAGCGGTTCCGGGCGGGCCAATTCGGCATCCGGCATTACTGCACCGTCGGGCTGAACTCAAAGGAAGCCAACAACGAGGAACTGGCCGAGGGCGTCATGGACTGGCTTCCCCGTTTTGCGCTCAAGGAAGGCGTCGTGGCGATTGGCGAGATCGGCTATGACGAGCAAACCCCGCTGGAGGACAAGTATTTCCGGTCGCAGCTCGAGCTTGCCGAGGAGCTGAACCTGCCGGTGATGATCCACACGCCCCATCGCGACAAGAAGCGCGGCACCTCCCGCTCGATGGATGTCTGCGAAGAGCACGGGATCGATCCGGGCATGGTGATCGTGGACCACAATAACGAGGAGACCGTGGCCGAAACGCTGCAGCGCGGATTCTGGGCCGGGTTTTCAATCTACCCGTCGACCAAGATGGGCAATGCCCGCATGGTGGAAATCCTACGACAATACGGCGGAGAGCGCATCATCGTCGACAGCGCCTGCGACTGGGGGATCTCTGACTGCCTCGGCGTAGCAAAGACCGCTCAACTGGCGTTGGAGCGCGGCATCCCGAAGGAGACGGTGCAAAAGGTCTGTTACCAGAACGCGCTCGACGCCTACGGACAGTCCGGTCAAATGAAGGAAGAGGATTGGCTGGAGCCACCGGCCATCGACCAGCGCACGCTGTTCGAGGGCAACTCAATCCTGCGCGGCGGGCGGGAGCCACATATTGAGGAGCCGGGTGATCGACGGCAAAGAAATCTCTTAATCGAGTAGTGGCGGCCCTATCCTGTAGGTTTTCTGACGATGTGGCTAGGGTCCTGAATTTCATAAGTGGCACGCCCCCGCCTGTTCCCGCATAACGGCGTAGTCGCTCAGCATCTCGGCGATCACCGATTCCTCCGGCAGCGGGACCAGCTCCTTTGCCGCCCGTGCCTGGAACTCCCGGCTGTACTCGATAACTGGCGGACATGCCCCGAGGCTGCCGACGTCAGAAGCTCCCGTCGCGCAGCCGCTCAGCCAGATCGTCGCGAGAACGAGGGCGACGTGCTGCCGCCTCGAGCATCCGCCTTTGTACGTCATGGGTTTTCTCCATGGCCTCGAGCCGTTGGGCCAGACGCCCGGCGCGCGCGCCGGAGCGGCGCAGGGCCAGCAGAAACAGAAGGATCGCGAGGGCGGTCGCCGTAGCGGAGCGCCGCGCGCGCCCATGGGCTCGCGGCGATACCACCCAGCAAGGCGGCAATCATCGCTGCCCCCGTTTCCAATCGTCGAGCCGGGCGTAGATCGTGACTGCGATTCCGGCGAGCGCCACGGCGATGAACACCCAGCGCGGGGTGTCGAGATGCGGCACGAGCGGCAGGATGGCGGTCTGCGTCTCCGCCATGACGCTCTGTGCTACCTCGACGCTCGCCGCACCCAGCGTCGCCATACCGGCCGCCCCGCCGCCCTTCATGGTGCGGCTGTCGGCCAGCACTTCGTGCGCGGGCGGCGTCTCAGTTGCGAGCGCCGTCTCCCGCATCGGGAACCGCTCGACCCACAGGCGGGCTGGGCCAGGTCGATGTGACGTAGAGGTGGCGGTAACGAACGGCAGGTTTCGGAAATTCTAAACTGCTCGTTTAATGACCGAAAAGGGGGCGCTAAGCTGACCTCCGTCGCGTATAGTGCAAATGGCCGCGTCGGGCCGAAAGCCGGAATGGCCAACATGATCGAATTGCGGTTTCGAATAGTGCTCGCGTCGCGAGTCCCACTGACGCAAAATATAATATTCGAACGCCCTTTAGGGCTTCGATCTGAAGCTTGCCCGCGCTGGGCAGTTACACGCCAAACAACTCATTTATCGTCAGGATCCGCTGCACGGTGTGGACGTGCTCGATCGGGATCTCGATGGTCGCGGCCGGGTTGATCTGCTGAACAACAATGCGGTCTGCTGTTCGGCGGACAAGCGTTTTGATGTACGCTTGGCCTGGATCGTCGTTCCAGCGACGGGTTTGAACGATCACGGTACAGCCAGGTTGAACCGGCCGATGCGGGTGCACAAACCGCAGGTCGCCCGGTTTGTGCTCGGGCGACATGGAGTCGCCGGTGATGTAGATCGCGTATAGATCCTTGGCGTCGACGAGCGCCGGCGGACGCCGGACGTAGTCGATTGGACCGTCCATTGCGAAGCCTTCAAAATCACCGTGGATCAATGACCCGGCCGCAGTCCCCATCACAGGAACGTCGTTTCGCGTTGGTTGCGTTGCAGGAGAGGGGCTGAAGTCTGCCGTTTGAGTGAAACGATCCTGCTCGGCGTCGTGGCCGGTCAGCAGCCAGCCTGGCGGCACGCGTAGAACGTCCGCCAGGCGTTCGAGCGTGCTGCCGCGCGGCTTGCGATTTGGTTCTCGCGCAAGGTTTCGTATCGCATCGCGGCTCAGGCCGGCCTGCACGGCGGCGGCCTCGCGGCTCAAGCCCAATTCCTTGAGACGCGCGTCGATGCGTAAAACGATTGGATTGTCGCCAAGCTCGGTCATGCGGTCATATTACCGCAGAATTGTGCACAACTAAATGCGGTAAATTTTGTTGACAAAGCGGTTTTAGTACCGCATTTGTGATTGCATGAACCTGAGAACACACATCCTCACTCTCGCCGATGCCTACGCTTCAGCCACGTCACTGTCGCGATCACGGGTTTCCACCATCGTTTTCGGCGACGGCAAAGTGCTCGATCGCATCGCCAAGGGCGGCGATATCACCACACGACGTTTGGAAACAGCGGTCCGTTGGTTCGATGGGCACTGGCCTATGGATATCGAGCGTCCTGTCATGACCATCGATTTTCTGTCGTGGACGAGCAGCAACCGAGCGGCGAATACATCATCGGTCGACCCGTCCGAGAATGCACCCCGCAACCCCGCTGCAAATGCGGAGGGTTCGGCATGAAGCTGGCGCGCGCTTCCACGGATCATCAGCGCAACGCGCTCAAGCTGGCGATGAAGCGCCAGATAAAAGCCTGCGCCGGGCAGGAATCCGCCGCATCGATCACGCGCGTCGGGCCGCAGACGCTGTCCGACTACGCCAATGCCGCCAACGATCGTTATCGCGACATTCAGTGCCCGGTCGACGTCTTGCTTGACCTGACGCTCGACGGCGGTCCTGTGGCGTTGGTCGAACTGTGCCGACTTTCCGGTGGTGTCTTTGTGCCGCTGCCGGCGGTGGGCGCCGGCTCCGATTGGGCTCGTGAGATTGGTGATGTGGCGCGCGAGGCCGGCCAAGCGGTGTCGCGGCTTTGCGAGGCCTTGTCCACCGGCGGCACGATCACCGTCGATGAGTCCCGAGACATGGATCTGAGGCGCGAGGTCAAGGAAGCGATCGAGGCGCTGGCCGCCGTCGACATGCACCTGCAGCATCTTGAAGAGACCGATGACAAACCGGCGAGGGCAGGGGCATGAATACGGCTGTTCAGTTTTTGGCGCATGTCTCCTTCGACGTGGATGCGGCCTTGCTGCGTGTCGACGACTGGTTTGCGGCGTCGCTGGCACGCATTGCGCAAGCGGCACTGGCGCCCGACGCTGTCCCTGGCCTCGACGCTGACCCTTACCTTGACGCTGGCCTCGATCCTGGCGAGGACGTGGATCTCGACGACCAGGTGGATCCCACCTGGGAGGCGCGGGCGCAGGCTGCCAACAATGCCTTGCTGGCGCGCTTGAGGCTGGCCCACGAGGTGACCTCAAATGGGGAGGCCGAGGCGATCCTGCGCTGGCTCGACACGATGTCGATCGGCGTTGATGTTCCGGCCTTTTGTGACCCGGGCTCACCAGTCGAGGCATTGATGGCCGGCGTCCAGGGCCGGCACCGCGTTTCCACCAGCGAGCTTTTCGGCCAGGACAAAACCCGGATGGTCGTCGATGCCCGCGACGCGTTGTTTCACGGGCTGCGGCACGAGCTGCAGTGGTCGGTGGGCCAAATTGCCCGCTGGTACAGCGCGCACCGCATTGGTGCGGCGGGGCAAACGGGGCGTGCAACCGTGCGCAAGGCCGTTGCGCGCCACGAAGGCAAGCGGGTGTCCGGATGAGGCCCCGCATTCTCACAGACCAAAGGGCGCCGCGTCGCGCGCTTGAACGCAACGCGACTTCCGTCCTGGCGGGGCTTGCCGATCTCTATGCGGCCCATCCGGGCGGGATCACGGCCGCCGTTTTGATCGCGGCGCACGGATTGCACCTGCGTTCGGCCTCCATCGTTCTGATCGAACTGGTCGTCTCCAGACAGGTGGCGTTTCACGCGACGCCGCAAGGCTATGTCACGGCGGTCTGGCCGTTGGATGCATTGCCGCCGATGGGCGCCGATGAACGCACGCTTCTGCGTCTGGTCGCAACTGAGGTGCGAGCGGGTCCGGTCTCCATTGATCGCCTGGCGACCGTGAGCGCGGTGTCCCGCTCGGTCACGGCGGTTCTGGCCAGCCGGCTCGCTGTCAAAGGCGTGCTGAGCCTGGTCGAGACCCGGTCCGGGCGCACTGTCCAAATCACCGAGCGGTATCGCGATGCGCGGTGAACCCTTCATCGGCGCGCATGCGGTCCGGCTGGAAACGGGCGCGGAATACGTGCGGCTTTGCCTGCCGCGCGACGGCACCGGGCCGCGGCTCGACCGCACCGAGATTGAGCGCTTGCGGGGCTTGCTCACAAAGGCTGAGGCCGAACTGGACAGTCTGCCGGACGATGGTCAGCGGCACGTGGTGCCGATCCTGGGGGAACCATGGTGAGCGCCGAATTTTTGATCCGCTTCGCCGAGTCGCTGGAGGCCCGCCCATGATCCGCTGGATGCGCTTCGTCCTGCTGACGGACTTTGTTCACTTTCTGGCTGCGGGCTGGGTGGTTGCGGACGATCTGCACGGCACGCACCACGGCGCCTGGTCGATCCTGATGGAATGGAAGGGGGAGGGCGAGCCATGTTGACGAGTTTCGAAGAAGGCGCCCTTGCCATGGCGATGGAGCGTGCCCGCAGGCGGTGGGAGCGAACCGACGCGGAAGCCGATTACACCAATTTCCTGGAGGCGGAGAACCGCTGGATGCGATGCCGGCTAGGACAACTCTGTGCGGCGGTCGCACAGCGCCCGCGCGGTGAGGTGGCCACGAGTGCGTCACGGGAGAAAGCTCCGAGACAGACGCGGATTGCGGGCGGTGGCAATGACCTTCTCTTCCGCTGAGCTCGATCGCATCAAGGCGATCCCGATCTCGCAAACTGTCGGTCGCGATGTGAGTTGGGATGCGTCCAAGTCCAATGTCTCCGCAGGCGATCATTGGGCCTGCTGCCCGTTTCATGCGGAGCGCACGGCAAGCTTCCATGTTGATGACCGGCGCGGCACCTATAAGTGCTTTGGCTGTGGTGCGGCCGGCGACGGCATCACGTATCTGATGGAGCGCCACGGGCTGTCCTTTGTCGGAGCGGTCGAACTGCTCGGCGGGCGGGCGGATGCGCCGCCGCCGGACCCGGAAGACGAGGCGCGCCGTCAAGCGGACCGCGCGGCGCTCCAGGTGGCCAGCGACAAAGCGGAAAACGCCTTTCGCGAGGAAGAGCGGCGCAAGGCCTATCGGATCTGGAAAGCCGGGCGCGGCTTCGTCACCTCACCGGGCAATCTTCTCTATTTCCACGGGCGGGGACTCACTGCGCCGGAGGACGCGCCGCTGCGCTATCTGCACGAGTGTCCCTATTGGCTGCCGCCTTTGAAGAAAGGCGAGAGGCCGGTGCTGATCTATTCCGGCCCGGCGATGCTGGCCGCGATCACGGGTCCTGACGGACGGTTCCTCGGCGTGCATATGACGTGGTTCGACAAGGACCGACCCGGCGCAAAACTCTCCCTCGCGCATCCGGTCACCGGCGAGGATCTGCCGGCCAAGAAAATCCGCGGCTCGAAGAAACGCGGCTGGATCCTGCTGCATGACCCGCGCCGCTATGGTCAGGCGTTTCAGCGGCTGGTGATCGGCGAGGGGATCGAGACGGTGCGCTCCGTCTGGCAGGCGGAGCTGCGCGTGCGCGGCCAGGCGCGGCTTGCAACGACGGGCTACGCGGCCTCGGTCGATCTGCAGCACCTGGGCGGCAAGGCGGTGGCCACGGTGAAGCATCCAACCATGACCGTGACGACCAGCACCGGCCAGGTGCGCGCCTCACGGGTGCCGGGACCGGAGCCGCATCCCAACGATGAGCGGGCGCTCATGCTCCCTGAGACGATCGTCGAGGTCATGATGCTGGGTGATGGCGACAGCGATCGTTTTACGGCCGAACAGGTCCACCTGCGCGCGGCCAAGCGCTGGATGCAACCGGGCCGCAGGATCCGCAGCGCCTGGGCGGATGACGATGAGGATTTTAACGATCCATTGCGCAGGCCGGGCAAGCGAGCGGACGCGGAAAGCGAATTGGTGGGGGCATGAGCGATATCCAAGAGGCCTATGGTGCAATCGTCTCGCGCATCGACGCGGCCGAGGCCTATGACTTTGACCAGCCCGCGGGCTTTGCTGACAGGCCGGGCGGCATCTCTGAGACGGACGCGGACGACATCGGCGCTCCCGAGGACTCTGGCGCCGCCAAGCAGCCGCAGCACTGGGGATACTCGGTCGAGCGGTTGAATGAGGAATGGGCGCTGGCGCTGGTCGGCTCCAAGGCGGTCATGGTGCGCGACAAGCCGGATGCGCCGATCGAGGATCGGGTGCGGATCATCCAGATCGAGGCGTTCCGGGCGCTCTATGCGAACCGGTTCACGCAGATCCTGCACGATTCCAAGATCAAGACGATCACCTGGTCAAAGCGCTGGGAGACGGATCGGGACCGGCGACAGTTCGATGGCATCGAGTTCTTTCCCAATCACGACGGCGCTGTTGGGACGCCGGGGTATCTCAACCTGTGGCGCGGCTTCGCCCTTGTGCCGGATGGGCAAGCCGGCAGCTACGCCATCTTCCGCGATCACGTGTTCACCAACATCTGCGGCGGTGACGAGCAGCTCTTCGCCTGGGTGTTTGGCTGGTTCGCGCATCTGATCCAGCGGCCGCGCGAGCGCATCGGCACGGCCCTGGTGGTGCGCGGGCTGATGGGCACCGGCAAGACGGTGCTGGGCGAGGTGATGGGCTCTTTGATCGAGCAGCACTACTTCATGGTCGATGACCCGCGCTACATCACCGGGCAGTTCAACGCCCATATGGCGGCGTGTCTGCTGCTGCAGGCGGAGGAAGCAGTGTGGGCGGGCGACAAGGCGGCGGAAGGCCGGCTCAAGGGCCTAGTGACGTCCAAGACGCAAATGATCGAGAGCAAGGGCGTCGATCCCTTCCGCATCGACAATTACGTGCGGCTGATCATGACCTCGAATGAGGATTGGGTGGTGCCTGCGGGCAAGGACGAGCGGCGCTTCTGCGTTCTCGATGTGGCGCCGACCGCCAAGGAAGACCACGGCTACTTCAAGGAGATGTTTGCAGAACTCAACAGCGGCGGGCGGGCGGCGCTCCTGGCCGATCTGCTCGCCTTCGATGTGGATGCGGTCAACCTGCGCAAGATCCCCAAAACGAACAGCCTGCTGGAGCAGAAAATCCGCTCACTCGATCATGTCGAGTCCTTCCTGTTTGAGAGGCTCTGGGAAGGCAACCTGGTGAAGGGCGCGAACGGCTGGCCGCCGGGCGGGCTGATCCGCAAGGAGAAGCTGTTCGATTACTACCTTGAGGTCTCCGACAAGGTCGGCGTGAAGCGGCGCTCCGAGCAGACGGTGTTCGGCATGAAGCTGCAAAAGCTGCTGCCGGGCGTGCGGGTGACCAAGCGCATGGATGAGGACATCGGCGGCACGCGGGCCTGGTGTTACGAGTTCCCCTCGCTCCCCCAGTGTCGCGATGCGTTTCAATCAGCGCTTGGACAAAAGGTCGACTGGCCCAGTGAGGATGACGACGATGGCCACGATGACGGCACGTATTCTCAGTTCAGCGACGCGGGGGAGACAGGACATGTGGGGTACAGGGCCTGACCGGTCCAACCTTCCCAACCACGCGTACCCAAGGTTGGACCAGAATACATCAATCGTATCAATGCGATGACCAACCTGCCCAACCTGTCCAACCTATTTTGACGCCCCGCGCACGCGTGCGCGCGAAAAGGCGTTGCACCCCTTCCGCCCTGTTCTCCCCGACGGCGAAATAGGTTGGACAGGTTGGACTTGGATTGCAGGCCTTTGAGATTGCTAGCGAAAACGCGTCCAACCTTTGTTTTTAAAGGTTGGTCAAGGTTGGACAGGTTGGACCGAACCGGGAATTTGCAGGCGATGATGAAACCATGGAGCGGCACACGATGAAATCAATCGATATCGAGGATCTGGTGCATTGGGCGTTGCGCGATCAGGCGGTCGGCCACGATCTGTCGGAAGGCGGATATGGGCCGGACGGGCTGCGGTCGAGCTGGCACAGCGTTGAGACGATCCTGCAGCTCGGCACCATGGTCGACACCTTTGGCCGCGCGAACGGGAAGGGCACCATGCACCCGGACGCGGTGCTCGTCGGTGAGGCCTTGCGCGGAATGAATGCGCGCGAGCGGGGGCTTGTTCTCGCCTATGGCATGTCGGGCACCCGGCCGGCGTGGGATTATGAGCCGGAGCTGCGGCCCTTTATCGGGGCGAACGGCAAGCCGGAGGTGGTCAAGCGGGTGGAGCGTGGCCAACGGGGGCTGCGCGACGTGCCGCATCGCTGCGATCTGGAGCTTCGTCCATCGCTGGAAGTCGTGGCGCAAGCCTGGGCGACGTACCGCGACTGGCGGTTCGCGCTGACGTTCCTTGCAGCCCTGCTGCGGCCGCGACTGACGAGCCATGCGGTCACCGGACCACGCGCGCCGTTTGAGCCGTGGCTTGGCATGGGGATCTCCGATCTGATCGAGGAACTCATTGAAGAGGGCAGGGTGTTGGCCGGCAAGACACCGTCTCGGCGCGTGAAGGTCATGCGGTCAGCATGGCGAGTTGAGGCCTCTGGGGGCAAAAGACCGGACCGCTAAACTCAGCGGTTGAGGTGCTAAAGAACCGGCAAGGGCGCGATGCCCGCGCCAGTGGTCTCATCGGGCGGTCCTGCCGCGACAGGACAGGCGAGGGGAGCAGGGCCGGCACGCGAAGCACCCCCTGCCGGTCCTGCCGGGTCTCCTGTGGGTCCAGACAGGGGCAAGGATGGCCACCGCAGCCTCAATCTGGGCGGCATTGGTCATAGCGCGGCGAGGGCAGGCGGGTCCCCCGGATTTAGGGACCGTATCCGCCCAAACCACCTGCGGGGGCGCGGCCGCGCAGGATCTCGCCAGTCTGACACGAAACGCAAAGCCTAAAGAGCTAAAGTGAATGGCTAAACAGCGTGGGGTTTGGACGTGGTGAGCCCCTGGCCGAAGAGACCCTCGTCTCGAAGGGCGAGTTCGCCAGGCTGATCAACGTCACGCCCGGGCGGATGTTGCAATACATCACCGAGGATAATCCGCAGTTGGACCTGACAAAGCTGGGCTATGACGAGGCGGAGACGACGGCCTTCGTCCGGTTGATCAAGCAGCGTTGGAAACGGTTCGCATGGAACCTGGCCGAGTGCGACTTTCGCGGCAAGTTCACGCTGTCACAGATGGTTGATATCGGCCTGCGTTGGCACATCGCCTACGGCGAAGTGACGGGCGTGCTTGGCGACGTGCTGGCAGCTCAGCGGCAGCGTTACGGGATTACGACCGGCACCAAACTCTGTCTGGTGCCGCCTCAACGGTTTGTCCAGGACACTAGCGAATTCGTGGGACTGCACTAGGCGGCTATCACGACGAGAACGGACGAACGCCAGCGCGACACGTCATATCCCGGGGCGCCGGACACTTCGCGCCTGACATTACAGTTGCATTTTAGTTTTGATATGAGCGCGTCTGGCAGTGGCTTGATGTGCGCGTCTCCAGCATGACCATGCGATGACATAGGAGGGCTGGATACGACGCTGGGCAAGCTTGTTGGCGATACGCCGGACTTCCTGGATCGACCAACGGATCAGGTCTTGCTGGTCCGTGTCCTGGTTTTTTTGGGTGGCGTCCTGTCGTTGGCGCGGTATCGGATCACCGCCATCATCGCGAAGGCGAGCATGACCAGAGAGACGTGGCGGTGCCATCCATGCCAAGACCGGGTTTCGTTGTGGTCGAGGCCGAACTCGTTCTTGGCAGTCTCGAAGCTGTCTTCGATCGCCCACTGGTGGCCTTCGACGGCGACCAGGGCCTGGATGCTCGTGCCGGCTGGGCACCATGTCGTGAAGAAGGCGAGATCACCGTCGCTGATATTGCGGTGGATCAGCGGCCCGCGGGTCCAAAGACCTGATTTGGTCTGGTCATATTCGTCAGCGTCGAGATCGGCGAGTTCGCAATAGGCCCAGTCATGGAGCCGGGCGCCTTTGGTGCCTTCACCGGCGGAGAGACGCAGCCATGTGTCTGGTTCGAGGTCTTGTGCGATTTCCCCGGCGGTGCCGGCGACCGGAGGCTTGCCCACCCAAGAGCCGAAGTGGTGGTCCGATCTGACTCCGAGGACATAGCCTTTGCAGGCTCGGCGCAGGGCCTGTTCGACATCGCCGACGCCATACACCGCATCCGCCGCAACCCAGGAAAAAGGCACATCTGCCGTCAGCGCTCGACGGATCATTTGAACAGCCAGCGCCGATTTGGCAGCAAAAGCTACAGCTTCAGGGACATGGGTCGCGCGGCATCGCGCGGGATCGCCGGCCCAGCTCTTGGGCAAGTACAAAGCGCGATCGATAAAGGCGCGACCGCGAGCGGACACGTAGGCGGCGAACACACCGATCTGGCAGTTCGTAATCTTACCGGCCGAACCGGTATATTGGCGCGCAACACCACAGGATGCCTTGCCCTGCTTGAGGAACCCGGTCTCATCGATCACCAAGACCGCGTCGTCTGCGGCCAGGTTCTCGACAACATAATTGCGCACGATATCGCGCAACCCGTCCGCGTCCCAACGCCCCCGGCCCAAAATGGCCTGCTGTCGCCACGGCCCGGGATCGTCAGCCGCCTCGCCCGCATCCAACCTGTCTTGCGGCGCTCGTCCCCGAGCAAGCCGTCCAGAAACAGGTTCGCCGATGTGGCAACGCGCTCTTGCGTGAACAATCCGCGCATGCGCCCCTTCACGTCGCGCAACGAGGACGCCCAAATCTCCAGTTTCTCTTCAATCGATGCACCCATCATCCATGACCTCCGAATCATGGTCACCCATCGATTCAGAACTCACTTCAAATTGCAACTGCAATGCTAGGAGTAAATTCAATACCGCACGAATTCCAAAACAGTTCGCGCAGCTTGATTAAATCACTTTCTCCCAATCACGTTTGCCCTAGGATTAGTCCAGCTACAAGACCGTGACAAAGTCTGACCACATCAAGTTTTTTGTATTGCCGAATATGGCCGATGCTGGTCCAAATAAGAGCTGGAGGAAGGCCTAGTGGCTTCAAATATTGAAGAGGGGATGGACTTTGAACTTTCACCACGGAGTGTATCCGAGGTCGAGGCGGCTTTCCATTCCTCGTGGACCGGCGGGAGCTCAACACCGTTCCTCGTTGATGTCCGTGTTCCTCACGACATTCGAAGCAGAGCGGAAAGGATTGTCCGAAAGGCCGACCTGTTCCGCCTTTTCGAAAACTGCCCGACTCTTGCCGTTTGGGCCGTCATGGCGCCACTGTCGGAGAGTTACGGCGCCAGCACGAAAGACGTCTATCTCCACATTAGTAAGTTCGTAAATGAGGACTATTCCGATGCCTTCTCTCGGGACCTCTTGAAGTCCTGCTTCCGGCGCGCCGCGAGGCGCCTCGGCATACCGGTTTCAGGCAATCAGCCAACGGAACTCTTTTTTGCGCCACTGGGTCCCGTTCGCTCCCAGCACGCAGAGCTTGCACGCGCGTTTGTTGGCGCGGCGTTGTATTTGGGACCTCCGGCGATCGAAGACACGCCTTCGGCCCGCCACTGGCAAAGACGTGCCGTCGCCGAGCACTGTCCCACTTTCACCCGTCTCCGGGCGACCATCAACTTCGATACCTCGGCATATTGCGCCAGGCGGTTCGAGGCATGGCGCCAGGGCAAAAGCGCCTCGGGTACATCCGAGAAACATCTGTTCGACGCCTTCGATGCCGCGGCGCGCAGCTTTGGCCGTAGCCGCGGCGAACTCGTCGGGCCACCTCGCCTCTACTGGGCGAGGGATAACCTTGCGCTCGAGGCAGAAGCATCGCGGCTTCCTCAACGCGTCCATATTGGGGCCTTTCCAATACTTGTGTCGGGCGGCAACCATGTTCACATACCGGCACCTTGGCCAGATGATCTGACTTGGAGCTGCGGCAACATTCGCCAGCAGATCGCTTTTGCTCCTGGCCCAGGCAATGTCCTTCTCTTCGATGCAGATAGTGGAGCTTTTCTCACTCGGCTTGGTCGGGACGATACCCTCGCCGAGATCGCTGCGGAAAGACTTGTCGTTCTCAGTCGAGTTTCGTTCTCCTGCGCCTCTTTCGGCGACGCGATTCCATCCAGGGATCTCGATATCTACGTCGCATGGGTCGAAGCAACAGAAACACTTGTTTTCGACGGCCGCGCCGACATCACTTTGCAAAAACCTGACGAGGCAGCGCTCTGGCTCGACGCAGTCACACTTGGCCGGGACGGCCCTCAGCCGCTCTATGCATGCGATGGGGCCCTTATCCTGAGGATCGACCCGGAAATCGGCGGGGCCAAACGCATCGTTCGCGCTCGCATGGCGAAGGATGTGCGCTTCCTCAGTATCGAAGTCGGAGCAGACGGCTTTGCCCGTCTTCCCTTCTATCGATTTGGCCTCGGGGAAGCGGGAGATCCGCGGCATGTGGTCTTTGAAGTCCTGGCCCCAGGTGCCGCAGGCGATCTAAATGCCCGGGCGGAGCTATCGACGTCCTGCTGGATTTGGTGTGGCGTGCCTGCGCCCGACGGCGACCTCTGCGACGTGGATCTCCCATCAAATTTCGACGCGTCCCGAAGTGCCGGATTACGATGCGAAGGTGGAAAGCTTTCCGTCGATCCGCGGGCAGACGCCGAGACGCCGATCCTCAGCCTTTACGACGATAAGATCAGGCGTGAATTCCACCTTGCGGCCCGCGGCGAGAAACTCTGGCATTGCCGGATCTCCACCGACGACCGCATCTTCGTGCCCAAGGGCAAAGTGCTCGTGTTCGGCCATGACGCCCGGCACGACACATTTCGGCTGCGGTCATCTGATCGCGATGCCGATCTTCTTGTACTGGGTCGGGAAAAACGCAGACCTTTCCTTACCCGACAGTCGCTCGAGATCGGAGCCGAGGATCTTGAGGCTACAGTTGAGGGCGATGATCGGATTGCGCTGCGGCGCGCAAACGGCCATATCGACATACTCGCCCGCCTCCGGCGCGTGGCTGACCCCGCTGAAATCTCGCTCACCGAGGACGAGAACTGCATAGACCTGTCCCTACTGCTGCAGCGTCGGTGCGACGCGCTCCACGTGAAGGTCGAGAGCGTTGACGGGAGCGTCCTCCAGGGTGAGTTTGCGTTCGGACGTTTCCCGGTATCCCTGTCGCCGTTAGGGGGTGTCGATGTCACGAGCGAACTCGACAGCGGTCGCATCTCTGTTCGACTTCTCCGAACTATCCTGCCCGCGCCAGCCCGGGTCCGCTTTTGGGTTAGAAACGAGAAGGATCGCACTTTCGCACCTCTCTGCGATGCAGCAGAAGCACAGATCGCGATCGGTCTGGCCGGGTCTATCAATGCCTCCGATCGTCGCTCAGCGTCCCGGCTTGCAGGCTTTTTGGCCGAGCCGGAGGCTGAGGCGCTTGGCGGCCAACTTTCCGCTGCCCTAGGACCTTCCTACCGCCAGGCTCTCGGAGTCGCCGGCACCACGCACATGATCGGCGCCATTCGGCCCGTGCTGAACGTTCACCGGGCTGATGGCCAGCCGCCGCGAAACGATCTCGTGGGTGTAGCCCCGTGGATCTTCCAGGCCCCGCTTTCAGCCTATTCCGGCCTCGAAGAAGCCAGCGGCCTCTCCAGTCTCGCCCACATGGCGTCCATTGGGGTCCCCGCAGCACCTCCGGACCCTGCGGGCGACACCCCCCTCTCCGATTGGCTGGACCGGGTGAGTTCGGATACAGAGCTGCCCCAGGGGCTCGACGCAACCTCCCTCAGCCACGCCTTCAGAGCGCTCCGCTTTCGGCTCCGCGAAACCGACCTGCGTTGTCTCGCCGGCAACGGTCATATCGGCAGTGCCGTCGCCGTGATCTGCCAACCCCACATCGAGGGACTCGAGGCGTTGCGATCTTTCGATAGCGGAGGTGGCGGCGATCTCTTCCCAGCCAGGCTGGCAGCCGGGATCGAACGGTTTGCCCGTGCCTGCGCGGGTCAGCGCGCAGACGCGTTCATCGACAACGTCGAATTCCGCACGGGCCTGCCGCGTCAGGAGATCGGCCAAACACTCACAATGATGCTGCGGGCCGGCATCGAGTTCTTCGTTCATTTCCGCGCGCTCTGGTCCCACGCCGAACAGCTCCGGAAGGTCTCCGCATGACCAATCTCGATCCCAACATCTTCCGCGATCACCTGAACCGCACCCTCGCGCGGTTCGTTGCGACCTCGTCGCCGATCAATGAGATCCGGGCGCCCCACCTGGCCAAGGATCTGCGCACAAGCATCAGCCTTCTCGAATTCGTCAAGGGACCCTATGTCGAGACCCTGCCCGACTTCGAGAAGGCCCGCAGTCTCTCGGAACTTCACGCCAGTGGCATTCTCGATCCAGACTGGGCGGCCTTTGCGCAGGCCACGCCCTCCGTCTGGACGCGCCAGCTTCACTCCCATCAGGAGCAGGCCATTCTGCGAGACGACAACTACTTGGTGGCCACCGGCACCGGCTCGGGGAAGACCGAGAGCTTCCTTTACCCCCTCGTCAACGACATTCTTGCCCAGGGCGACCTGAAGCGGCCCGGCGTCCGAGCGATTCTCGTCTACCCGCTCAACGCACTGGCTAACGATCAGCTCAGCCGCATTGCCGAACTCCTTTTTCGCGATCTCTGCGATCCCGGCATTACCCTTGGCCGCTATACTGGTCAGATCAAACCCCGCGCGACCCGCGGGGAGGAGATAACCCGCCTTCGCTCGTCGCATAGCTTCATCGAAAGCTTCGGAGAAGATGCGGATGTTTCAGACAACTGGCTCCTTTCGCGATCAGAGATGCGCGCCGGGCCTCCGCATATCCTGATCACGAACTATGCCATGCTTGAGCACATCCTGCTGTTGCCGACTAATTGCCAGCTCCTTTCCGGTGCGGATCTCCGTTGGATCGTCCTCGACGAAATCCACACTTATGCTGGTGCACAGGCGATCGAGGTCGCCTTCCTGCTTCGACGTCTCAAGGCACACCTCGGAATTCCGGACGGCACGATCCGTTGTGTCGGTACCTCCGCTTCGCTTGATCCCAGTCGCAAGGTGGAGCTTGCGGACTTCGCATCGCGGCTCTTTGGCGAACCGTTCGGCGGCGAGAAATCTGTCATCACCTCGAAAAAGAAGCCTCATCCGAGTCTCGTCGATGCTCCCATTGCCAGCGGCCTCTCCTCACACCAGTGGGCAGAAGCCGGCAAGCTCGCGGCTGCTGCGGGCGAAGCGTCTCAAAACGACACGCCCATGTCGATCGAGGACTGGAACTTCGAGGCGGGCCTTCTCGAACTTCCCGAACTCCAGCTGGACGACGCTACCTCTCTGGGCGATTCCCTGATCGCCAAACTTGCCTCTTTCGAAGAGGTTCATCGGATCGCTCGGCGCCTCGAAAGTGGAGCTGTCGCAATCAGGACATTGGCCCGCAATGTCTTTCCAGATGCCGAGTCAGACGCGATATCTGCCCTAACTGGGCTGATCGCGGTGGGGGTACTCGCCATCAGCAGGGATGCCGCAGTCTTCCCGCTCCTGCCAGCAAGATATCACTTGATTTCACGCTCCCCGGACAGGACTGGCGTAACTCTGAAATCCGAAGCCCCCGAAAACCTGGGCGAGGTCGTAATCGGATCCGAATTCGGTTCGGACGATCGACCTGCCTACGAGCTGTTTGTCTGCCGAAACTGCGGAGAGCCGTACATCGAAGCCTGGGAAGGTCCCATTGAACTCAACCCGACGCCGGGATCTGGCCGGCGTCACCTTTTGAGGCTTATCCCTGGCGGTATGGCGGCGGAAGAGGAGTCCGACACGCCCGGCGACGGGCCCGGCCAGATCGTCCATATCGATCCCCTGACGGGACGGCCGATGGAGCCCGACGAAGTCGGATCGGTCGTCCTCGAGGACATCCCCTTGCGTGAGGACCCCGACGACGGCACGCGCTACCTTCCGCGCTGTGCGGCCTGCAACCACCGCTCTAACCGTCACCTAGAGCCGGTCACGACCGTGCGCCCGGGCGATGAGGCCATCGCCGCTGTCGTTGCGCAGACTCTGCTTGAGGCTCTCCCGAAGAAGGAAACCGGACAAACCCCGCCAATGGGCGGGCGCAACCTCCTGGTCTTTTCCGACAATAGGCAGGATGCTGCATTCTTCGCGCCCTTCTTCGAGCGTACCTCTCGGGAGCAAGCCATCCGAAGTGCTGTGCTGCGCGCCGTAGGGGCCAGCGGAAAGACCGATATCGACAATCTTGCCGGAGCCGTCGCACGCGAATTGCGAGTTGATGGGCTGAGGCTCTACCGCCCCGGCGTGATGCCCGAGCTCGAAACCGGTCCCAACGAGTTACTCCGTCTCAAGGCCCTTATCGCGGCCGAGATCACCGTCTTCGGGCGTGGCCGCCTCAGCCTCGAAGGGTTCGGTCTCATCGGGATCGATTACGAACAGATCGATCGTCCCGTGCTCGCTGTTCGCAAGATGTTGCCGGAGGCAATGAAGGACCATGCCGAAGCCTTCGTGCGCTATCTGCTCAAGATGATCCGCGAGCATCGCGCGATCGCCGACAAGGACTCCGGTATGATCGATCTCATGGACGAGTCGATCTGGACGCGGATCGCCAGCCAGAAAGGCCGTTGCATCACGCGTGAAAAGAACCCCAACGCGACGCTATCTCTGACGCTCGTGCCGGTGGCGGGGCACCAGAACCGTTTCACTGCCCTGCTTCGGAAGATGGCGAAAACATGCGGCACCGCGATCGACGACAACCAGATCCGCGATGTGCTCACACATTTCTGGAAGGCCATCGAACATCCGAGGTCCATGACCTCCAAGCATGGCGTCGGGCGCGCCCTCAGGCTCGACAAATCCCTCTTTGTTGTGCCCGGCCGGGATGTCAGGCTCTACCAGTGCCTGTCCTGTGGTGGCCGCACCCAGTTCGACACCGCAGGGGTTTGCCAGTCGATGGGATGCGACGGGCAGTTGCGCGAAATCATCGAGGCCGAACGACAGGATCTCGCGAAACGTAACCACTATGTCGTGCGCTACAATGCGCACCCCCTGATGGGGATCGCCCGAGAGCACACCGCAGCCATTGCCGGCGAAATCCGGACGGCAATTGAAGAGAGTTTCAAGGCAGGCGAGGTGAACCTGTTGTCCTGCACCACCACGATGGAGATGGGGGTCGATCTCGGCGATCTCGAGGCGGTGCTATGCAAAAACGTTCCGCCCTCGATAGCAAACTACCAGCAGCGTGCGGGCCGGGCCGGCCGGCGCGCACAGGTCGCCCCGATCGTCCTCACGTCCGCCCGATCCGGGCGTTTCGATCGCGCAGTCTACGAGGGTTTCTCCGAATATCTCTCGGCCCAACCCATCATTCCTTACCTCAGCCTCAACAACGCCGGTTTCTTCCAGCGCCACCAGCTCTCGATGATCTTGGCGCGGTTTCTCGAATACCGTCTAAAGGCCTACAGCCGTCCTGGATCGCCGCGGCTGCGCGACGTTTTTGCAGAAGCCCTCACCCCGGAGGCGCGCTCGGATTTCGATCGCGACTTCGCAGTGTGGCTTACCGGCGCTGACCGGGAGATCGAAGCAGCGGCCCGGCTAGGAGACAGGCTCCCGGAGGCCCTTGCGGATATTGCCCTCGACGCCGATGGCCTGCGCGCCACCATGAACCAGCGCTTTACACGCTTTGCCGACGCGATCTGGGGCCGATGGGGGGTGATGCAGGAGGCCATCGACGATCTCGAGGAACGCCGCGCTGCCCTGAACCGGACCGCCGCCGATCAGTTCCAGAAGGTCGACCGGTCCCTAGGTGCCTTGCGGACGCAACAGCGCCTCTACATGAACCAGTTCCTGGTCGATCAACTGTCCCGTCGTGCCGTGATTCCGACCTATTCCTTCCCAGTCCATTCCGTATCGCTCGAAGTCCTGAACTCGGCCGGGCAGACTGCTGACTCCTCGATCCTCGAGCTCGACCGGGATGGATCGATCGGGATCTCAGAATATTCGCCGGGTGCCGAGGTCGTGGCCGGCGGACGTGTCTGGACGAGTGACGGTATATCGAAGCGATCGAAGTTCACCGGTGACGATGCCTTCATCGATCGCGCTCGATACCGGGTCTGCGAGGCCTGCCGTTCGCCCCAGGTTACTATGCAGGGCATGGAGCCCGAAGACACCTGCCACCAGTGCGGCGTTCAGTTCATCAAGATCAACAGAACTCGGGACTTCATTCGCCCACATGGCTTCCTGACCTCCGTTGCTGACGGCCAGGGGCGCGACCCCGGCGCGAGCCGCCTGCGGCCAACCGTGTCGGATGAAGCGCTGCTCCTTACCGAAGCGCCGCTGCACCGGTACACGGCAACCGATCTTCCCGGAATCCTGACCTTCCACGCTCCCGGGTCCAATCGGCCGGATCACGAACTCGGTCGCATCATTACAGTTAACCGCGGCAGACACCGTGGCGGCTTTGCCTGGTGCCGCAATTGCGAATACGCCGTACCGGCGCTCGGCATAGGGCCGGAACTTGGGTGGCAAGACCCTGTGGCACTCGAGGCCCACTCGAACCCGCGCACAGGTCTCTCCTGTCGCTCCGATCCCGGTGAGCGGGTCTATCCCGTCGACCTGGCGCATGTGTTCGAAACCGATGTCCGCGGGCTGCTCTTCGAGGGATTCCCGCGTGCGCCCGACGGATCTAGCCTCCCGACGGGTACAAGTCTTGATCGCACTCTCCAAGAGGCGCTCAGGCTCGGAGCGGCCGATCTGCTCGAAACCGATCCGCGCGATCTGCGTGGGCTCATCCAGCGACTGAACGGCCATCTCGTCGTCGTGCTCTACGATTCGGTCTCGGGCGGGGCGGGATACGCTACCCGACTGACCCGCGAAGACGGGTTCCGCGCCGCCGATCTTTTGCTCGCCGCCCGTAAGATCCTTGATTGCCTCAACCCCGACTGCGTCAGCAGTTGCACGCGGTGCCTGAACGATTACTCCAACCAGAGGTTCTGGCCGGATTTCGAGCGTCGTCCGGCATTGGCCTGGATCGAGTCGATCCTGATAAGTTCCGGAGAAAAGGTTGATCTCAAGTGGAATGCCTAATTAAGGCGGAAAGACCAACACGATGACAAGCGAGTTCAAGTCTGAAGCCGTTCTCTCAGATTTCAAACGCAATAGCCAGACGGCTGTTATGACCGTACAGAAGGTTCCACCCGCGAGCCTCACGATGGCGGATTGGAAAAAGACGGGATGGGAGCCTCCGAAAAGCTTTGGGCCGTTCCCGCTTCGAGCGGTCAGCCCCGATGTCGTCGACTTCCTCGTGGCAGCCAAGCATTTCTCTGTGCGCGACCTGCGCTCTCTCGTCGACTACCTTCAGATAGACGTAGACCCCAAGGAACCTGCGGCCGTCTACGATGCGCTTCTCGACCGCGTCGAGCCCGCACCATGGACCTTGCCGATCATCGAGGTCGCGGTCAGCGAACGTCGCCTGAAAGCCAATGGGCTTCCGAGCCCCCGCCGTCGCGAAAAGGCAAAGCATATCCTTACCAAGCTCCCTCTCTCCAAGCTACGACTGAAGAACAACCCCACCCTACAGGATCGGGTTCTTGAGTTAAGAGCTGAGGGACAGATGGCGGCCGACATTGCTGTCGCCGCCTTCTGCGAATATGCGATCGAGGCCTATTTCCGCCGTGTCGACACGCATGACGGCGACAAAGTCGTCGCGATGGCCTACGCGCATCTGACCCAGGCGAATACCCGGCAGGAATCCGCCCAAGAGATACTTGGCGATCTCGATGACGTGGACAACTGGCCGGCTCACGGGCACAAACTCATTGCCACCGCCACGGAACATCCAGACCTGGCATCATCCTTGGTGCAACAGCACTTGGTCTCAACGCTTCACAGCCTGGCCGCCGACCTCGATATCTCCAGCGGACCGGACGAATTCGATCTCGTTTCCAATCTTGCTTTGCTTGCGTCCGACCAGGCTGCGAAAACTTCCCAAGTATCCATTGATGCTCTCCTATTTCAACTAAACGCGATCGGAATCGATGCTGAAGCGATTCAGGTCAACGATCAGACTGCGTCCATTCTTCGCAAATTGAATGCCAGCGGAGTGCTCAGAGAAATCGAGTACGTAGCGAAATACATCATCGATCTTGAGCAAGCATCGGGAGAGTTGCGGGGCCGGATCAAGGAAGCTAACGAAACTGAGAACTTCGAATTGCTGGCAGAACTCGCGACGCAGGCCCGCGAGACAAAGGCGAGGCTTTCGGAACTGCGCGACAACCACGAACGTCGCATGAGAGGGGTTCGATCGGTCGTTGAAGGAGAGATCGCGGCAATCGACGTCCTGCCCGAAGGCATGCGAATGGAGATCGAGTCAACCGCACACGACGCCGAAGACATCGAAGCGCCAATAGCCGAAAGGATCGACAGCCAAGTAAACCGAGTTGCGGACCAACCGACAGCTGAGGCGGCAATCGCAGCTCTGGAAGCGAGCTATAAGGCTGACAGCGACACAGACCACGAAGATGCCCAGCCGCAGGATAGCGGTGAGATAAATGAAGAAGCTCACGGGGTGCCGGTGAAAACTGGTGGCATTGACTGCGCAGCCTCTGAATCGACGGATGATGTCTCCGTTAAGAAGGAGGGAGTGCACGCAGACGCAGTGGGGCACGAAACGGAAACTGTGACGGTTGAGGCGCTGACCGAGGCACCCCAAACCCAGCAACAGGAGACCCTCGCATCCGGTCTCTCTCGCTATGTCATCGCGGAAAACGGCGATAGCCAACCTCCGCAAGGCGGCGCGTCGCCGGCTCCGGTCGGCTCGGACGTTCTCGCCGCCTTGATCTCGCGCGACTTGGTCGGTATTGCCGCGGATGCAGCTGAGGCCTTCGAGGCAGAAGGGTTCGTATGGCCGATCGAGGCTCCCGTTCTTCGCGCGGCGGCTGGCTGCCGAGGTCCTCATCGGGAATATGGCCAAGATTCGCAGCGCTTCCTGACGATCACCTCTCGCGCAACCTCGCTCCAACTTGGCGACCTCGGCTCGGTCATGCTACTGGGCGCGCTTGTCCGTCCTGCCATTCTCGAACAATCCTCGGCTTACCGGGCGGGACTGCTTCAGCGCGCGCGCGGGGCTTTGGGAAAACATCTCCAGGAAGCGGCCGGTGCGATTGCTGCGCTCGACTATGACTTCCCGCCCGCCGCCGACGAACTCGCCCGGATTTCCGGAGCACAGAGCGTTCCGCAGAGAAAACGGATCTCGGACCAGCTCGACGAGTGGTGCCTGCTATTCTCTCAAAAGACCTCTCGCTGGCATTTCGCGACGTATTTCTTGCATCATGTGGTTTCCGATAACGGGCTGATCGGAGCTGCGCGGGCCGCAATCGCAGCAAACTCCAAGGATGCAGTTCGCTTGGCCCGCAAAGCCATATCTCAGCTCAAGACGCAGTCCGAAATCGAGGCTCGCTCGATTGAATTCGCAACCGAAACCGGACACGGCGGTGCACGCCTTTATCCTAAGGGAATCGAGTACCTTGATCGTCAATTCGACGAACCCCTTGGGCTGCTCGACAGTTGGGTCAGGGCTGCCGAGCGCGAAGGCACGCATAGCCAAAAGTCCGAGGCCCGCCTACGCAGAACCATTAGTAATCTTCAATCCCGCTTCGAAAAGGCTGCGCGCGCGTTGCGCGAGGATGCAGACCAGGGGGGAGACCCGCTACGCTGCGCCGTCGCCCACTGGATTGCGCTCCAGATCGATGAGGCGCGTCACGCCCTGGAAGGAGCCGATACCGGCACCTTCACGACCCTCGAAGAGGCCCTCAGCGCCGAGCGCGACCTGCTCCCTGCAGCGACCCGCGGAGCACTGGACGACCCCGAGGAGCGCTTCGATGCACTCACCGAGGTTTTACTCGGCTCCGGAATTCCGGAGCCGGAAACAGCTCTTCTTCGCTCCCGGGAAGAAGCGGCTTTCGATACGGCGGCCCGCCTTGCGGCTAGGTTCGGCATCGATGCGAGCGAGGATATCCGGCAGGACATGGCTGCATTCTCCGATATCTGGCGCGTCGAGGTGGAACGGCGCGAACGCCGCCTCAAGACGCTCGCCAAAGTGGACCACAAGCATCAGGAGAAAATCGCGAGAAACCTGAATTGGTGCAGCATCGCTCTCGATCGCCTCACCGCGATCAGGGACGGGGCCGAGGTTCATGATCTTGCCGATATCCCCGCTCACATCCGCGAACTTGATGAGGTTTCGGGGGCGATTGAAGCCAACATCCGGCTCGATCAGGCTGAACGGATAAACCAATATTGCACGGAGCAAAACGTCGACGAGGCGAATGCGCTTCTCTCCGCCATCGACGATCTTACGATCGAAGCGGTCGAGGATCGCATCGCCCAGCTCCGCGATGGCCGTTCCGCGGCGACTTTCGAAACCGAACTGGAAGGGCTTTTGAAGGAATTCACTCCCGGTTTCGTCAGCCAGGCCATCGGACCGGATTGGCCAAAATCAATCGACGCCTACAAGGCGGCATTTGAGATCATGGGCCCGCTTTTCCTCGAAGAAGACCGTCGCGCTGCAGGTACCGATTTTGTCGGCCTGTACCTCGACATTGCGCGCTCGATACGTCTTAAAAAACCGTTGGTATCGAAAGTCCGCGAATTCTTCGAGGAAATTGGCTTCGAGAACTTCAAAACCCACAACCTGCAATCGCTTGGCCGCACTAATTCCTGGCATGCAACGATTTCCGCAAAGATCGAGTCCAAGTCGGGCAACTGGTTCCTCCCTCCGGTCTTCGGATCGAAGGCGACCGCAGGCTACCATCTTCTTATCATCGGACCCGAAACACTGCCTGAAGCCATCTTAAAAGCAGTCTCTTCCGAGATGCCGGCCATCCTGCTGTTCTTGGGCGTTGCGGATCTCGCCAGGCGTCACGAATATGCAAAACGCCTGCGCGCAAATGCCATCCCGGCGCTTCTGATCGACGAGGCCCTCGTTGCCTTTACTGCCACCCAGCGCGACACTCGGGCGAAAACGATCTTCGAGTGCGGCCTGCCCTACGGCCGTGTGGAGCCGTACGTCACCGACGCTGCGACCGTGCCGGAGGAGATGTTCTTCGGGCGCGAGGAAGAGATCCGTAATATCATGTCGAAGACCGCCGATGGTTGCCTGGTCTACGGTGGCCGCCAACTCGGCAAGTCAGCACTTCTCAACCACATTTCGACTACCTGCAACGCGCCCGCGCAGAGCCGCATTGTGCTCAAGCGCGAGGTCAAGTCTCTCGGCAACGCCGAAAGAACCTTCGAGATCTGGTCCCATCTCAGCGCGATGCTCTCGCCCTACGATGTGGTCAAACCCGCCAGCCGAACAGCCGATGCCATCAGCCACGATATCCGAGCATGGATTATGACCCATCCGCAGGGGCAAATCGTGTGCATGTTCGACGAGACCGATCATTTCATGGCCGCTGACACGAAGGACGACTATCCCGAGTTGAGCCGTCTCAAGGAGTTGATGGAAGACACCGGACGCGCGTTCAAGGTGGTCTTCGCAGGACTTCACAACGTGCAACGGATGGATAAGCAGCCGAACTCGCCGCTTGCTCACCTTGGTCAGCCTATCTGTATTGGCCCATTGAACCGGACGGAGGATGACAAGCGCGTGGCCCACGACCTCGTGGTGGAGCCGATGCGGGCAGCAGGTTTCCGCTTCGAGTCATTGGAGGCGGTCGAGGCGATCCTCGCCTGGGCGAATTACTACCCGAGCCTCGTCCAGGAATATTCCAAGGGGCTCCTCGCCACGCTCCACGGTGCGGGCAGTGGCAAGCCCTATCGCCTCTCCGATGACGGGCCGCTTTGGGTTATCCTGACCGAAAGCCTCTTCGCTCATCGCGGCTTCCATGCCATCGAGACCCGCATTCGGCAAAAGTTCCACTGGACACTCGAGCTCGATCCTCGCTACGCTCTTGTCGCATACACGCTGGCCCGCCTGAACATAGAAGGCAACGAACAGCAGTCACTGGTAACCGGCTTTAGGCCAAGCGAGCTTCTCCTTGAGACCCTGACGTTCTGGCCCAAAACCGCCGAGCATCCGTCTCAGGCGTCGTTCGACGCGCTGCTCCAGGAACTCTTCGACCTCGGTGTGCTTGGACGAGTGCCTATCCCGAACACAAACCGCCACACCTACCTGCTCCGCACCCGACAGGTTGCGGCGATGCTCGGCTCCGAGGAAGATATCGATCATGCGCTGCTCGAAATCGTAGAGCGTGACCCGACCATCTCCTACGATAGGGCGATCCACCGTCGGCGTTATGCGCCTGCCGGCCACCACGGGTACAACCAGCAGGAATGGCCCTATGCTCCGCTCACTGATCTCCAGATCGAACGCATTGTTGACCCTAATGCGGTCCCGATGCAAATCGTATGCGGGCTCGAAATTCTCGGCTTGTCAAAAGTCGGCGCGGCCCTGAAACAGATTGCCGCGATCGGCCGGCTACCCGGAGCGCCGAAGGACGATATCACCGTCCATGTCGTGACATCGCGCAAGGAGTTGGGCACGCTGATTGGTGGCCCGGCGGCTGTTGATCGATGCATGTCCCTAGTGGTTCACACACCTGCATCACCGCAGGAGGCGGCTGAGGAATTGGCTTGGATCGAACGCCAGCCCCGGGTTGTTGAAAACCAAGTCCGTCCGGTGGTCATTCTCGATGCCGCCGATGAGGACATGCGCGGGCTCGCCAGTCGCCGCAAGGACCAAGCCCAGTTCCTTTCGGCTTGGGGCGGGGAGATGGTCCGGGCTCATTTGCAGCAAATCGAAAAAACCGATCTTGACACTCCCGCTTTTCGAAAAGCCATCCTCGAAACCACCGGCGGGTTGCCGACCGAAACGATCAAGCTCATTCGGGCGATGTCTCTGGCGAGCGATCCTACCGAAGTTGTCAGGACCTGGGCCATCTCGGAGAAGCTCCCTGTTTCCTTCTTCAAAGGAGCGCTTGGTCAGGCGCTGCGCTTGATTGAGGTTGCGGAAAAAGATGATTATCAGGCGCTTGATGAACTCATGTGCGAGGAGATCGGGCAGGATCTGGAGACGATCGGCCCTGACCTTTTGGCGATCGGTCTCGTGGTCGATTGGAACGCAAAAGCACGCCGCATCCGTCGCTCTGCGCTGGGCGATCTCATCGCGCAGACCTTGGAGACACAATACCCATGAGTTCCAGCAACAAACCACCAGTATCGCTCATGATTGGCTCAGGCGCATCCGGTCCGTTTTGAGCTAATATCCCGGGAAATTTCTCAGCCCGGCGGTCCAAAAACGGGTTCAACGTCAACAAGTTGCCTGAGTCTGGCCTGCTGCCGGTTTTGAGGACACCGAGTTAAGGTGTTTTTGGAACTGGAGAGTTGGAATGCAGAGACGGAAGTTCAGCCGCGAGTTCAAGCTCGAAGCAGTGAATCTGGTCAAGGATCGGGGCGTTTCTGTCGCCCAGGCGGCGCGTGACCTGGACCTTCATGAGAACGTTTTGCGCAAATGGATCAGGGAGCAGGCTGCCGATCCGCAGCAGGCCTTCCCGGGCAACGGGCAGATGAAGCCCGAGCAATTGGAGATCAACCGGCTCCGCAAGGAGGTCGCCAAGCTCAAGGCAGAGCGCGACATCCTAAAAAACCATCCCGGGCAGGCGCCCGCCTGTGCGGGATAGAAACGGTGCGTGCTACGCTCGGCTCGCGAGGGCAGCGGCCGTCAGCTTATTGGTGGGTTCGACCCCGTTAAAAAACGTGGCCCATGGGTTCATGCGCACTTGAGAGTGGTGACGCCGGCTGTCCGCGCGATCCCGATTAGGAAGATGAAGAACTGGCATAACCCACGCCCTCCGCCCGAACGGAGGAGATGCCATGAAGAGAACGAAGACCGGCGACCACCCGGACATGAAGCTGGTCAACCCTGGCGCCGCCGTAGTCGACATCGGGTCTAGGTGACCGACTCATAAGTTCGCAACCATATGCGGATTGAAGCGAGTTGGACTGACGCGAGAAAATTGTCGTCGCGCTTGTCGTATCGTGTGGCAATGGCCCTGAAGTGTTTGAGTTTGCTAAAGAAGCGCTCGACGGCGTTGCGTTGCCGATAAACCCAGGCGCTGAAGGGGAAGGTTTTGACGCGGTTCGGCATGGCGCGGATGTTGGCCCATGCGCCCCGCGCGGCCATTTCGGCGCGCAAGGCATCGCTGTCGTAGGCGCGGTCGGCGAGCAGGATGTGACCGGCCTTGAGCGTTTCGAACATGTCGGCGGCCGAGCGTCCGTCGTGGGCCTGGCCCTCGGTCAGCTTGAGGCGGATCGGCCGGCCCTCGGCGTCGACGAGCGCATGGATCTTGGTGGTCAGGCCGCCGCGCGAGCGACCCATGCAACGGGATCGCTCCTCTTTTTTTGGCCGTTGGCGGCATGCTGGTGAACGCGGATCGATGACGAGTCGATCATCTGCACGTCACCGTCGTAAGCATCTGATACCGCTTCAAGAATGCGTGCCCAATGGCCAGCCTTGCGCCAGCGGTTGAAGCGGTTGATGCAGGTCGTGTACGGGCCATAGCGCGCCGGAATGTCGGCCCAAGGCGCTCCCGTGCGCAGCCGCCAGAAGATGCCGTTCAGCACCTTGCGGTCATCGGCGCGCGGGACCCCACGCACCTTTGTCGGCAGAAGCGGCTGTATCACAGACCACTCGAAATCCGTCAGATCGAAGCGAGCCATCCTGACCTCCATTGATGGTGGTCAGTGAATCAGAACCCTCGCGCCAAGGGAATCCCGTTTATGAGTATGTGACCTAGGATGCACATGGCAGCCGTCAATCCCGATATTTGCGACACGTCCGTGCGTGCATTTGGCACGTTCACGCAGGATTTGCACGGCTTGGCCGCGTGGTTCCGGTCCTGCGGCGTGACGAGCGTCGCAATGGAATCCACCGGTGTCTACTGGATACCCGCCTTCGAGGTCCTCGAGCAGTATGGGTTCGAGGTCATCCTGGTGAACGCGCGCTACGCCAAGAATGTGCCGGAACGGAAGACCGACGTGAGTGATGCCAGCTGGTTGCGGCAGCTTCACTCCTACGGCCTGCTGCGCGGCAGCTTCCGCCAGGAGGCGGAGATTGCCACACTGCGATCCTATCTCCGGCAACGGGAGCGGCTCGTAGAATACGCGGCGGCGCATATCCAGCACATGCAAAAGGCGCTCATGGAGATGAACCTCCAACTCCATCATGTCGTCTCCGACACCACCTGATAGCGCGAGCAATCGTCAATCGCGGTGTATTGATAGAGGCTTGGAGCAATCTTGCAGACGTCCATCTGCACACGATCGCCGGGGATGGGTCGAGAATAGCGCTTGCCGCCAGTCTTCCTGATCAGCCTGGGCCGTTTGAGGCGGTTGAGCCCATGTCGGCACAGGACCTTGTGTATTGTATCGACGGCAAGGTGCAGACCGTCGAGGCGGAGAAGCTCGTTCATGAGACGCTTGATCCCCAGCTTCCGGCTTCGTCGCAGCGAAATGATGCGCTCCTCCTCAGCCTGACCCACCTTCATGGCCGGTGAGCACAGGGGCCGTCGGCTACGGTCGAGCAATCCAGATTCACCCTCGCTCAGATAGCGCCGCCACCATTTCCGGAGCGTCGGCCGCGATACGCCGCATCGCCGGCATGTCAGCCCGGCATCCCCCGTCCGCTCGTACGTCGTCACCCAGATCAAACGCGCTGCCGGCGTCATCCCGTCCCTCCCTTCCTCAGAACCTCAGGGAAGGTTACCTACGCGCGACGTTGAAACGATGTCTCCGAACTTCACACATCATCGGCTGCAGCCTCCCAAATCGCTTGGAAACTGAATCAGTGTTGCCCCGTCATGGCAAGACGCGTTTTTCAACACAATCGGCCCGAAGCGGCCTAAACTTGAGTCAATCAAGTTGCGTCGCAACATCCCGTTAGCTGCCTTTTGGCTAGATGACTATTTTTCATTCTCCCACTTGGTAAGGATTTTCTCGTATTCGACGAGTCTGACGTAGTCGAATGTGAAGGGATCGATGGATCGTCTGCGCTCGGCGGCTATAGCCTGTTTCAAATAGGATGTTGATAATGTTATGTTGCCCATACGTCGGTACAGGACAGCAGCAGCATAAAAGGCATATGGATCGTCAACTGAGTTTTTAGATTCTGCAATAGCAAGCAAAACTGCTTTCTCCGCCTCATCCAATTCAGCTTTATCAGCAGAAGCCGAAAGAGTTGTGGCTTCCGCCAAACCGCTACCAACAAAAATAGTATCAGTCGTTTCTGTCTGTATTCTATGGAGTTTCTGAAATAGAACTTTCGAAGCCTCAATTTTGTCTTGTCGTGAATGGTACTTTCCAAACTCAAGCTTTATGGCGGCAAGGTCTTCTTTAGCTCTTTCGTATTTTGGATATTCAGCGACGATTTTATCTGCTGATGCTTCAGCTTCTGGATACCGTTCCCACTGCCAATATAGCGCCACGCGAGCGGATAGTGCATTTAGATATCGTTTGTTTTCAACTGATCTTTCGCCCGAAAGATTAATCATTGCATTGATATGTTCACGGGTTTTTTCAAACAAGGGTTGGGCTGCTTCTTCTCTGTCCGCTTCGAAGAGAAAGGCCGCTCGGCGGCGAGTAACATTCTGAAGGCCGTTTAGGACATCATAGTTATTTGGTGAAATTTTTAACGCTCTTTCATAAGCTTGTTCTGCCTCTTCATATTGATTAATTGCTCTCAGTGATCGTCCAAGTTTGGTTAGGACCTCAATATCAGCCTCCCCAACCTCATCGAAAATTCGGTATGCCACAGCAGCGCGCCCCCAGATTTTTCGGTCATAAGCCATATGGCCTCGCTCCCGAAAAACGTGCCGGATGTCCAGTGGCAACCCCTCAGTCGGAATCTTAAGTACTTTTGAAAATAACTCGTCTGCCTTCTCAATTTCCTTAGCGTCTTTGGCTCTCAAAGCTTCCTCAAAAGTAGCTCTAGCTTCCATGAAGTATTTCTGCTCCGGTGCCAAACCGCTTGTAAAAATGAAAAAACCTGATGCGACTATTTCAAGAATCAGCACAATAAACAACCGATCAAGGTATTTCTTATCGGCGATTTTAACGAGTCCAGCCAAAGCAAGAATAGTTAACGTAGTAGTTGCGATAAAAGCCACAACTATTGTCCACCCAATGAACTGAAACATAATATTTATTCCTTCAAAAAGTTTAGTTCTCTGATAAAATCAAAAATAATAAATTTAAATATAATTATATCTCAAATGAATTGGAGGCAAATCTCTCCGAGATTCTTTCTCGCGCCTCGTTCACAATATCTATTATTTTCTTACTGACTAAGCGCCTAATCACTCCCGAGCTTCAGTAGTCGAGGGGAGACCTTCAGGGCAAGCGCCGCAGCACCCAAAACACGAAAGGAAAAACCCGCCCCTTGACCGCCCCCGCGTCGCGGGAAACTATCGTCCAACCGGGTCAGTTCCTGGCGACAATCAACAGCAGCACGCCAAACTCATGCCGGAACACCTGCGATCCAAAGCGGCCATCACGCCGCCGGCGATCAGCCCGGCGCCACGGCCACGCGGAAGACCGCCAAAAAATCCGCAGCTCCCCGCGACGAGCTGAGCGGCCGAACTGGGGAATTTTACTTCGGCACTTTTGGGGAAAGTTCACGCGGCATTGACAATCGTAGCCTCCGAGCGGGTGCACCTATCGAATCACAGCATCGCCCACAAGGGAATCGCACAGCCTCCGAAATCGCAAGAAATCCACGCCTGATTGCCCAGTTTCTTGCAATTTCGAATACGTCCCCGCAGCAGAAATTAAAAGCCTTTCAGGGAGCTAGCGGCTTTAACGGGCGACAAATTAACTTATCGGAAAAATACAACTTTTTGATATCGTGTACCTTTCAAGCGATAGCTCAAAAAATGCGTTTGCGCGAGTCCTACTTGCGTAAAAGGGATAATCCCCCAATATTATATATGTATAGTAATATATAATTTGTTTTAAACTCATATGTATGCTTAACTAGACGAAATTTAGGCGCAACTCTTAATTGTATATAAAATTGAAATAAATGTATTGGCATACTAGGTGGTGAAATGATTTTTCATTCATTGATTCCGTCAAAATTTAGTACTCCCAGTATGGTTATGGCAATTTCTAATGTAACTCTGGCGATAGTTGCAATCACTCTGCTTTCAGTTTGCACGGGCAATGCGCAAAATGCCAGTGACCGAATCGAGAATCCAAGAGAATTGGTGTTGGCGCCCATCGTTCGACCCGTCGACACATTGATGTCCCTCGCGCCGACGGCGACCGCCCTGTCGCGCGAAGTTGAGCTCGAGATGAACATCCTTTACGCTGACCGGAAGATCTACAATCCGTCAAAAGGCGGCAAGGGCGGATACGATGCCGTCAGCCTACGCACCTATGAGGACGCCCGAGCGGGCAGCCGACCTGGCCCGGACGCGCCACTGGTCGGGCCGACCATCCCGGTTCATCCTGGCCAGACGGTGCGGTTGACGCTTAACAACCAGCTTCCCGCCGACTCAACCTGCGGCATTGGCTCCGGCGGCAGTGTCAACGTCCCGCACTGCTTCAACGGCACCAACATGCATACCCATGGTCTGTGGGTGAACCCGTCGGGTAATGGCGACAACGTGCTGATCTCGATTCGGCCGGGCGTTTCGTTCCAGTACGAATACAACATCCCGCCAGATCATCCCGCCGGCACCTTCTGGTATCACCCGCATCTACACGGCTCGACGGCGCTGCAGGTTTCCAACGGAATGGCGGGTGCGCTGATCATCCGGGCGGACCGCAAGCCGACCCTGGAGCAGAATGGAGACCTCGACAGCCTGCTGGTGGAAGACGGCGGGCAGCCGGTTCCTGAGCGCGTCCTGGTTCTGCAGCAGATCCAGTACGCCTGCCGGGGCGAAGACGGCAAGATCCAATACAAGGATCCGGAAAATGAGATCGGGTATGTCTGCGAGCCGGGCCAAGTCGGCACGATCGAGGGCTACGACCAGTTCGGTCCCGGTTCCTGGCCAAAATCCGGACGCTATACCAGCATCAACGGCGTGGTGCTGGGCGAAATGACCCCGGCACGGGTCGGCGTGCCCGAGCGCTGGCGCTGGATCCACGCCGGCGTGCGCGACACCATCAACGTCGAATTGCGCCACAAGACCGGCGGCGAGGCCTACCGCACGCTCGCCGCCGAAGACAGTGACAGCTGGATCGAGCGCAACTGCGGCGAGGCGATCGACTACAATGTGGTTGCCCAGGACGGCCTGACCATGGCGGCGGTCCAGCGCCGTTCCCAGGCGGTGCTGCAGCCGGGTTACAGGGTCGATGCGCTGGTGGTGCTGCCCGAGGCCGGTGAATATTGCGTCGTCGACGCTGCCGCACCGTCCGCCGGCACCGTCAACCAGGCGGTGCCCAGCCGTAAGCTGCTCGGCGTGGTCACGGCGGCCGGCGGCGGACCGGCCGATTCCGGTTCCGAGGATTATATCAAAGACTGGCTGATTGAGGCCGCGCAGCGGACCATGCCGGCCGGCATCGTTGACGAGGTCGTCCGCGATCTGGAGGACGGCCTTCAGCTGTCCCGGTTCGTGCCGCACCCGAGCGTCGAGGAAGGCGAGGTGACGGGCACGCAGACGCTGGTCTTCAATATCGACGTCTCTCAGCCGGACGGTGTCTTCTTCGAGATCGACGGCAAGCCCTACGATCCCAACCGGATCGACCGAACGCTGCCGGTGGGCGGCGTGGACGAATGGACGCTGACCTCCGATTTCGTCAGTCATCCGTACCATATCCACGTCAATCCGTTCCAGATCGTCTCGATCATCGGGCCCGACGGCGTCGACGTCAGTGAACTCGATGCGAAGGATCCATCCCCCGACGGGCCACCCGATCAGCAGTATCCGGGTCTCAAGGGTGTGTGGAAGGACACGCTCTGGGTGAAGAATTCGGGCAGCGCGCCGGGCGGCAAGTACACGATCACCATGCGCACGCGGTACCAGCGCTACATCGGCGACTTCGTCCTGCACTGCCACATCCTGGACCATGAGGACCAGGGCATGATGCAGAACATCCGTATCGCGCTGCCGGACGGCGCGGGAGGCACCGCCTATGGTCACCACTAAGCGGGCGCCGGCTGTGGCCGACGCGGTTGCGGACTATGCGACCATCCAGACGTTGCTGCGCCGGCTCGCCGCTGGAAGCCGGTCGGATCAGGGCGGCGCAGGCGCATTCTGGAACCTGCCGCTCGACCAGTTCCTCAAGGTGGAGATCGCCGGAGAACCGCTGGTCGCGCCGGATGGCGGGACCCGCTGCTGCGGCGGCGGGTCGGCTGTGCCGCCCGGCGGGCGCGCGGAGCGCTCGGGTCTCGTGAAGGGGGTGCGCGGGCTGCCGCCATTCGACGGAAGGCGGTATCCGCGCCTGCCGTTTGGTGGCAAGGCGGCGTCGGCGGAGGACATCGCCGTGGTCGAAGGCTGGATCGAGGCCGGCTGTCCGGGCGACAGCCTCGCCGAGCTTGAGGTTTCTGGCAAGCTCGAGGCACTGGGCACGATCGAGGTCGGCGGCGCGGCGGGACCGGTCTTCGATGTGCTGGCCGATGCGAGCGGCTATTCATACGCGGCAGGCGAAATGCGCCAGCGCATGGACATCGACTGCATGACAGCGGGGCAGCTGGACCGCCTGCGCCTGGCCTTCCGCGAGCTCTACGCGCTCAACAAGTGGCCGGAGGATGCGCGCAGCTACAACAACATGGCGCTGATCCACCAGAACCATTGCCAGCACGGCTGGGAGCGGTTCCTGCCGTGGCACCGGGTCTATCTCTATGAATTCGAGCAGCAGCTGCAGAGCTTCTGCCCGGATGTCACCATGCCTTACTGGGCGTTCTCGTCCGAACCCTATGGTCCGGGTCCCGACGGCAAGATGGACGAGACGCGCAAGGCGATGCCCGAGGCGCTCAACGCCTTCCTGACCCGGGACAGCCTGGAAACGCTTCTGGCGAGCGGTGTCCCGGCAAACGAAGTGAAAAAGCTCGAACCGCTGGTCGGCATGCCATTCGCCGCCCAGACCGCCTTCTTCGCCGCCGTCCGCGAGGCGCTCGGCATCGACAAGGATGCGGTCTTCAAGGCCTATCTGGCCAGGTACCGCAGCCGCTACATCGACGCGCTGCTGCAGTCCAATTCGCTGTGGTACCCGCTTCGCTATCCCGGGCAGTTCGGCAAAGGCACGATCAATTCGACCATCAATTATCACTACCCCGCGCCGCAGGACATCGAGCAGATCCAGGCCCTGCGGACGTTCCGCGATTTCGGCGGAGGCAGCCTCTACAACGACAGTTTCGGCTTCCTCGACCAGAATCCGCACAACACGATGCATATCTGGACGGGCGGCGTGAACCCGGACCACACGTCGCTTCCGGCACCTCAGGATCGCAACGCCGCTGTCAACGTGTCGGGACGCCGCTTCCATCGCCGCGACGACTTGCACAGCCAGCCGAAGTTCGGCGACATGTTCTCCAACCTGACGGCGAGCTACGATCCGGTGTTCTGGCCGGTGCACGCCAATGTCGACCGGCTCTGGTGGACCTGGCAACAGGCCAATCCGCACGGGTTGCCGGCCGGTCTGGACGGCGTGCTGACGCCCTGGGCCTACGCCGTGCGCGACACGCTCGACATGCACCGCTTCGGCTACGAATACGTGAAGAAGACCTACGTAGCGCCGGTTCCCGGTACCGCGGCGGTGGGCCGGTTCGCGTCCCGGCCGATCGATCTTCCGGCGCGGGTGCGCAAGCGTTTCGCCAAGGCGGAGGTCCGCCTGCACCGCGTGCCCCAGCTGATGCGCTCGTGCTTCATCCGCGTGTTTCTCAATGAGCCGAAGGCCGACGCCGACACGCCGCTCGACCGCGAGACCTACGCCGGCTACGCGGCCATATTCGGCCATGGTCCCTGCATCGGCGGTCCCGGCCATTGCGAGCCGCAAGCCGCCCGGCTGGGCAAGCCTCGCGACATGAACGCGCCGCGCAATCACCGTGTCGACGTGACGGCGTGCGCCCGGCGGCTGATCGATCAGGGCGCCAAGGCGCTGTCGGTCACGCTTGTCGTCATCGGTGCCGACTACAGGGAGGATACGGAGCTGCTTCGGCTCGACGGTGTCTCCCTGAATTTCCTCGACTGAGCGTACAACCCGCCCGCCAATCGACTGGGGGACTGCAATGGCATCGACACCGCGCTATCGCATTCATCCGGGCATCGGAATCGCCCGTGTCGGCGACAGTCCCGACAGCTTTTACCTCTCGCCAGAAACGCCGGGCGCCTTGCCGGTCGACTGCGATGCGAGCGGCAATCCGCGACTGTCTGCGGACGGCGAGAGCGAAGTGCCGATCCGGACGTTCAAGGATGGCGAGGGGCGCATTCGCCGCCAGGCCGCGCGATTCCAGATCTATGTCTATGATGAGCAAAGCTCCGAGGGGCGGGTCTTGCGCCGCGGTGATCCCGTCGAAGGCGGCGGCAACCGAGGTGTGCTCGTCGACATGCAGTGGCGGGTTCATCTCGCCAACAAGAAGGCGGCCTGGTTCGCCTTCGATCAGCTCGAGGGCGAGCACGGCTATTCCGCGAGCCATCCGCTGCGCAACCCCGACGTCACCGGATCGCAGGCGCGGCAGCAGTTGATCATCGATCCCGGCCCGCAGGTGGTGAACGGCACGGACCGCCGCCGCGCCGCGTTCAGCCGGGACGGCAACCCGATGTATGCGGCGACCTTCCCGCCGAAGGGGCTGGTGCCGCATGACGTCGACACCCTTGGCGAGATCCTCACCGATGACGCGGGCCGCCTGGTGGTCCTTGGCGGTCACGGCCGCTCGGGAAGCTGCAACAGCGGGCTCGGCCAGCCGCGCATCGACACATACGCCAACAACGACGGCTGGTTCGACGACATCTCGGACGGGCCTGTCATGGCGCGCCTGGTGATGTATTCGGAAGAAGTCGGCCGGCTCCGCTTCATCGACGTCGACTACCCGGCCTGGGCGCTCGTCGGCTATCCCCGCTATGCTCCGCAGGTCCTCGACATGGTGACGCTCGACGACGTGGTCGCGGACCTTGCCATCCGGGAACAGGCGGACCGGACCGACCTCTACGGCACGGCCGGCACGTTCGACGATCCCGAAAAGGTCGATACCGCCGATGAAGGCGCCTTGCTGCACTGGAAAGCGGGACGCCTGCGCTACAATCCCGATTACTGGCCCTGGTTCTGGCGCGACATTTGGCCGATCCTCTTCCGGCCCGACGAATTCACCTATTTCACCAACGTGCTGCAGCAATCCAATTTTCCACACAATCAGCAGCCGCGCGGCAATTTCGATCCGCTGAAGCTCTGCGTGCCACCACGCACCGCGCCGCGTCTGCTTCGCGCCAAGCGCCTGGAGGCTATCGAGCGCAACGGCTCGGGCGCGCTCGTCGCTCAGGCGCTGGAACCCGCGGTGATGATGCTTGACGACAGCGAGCGGCGAACGGGCGACGGCATCGATGCTGCGATTGCGCAGCTGGCGGCGGCGGCGTCGAATTTTGCCGAAACCGTCTGTCCGCGCGTGGACGGCGAGTCACCGGAAGACTACGCCAGCCGCTGGCGTGAGATCGCCGGGACGAATAAATCAGCGCCGTCAAATGACTACGCCGCGGCCGAGGCTGAGTTGCGCGATGCGGCGGATACGGCCGCGGCACGCCTCAGCGACGTGGAGAGCGACGGCTACGAGGAGGCGGACGCGAGACTGCTTCAACTTGTTGCCGCGCGCAGGCCGGGTCAGGGCGAGGCGGAGCCGCCGCGCAACATCGATCCCGACACGCCGGTCTCGGCGACGGTGGACCGGATCATCGGCGACTTCGTCGACGGCGTGTTGCTCGACAGGGCACTGAAGGCGGCATCGAAGCGTGCGACTACCGATCCCTATGGCCCCAACCGGCGCTACCTTTACGACCTCCTGCGGTTGCCGGGGGAGGAAAACACCCTCCAGATGACAGGAAGCCCGACGGCGCGCACCTATCATCTGCCACTGATGCCTCTGCTGGCGGGCGACAACCCGCTCAGCAACGTTGTGCCGTCGAAATTCCTCCGCCTCACCGACACGCAACTCTTCCTGTTGCGGCAATGGGCGGAGGGGCGCTTTTACAACGAAGTGCAGGAGGGATGGGTCGATGCCAAGGCGATCGATCCCTGGCAGCCCTACAAGTCCTGGGTGGCGGGAGATGGCCGGGCGCTTGATCGCGGCGTGCTTAGCAACCTGCTCGGCGGCGCCTTTTGTCCCGGCGGTGAAGTCTGCTGGATCATCCGCAACCCGGCGATCTGGCACGAACCCTATCGGCTCAAGGCGGATCCGGCCTTCTACACCTTCCGCCAGACCGCGGCGCAGGCAAACGCCGGCAGCGGCAGCACCACGACCAGTGCCGAGGATTACGTCTCCTATGCCGCCCAACCGCTGGCGCAGGACAGCGACTATGGTCTGGGACTGCAACCAGGCGATCTGACCAAGCAATCGGGCCTGCCGTGGCAGGCGGATTTCAACGAGTGTTCGACCCAGCAGATCAACGTCACCTATGACGAGTGGAACTCCATTGATCCGACGAACCCGAATGATCCCCTGATGGCCAGGGAAGCGCGGGTCTGGGAAACGCTGTGGTGGCCTGCGCACCGGCCGATGCAGGCGTGGGAAATTGTGTCCATGACGGGCGGTTCGCCCGGCTATCAGTTCCTCAATTGGGCGCGCGGCGTCCCGCAGACCAATACGGGCGACTACAAGATGGTCACCGAATGGTCCCGGCTCGGGTTCATCATACGAAATCCCTATGCGTCGGCTCCAAGTCTGGACCAGCCATCGCCGGACCAGAAATACATCAGTGTCGAACGTGCGGAGGATTGAGCAATGGCGAAAAGCGGACAGAACGCGAATTCCTTCGTCGGCAGGTGGAGCTATCGGAGCTTCCTCAACAATGCCGACTTGAAAGCGGAGCCGAACGATTTGCTTTTCGGTTCCGGAACAATCCACCTCAAGGAGGAGGCCCAGGACCGGATGGGCGGGACCATTGGCGGTCCAGGCTGGTCTCTCGATCTGCACGGCTCACTCGCCTACGGTTCTCCGATGGAGGCGCGGTTTCAGGGACAGGGTATCGTCAGCGGCGCGGAATGGATTTACGCCTACGTTGGATGGCTGGTTCCGGTCTGGCCAAACAGCACCAATGCGCTGCAGACCGCGGCGATGGTCGGTTCGGTGACCCGTGTCATCGCGCACCCGTCGGGAAATGGCGGCGCGTCGCCAGCCGGCGTCGTGGCGTCCTTCTATGCCGTTCGTCAATCCTGACGCGTGGCTCCCTTGAGCACGGTTGCGACATCATGTGATGTAGCTATCGTTGGCGGCGGACCGGCGGGGAGCGCGGCGGCATTAGCGTTACGCCGGCATGCCCCAGATCTGGGCGTCGCGCTCTTTGAGGCCGGCACCTATGACTGCTATCGCGCCGGCGAGATCGTCGCCTCCACCGCGGGTGCGATCTTTAGCGAACTCAGCGTGCTGTCCGCCATTGGGGAGGCCGGATTTCCCTCGCTACCGACCGTACGGGCAGCCTGGGAGAGGCCGCAAGCCCTCGAAGAACATGCCCTGTTCTCTGCGCGAGGCTCTGGCTGGATTGTCGAGCGGAGCTACTTCGATCAGCTGTTGTCCTCCCTCGCGGCCGAGCGCGGCGCGTCGGTCGCAGTCGGCTGCCGGGTCGCGACGCTCGCCCGCTCAAGCAAGGGCTGGCTGCTCCGTTTGCGCGGCGGGGCCAGATGCGAAGCGCGTTTTCTCATCCTGGCGACCGGCCGCGATTGGGGGCTGATACGGAATCTGGGCGGCCGGCTGCAGGTCAGCGACAGGCTGGTTGGCCGGGTACGGGTGCTGCGCGGCGATGAAGGGGCGGATCGCGGCTTGATGATCGAGGCCGCCGAGGACGGTTGGTGGTATTCGGCGCCAATCGGGCGCGGAGTGCGCGTGATGGCATGGATGACCGATGCCGACCTCTCCGACCCGAGCGACGAGGCGGACTGGGCGATGGCGCTAGCAAAGACCCAGCTGATGCGCGAAATGGCCAAATCGGTTGGGGCGTGCGCCCACGCAGCCCTTTTCCCCGCCATGACCACGAGGATGAGATCGGCGGCTGGTGCTGGCTGGGTCGCTGCGGGGGATGTGGCTGCGGCCTTCGACCCACTGTCGGCTCAGGGCGTGACGAAAGCGCTCCGCGCCGGCCTTTTCGCGGCCTATGCGGCGGCGGATGCGCTGGCGGGCCGCGCGGAGGCCTGTGACCGTTTCGCATTCCTCGTCGAGCGCGAGTGCGAAGCCTATGCGAAAGCATATCGCGCGGCCTACCAGAGCGTCTACCGGTGGCCGGAAAGCCCATTCTGGAGCAGGCGCGCCCAGTAACCCCGTCTTCGCGATCCCGGCGCGGGTCGAGAGCCAGCCCTTGCCGCGGAGCGGATTTTGACCCGCCGCGCCGATTGCCGCAGCGGCCGGGCAGCGTTCCGGGGCGTGCCTGCGGCGTTCACCGAATGCCGAGATGGCAACGATCGTCGCGGCGGCGGAGACAGAAAGCCGCGTCCATGGCCCCGACGCATATCACCCCAATCCGACATGCGGACCGATTAGTGGCGTTAAAAAATTGCTAAACTTTCTCGAGATTTTCAGAGCGTTGCGTTCGAGCCAAGCGCCGATACACGTCTACTGAAATCCAGCGGAAAAGTGCCCCTCGAAGTCCGTCTCCGCGTGTTGGACGCATGAACGCAAATAGCGGAAGTTCTTACAAGGTATTGCCGTGTCCCGCTGCAGTATTCTGATGAATGGATGGCAATCAAGCCGCCGATCTGGTTCTGCGCGACAAATACGCGGGTTCGTGAAAACGCCACAGGCGCGTCTGCAATCATGCGGTTCCACCACCCAACAGAGCAGACAGAACGCCGGAACCGAACTCACAACTGGATAAAACTTGGGGGCAACGTCAATGCCGTCACCTGCGGGAATTTGCTGTGCTCGCGGCCGGCGAACAAGACCGGACGTCCGCCCGGATGCCGCCCGGACACCTCGGAACAAACCGGCATGTTCCCGCGCTGTTCCGAATTAAAATCGGCTGTTTTCTGCGAAATTTGATGCGGCAAAGCTCGTTCTGGACAAAGCGGCAAGCCCCCACAAATCGGGGTGTGAAAGGTTGCAGTTGGCTTTCTAACTTTTTGAAATTTTTGATGCTTGTTTCGGGGAAAATTGCAGCCAAGCTGTTGATATTGCTCAGTTGCCAGCTGATCAAAAGTCAGTCGCCAATATGGCTTGTTTGGTACCTTGGAACCAAGGTGCACTTTACTGCACGAATGCCGACCATTGATCTTAAAGAGAAAAATGGTCGGAGCGGCGGGATTCGAACCCACGACCCCTTGACCCCCAGTCAAGTGCGCTACCAGGCTGCGCTACGCTCCGACACAGCCGGTTTCCTAGCCCGTTCGCGGGTCCTGCGCAAGGACGTTCGCGCCATGTGGATGAATTTCGCATCGTCCAGCATTTCCCCGCGATGCGCCTCCAGCGCGATCAGCCCCCAGGCGAGGCCGTAGAGCAGAAAAAGGTGGCGCCAGTGGTCCATGTCGATCACCAGCCCCATGATGTCGTGGCCGAACAGGGTGACGAAGGTGGCGATGGCGATGGGTGTCCAGGGGCGCGGCTTGAAGATCAGCGGAAACAGCGCCGCCAGCGTCCAGAACGTCAAGACGATGAAGCTGATGCCGCCCAGCCAGCCGTAGGCGATGAACGCCTTCAGATAGACGTTGTGCGGATCCTCGGTAAAAATCTTGTAGAACTCCAGCGGCCCGATGCCGAGCGGGTGTTTCGCCGCCAGCAGGAAGCCGGCCGCGTGCCGCGCGAAGCGGCCCATGCGCGAACTGTCGTAATCCTGCAGCAGCGAGGCGCGCTCGGTGAACAGGCTGCTGACGCTGTCCAGCGACAGGGCGGCGGCGAGCGCCAGCGCCAGCACGAAGATGCCGGTCATGGCGAGGCCGGTCAGGCGCAGGCGTTTCAGAGCACTGCGTTCGTTGATGAAGACGATCAAACCGGTGGCCGCCATGACGAAGGCGGCCAGCGCCCAGGTGGCGCGCGAGAACGACAGCAGCACGCCGATCAGCAGCACCAGCAGGATCATGGCCGCAGCGGCCCTGGTCGCCATCCGCGCGGTCAGGACCGTGTAGGTGAGGGTGGCGAGGGGAAAGACCAGGAACGGACCGAATACGTTGGGATCCTCGAAGGTGCCGCGGGCGCGGCCGTAGAGCGTGAAGGTTTCCGCGCCCGGAAGCAGTCCGAAATAGCCGATGATGCCGGCAAGCGCCGCGATCACCGCGGCCGCGGTGTAGCCGCGCACGATGGGGCGCAGGTGGTCGGGCGACTGGGCGACGACGCCGGCGTAAAACACCGCGCCGGATGCGAGAAAGAACGACACGGCCATGTACATCGGTCCGCGGTCGTAGGTGGTGAGCTGCGTGATCGACAGCAGCCCGCCGGCCATGAACAGCAGGATCAGCAGGACCAGGGGCGAGAATCCCTGCTTCAGCTCCAGCCCGAAAATGCCCCAGCCGACCATCGCACAGACGAGCAGGATATCGTAAGGCGCCGGTTCGCTGGTGACAAAGAAGCCGGAGAAGGCGCACAACCACAGCATCGCCCGCGCAAACGTTCGCACGGGCAACAGCACAGGTGTCTGAGACGACGTTTGGGCCGGCGACTCGCTCAATACGCATGCTCCGTGTTGAGCAGGCGGAAGGGGGTGAGAAACAGGATGTAGAGGTCGAGCGGCAACGACCAGTTCTCGATGTAGTAGAGGTCGTTTTCGATGCGGTTGCGGATCTTGTCCGGCGTGTCGCATTCGCCGCGCCAGCCGTTGATCTGCGCCCAGCCGGTCACGCCCGGTTTGACCTTATGACGGGCGAAATAGCCGTCAATCACCTGGTCCCACAGCTTGTTGTCGGTGTTGGCGCCCAGCGCGTGCGGACGCGGGCCGACCAACGACAGTTCGCCGCGCAGCACGTTGAACAGCTGCGGCAGTTCGTCGATCGACGACTTGCGGATGAAGCGACCGATCGGCGTGACGCGCGGATCGCCGCGGGTGACGGCCACCCGGGCATCCGCGTCGGACATCTCGTTGTACATCGAGCGGAATTTCAGCACGTCGATGACTTCATTGTTGAAGCCGTAGCGCTTCTGGCGGAACAAGGCAGGGCCCGGGCTGGTGGCGCGGATGGCGATTGCCGTGCCGATCATCAGCGGTGACAGGACCACAAGCGCCAGCGTGGCGAAGAACAGATCGAACACCCGCTTGGCGATGGAATCCCAGTCGGCGATCGGGCGCTTGAACATGTCGAGCAACGGCACCGAACCGATGTAGGAATACGACCGCGGCCGGAAGCGCATCTTGTCCGCATGCGCGGACAGGCGGATGTCGAGCGGCAGCACCCAGAGTTTTTTCAGCAGCTGCAGCAGGCGCTTTTCCGCCCTGAGCGGAATCGAGACGATCAGCAGTTCGAGCTTGGTCAGGCGGGCGAATTCGACGAGTTCGTTGATGGTGCCGAGCTTGGGGTACCCCGCGACCACGGGCGGCGAACGCTCGTCGTCGCGGTCATCAAAGATGCCGCAGATGCGGATGTCGTTGTCGCGCTGGGCTTCCAGTTCGATGATCAGCTCGGCCGCCGCCATGCCGCCGCCGACGATGACCGCGCGCCGCTCCAGCCGGCCTTCCGCCGTCCAGCGCTGGACAAAACGCGCAAGGATGACGCGGAACAGGGTGAAGAACGCCAGCCCGCCCGCGTACCAGCTTGCGAACCAGACGCGGGAGAACTGATCTCCGATCTTGGCGAAGAAAATCGCCAGGGCGAAGAACCCGAAGACGATCGTCCAGGCGGTAAAGATGCGCCCGAGCTGGGAGACATAGGTGCGGAAGGCCGCGACCTGGTAGCCGTCGGAAGCCTGAATCAGGGCAACTGCCAGGATCGGGGCCAGCACGAGCGCCGCCGCGTAGTGCAGGTCGAAGGCCTCGCTGGGAAAGACATAGATGTAGAAGGTCGCCAGCCCGATGACGATGATGGCCGCGGCATCGGCAAGGCGCACGAAGCCCGAAAGGACCGCGCGCGACATGGGACGGCTCGACAGGCGCGCGGCGATCTCGAGCGCGCGTTCGCCAAGCTTGGTGCCGCCGTGCGACATGGCGCCGTCCTGCGCCATGTCGCCGACTCCGGCGTGCAGCGCATCGCGAAAGCGGGACTGAAACTCAGCATCCAGGTTGGTCATGATGGAACCGTCGGTTTCCGTCTTGGTGTCACTGTCGCGATTGGCTTTCAGGACCATGGGTTACCCATTGATCCGGCGATTGGTGCGGTTTCCCGTATGCGCCTCGCTCAGTTCGTGAAGCGGGTGGATGTGGGAGATATCCTCGACTTGCTGCGGCCGATCTTCGGCAGCGGGACGTGAGGCGCCACCGTAGAAGGCGAAAACGGCGCGTGCCATGTGGTCGAGCGAGAAGCCGGCGCTGAGGATGTTCTGATGCAGCACCGCGATCGCGCGCGCGTGCTCCGGCGCCTGCATTTTCTCGCGCATGGCGGCGGCGAGCGCGAAATCGTCGTCCGGCTCCACGAGGTCTCCTTCGCGGCCTTCGAAAATCTCCGGAATGCCTCCCACGCGTGTGGTGATCAGCGGCATGGCGGCGGCCACCGTTTCCAGGACGATGTAGGGCATGGATTCCGCGCGCGACGGGATCGCCACGCAGCGGGCCATGGCAAAGGCCTGACGGGCGGGCATTGGCGGATGGAAGGACACATGCTCGCCGAGCCCGAGCTGGTCCGCCTGTTCCTTGTACTCGCCCACCTGCGCGCCGGGGCCGACCAGATGGGCGGTCGGACAACGGCCGGTCTGCTCATGAATCATCGCCAGCGCCCGCAGGAACACATCAGGTCCCTTCAAATGGCGCATTTCGCCGATGAACAGGAAATCGGCGGCATCCGCGGCCGGGATGACGGGCTGAAACTCGTCGGGACGCAGGCCGTTGTGGATCACGCGGTTGGGCACCTTTGGCGCGTGGATTTTCTCGCGGTACTGCGTTTCCTCGTAGCGGGACACGAAAATCAGTCCGTCGGTCATCCGCTCCATGGTGCGTTCCAGCGTGAAGAATACCTTGCCTGCGGCGCTGTCCTTGGCGAAATGCAAGCTGCCGCCGTGCGGGCTGTAGAAGCGTTTCACCGACGCGCCGCGCGCCCGCATGGCGGTGCCGATCAGCCGCGCGTAGGCGCCGCCCTTGGCGCCATGCCCATGCAGGATGTCCGGCGCCAGGCCATGCAACTGGCGCAGCACCCGCCAGATGGCGGAAAGATCGCCGAGTGACAGGCTGCGGCGCATCGGCATGCGGATCAGGCCGAGCTTGAGGTCGCTTTCCAGGCGGGCGAGCTTTTCCTCGGCAAAAGCGTCGTCGGTGTCGCTCGCGCAGATCAAGCCGACGCTGTGTCCGGCGGCGTTCTGTGCGCGCACCAGGTCACAGACGTGGCGAAAGGCGCCTCCGACAGGCGCACGAATGCAGTGCACGATCCTGTATGGCGTCGTGTTCATTGGGGGTCGGCTCCCGCTTGCTTGACAGCGCCGCCTTGCCGGTCTTTGCGCTGTCTGACGTGTTTCCCTTGTGCGGAAAACCTACGGGAAAGAGATGAGTCCTCAGTTAATACGGCGGCTTGTGCGGAGCGCGCCCATGTTCACGATTGTGTGGGGCGGGCGCGCCGCGTGCCATTCTAAAAGAGCCGTTCGCGCACGTAGATGGTGTCGCCGGGGCGCAGCGGGTCGCTCAATGGCACGCGGGCGTTGAGGATCTCGCCGTTGATCTGCCGGGTGATGTCGACATTGCCCTGCTTGGCGCGGGCGTTGAATCCGCCCGCGATGGCGATCGCCGTCTGCGCCGTCATGCCGGCCACGTAGGGGTACTGACCGGCGTTGCGAACCTCGCCCATGACAAAGAACGGACGGTACTGCTCGACTTCCACAGATACGTCGGGATCCCGCAAAAAGCCTTGGGAAAGCTGCGTTTCCAGGGTTGTCTGCAACTGCTTTGTGGTGCTGCCGCGGGCCGCGACTTCGCCAATCAACGGAACGGAAATGAAGCCGGCCTGGTCGACCGTGTAGGAGTTGGTGATGTTGTCCTGGCCATAGACGACGATGCGCAGCCGGTCGCCGGAATCCAGGTGGTACGGCTGGGTGAGCACTTCGTGAAATGCGGTCGGCGGACGGCGGTATCCACTGCAGCCAGCCATCAGCAGGGACAGCAGTATCGAGGCGACGATTGTCGTGCGCATCGGGTTTACTCCAAACTCTTCGTTGCGGCGATAATCTCCAAACAGGGTTAAGACGGTGTAAATTTGCCAAGGACATTGCCTTAATTTTAAACTTCGCAGAAATAAGTATTTACATGTTGTTAATGTCTTGATCGCGGTTTGCGCGGCTATTAACGGTCTGCTTACCTTAATGAATTACATACAATGCGAGTTTCGTACGGCGTATTGGATGGGTATGGTCATGAACAGCACGATGGACGACGATGTGGCGCTGGACCTTGTTGCACTGGGGCGGGCGCTCTGGCGCGCCAAATTCCGGATTGCGATTTTGGTGATCGGCGCCGCCGTGCTGACGTTCGCGGGATTGCAATTCGTTTCGCCCAAATACAAGGGAGAGGCGAAGCTCCTCATCGAGAGCCGGCATTCGCTCTATCCGGGCGCCGAACGCGCCGTGGAGTCAGAGCGCGCATTGCTGGACCAGGAGGGTGTCGCCAGCCAGGTGCAACTGTTGCGCTCTTATGATCTCGGCCGCCGGGTGGCGGTGAAGCTGAAGCTTGCGGAACGCAAGGAGTTCAACAGTGCCGCGGGTGGTGGATCGCTGTTGTCGCGAGTCCCGGTCATGTTGGGCTTTGCCTCCGACCCGTCGCGCGCCTCAGTGGAAGAGAAGGTGCTGGACACCTACTTCAAGCGACTGAAGGTCTATCAGGTTGAAAAGACCCGGGTGATTACCGTCGAGTTTTCCTCCGTTGACCGCGAACTGGCGGCTCTCGCGGCCAACACCGTTGTCGAGGAGTATCTGGAGCAGCAGGCGTCGGCCAAGCGCGATGTGACGGCGGATGCCGCGGATCAGCTCGAGCCGGAAATCGCCCGGGTGCGCGCCGATGTGGAAGCGGCGGAACGTAAGGTCGAGGAGTACCGCGGCGGCGCCGATCTGCTGCTGGGCGCCAACAATGTGACGCTGGTGCAGCAGCAATTGGTGGAATTGAACACGCAGCTTGCGGTCGCGCGGGCCGCGCGCTCCGAAATTCAGGCGAAGGCGACGCTGCTGCGCAAGCTGCTGGATTCCGGCGGCTCGCTGGAATCCGTCTCCGATGTTCTCAATTCGCCGCTGATCCAGCGTTTGCGCGAGAGCCAGGTGGCGCTTCAGGCGCGCATCGCGGAGCTGTCGACCTCGCTTCTGCCGAACCATCCGCAGTTCCGGGCGCTGCGGCGCCAGCTTGCCAATCTCGACAGTCAGATTCGCGGCGAGGCGGGCAAGATCCTCTCCGGCATGGAAAGCGACGCCCGGATTTCCCAGGCGCGTGTGGAATCACTGCTCGCCAGCCTGAACGAACTGAAGGCCGCGGTCACCCAGAGCAACGAGAAGCGCATCGCGCTGCGCGATCTGGAGCGCGATTCCAAGATCAAGACGGCGCAGCTTGAATCGCTTCTGACGCGGTATCGCGATCAGGGCGTGCGCGGCAGTGCGGGCAATCTGCCCGATGCCCGGGTGATCTCACGCGCCAGCATGCCGCTTGATCCCTATACCCCAAGGTCATGGCGATCACGGTCATCGTGGCCATCGTCACCTTCATCCTGTCGCTGGGCTTCGTGCTGTTGCGCGCGTTCATCTCCGGGGATGCCTTGTCGCGGACCTCGAGCGTGACGGCTGCGAGCGTCGGCAGGGTTCGCGCATCCGCGCCGATGGCGCAGCCCGAGGTCCCTGTGCTGCCGGTCTCCACCCTCATGATGTCCCCGGCGGCCCTGTGGCGGGACCTGCTGGCCTCCGACGTGCCGGCGCGCTGCATCGCGGTTGTCACCATGGACGATGATACGGTTGCCCAGGACGTGGCGCTGGCCTTGTTGCGCACGGCCGTCCACGGCGACATCTGCCCGATTCTCATCGATACGCTGGCGCATCATTCGATCGTCGGCGACGATCCGGAAATCAAGGGCTTGAGTGAGTTGCTCAGCGGTGAGGCGTCGTTCTCGCAGGTGATCCAGCGCGACCCGGCGTCCCGTGCCCATGTAATCGAGGCTGGCCGCATCGGGCTTTCCGAGGATCTGGTGTCGCAGTCCGCCTTCGACACGATCATGGAAGCGCTCAACCACACCTATGATCATGTGGTGGTGGATTTGGGCAAGCTTGATGGGTCCGCCGTTTCCGAACGTTTTCTCGAACACGCGGATCATGTCGTCATCGCCAGCGGCGGCAGCAGCGATGGTCCGTCGATCGACCGTGCGCGGAGCATGCTCGCCCGGCACGACCTGAAGGGCGTTTCGGTTCTGGGGCGCGAGAAATCCGCCGATGCGGCCGCTCATGCCATGAGCGACATGGCAGCCTGAACCTGGCCGCTCCGCTTCATCCACACGAATGAAAACACCCGCTTTCGGTTCTGATCCGAAAGCGGGTGTTCGTTTGATGGTCTCCGAACCAGGGGAGTGCGGAACCGCAGGCCGTGGAAGCGGTTCTATCCCCGCTTGGCGCGCAGTTTGCGCAGGCGCAACACCATTTGCCACAGCACGGGATTGCCCTTGATGAGGCGTTTGGCGGTCTGGACCCAGGATCGGGCTGTGGCGTGGAACCGGCCGGCGAGGGTCACGGGCACGAAGCAGTCGATCAGCGGATCGGCTTCGCACCAGGCGGTCTTGTATCGCATCTCGCCGATGCCGAGATCGAGCTGTGTCAGGCCGCGCTCGCAGCAGTTGCGGATGACTTCCGTCAACAGCAGGTCGCCGGGGCTCATGGCAGTGAGGTCGTCGTCCCGGAACGAGTTTAGCGAACAGGAGTAGCGGCCGTTCTTCACGCCGCCGACATAGGTGGCGCGGACGATGCCGTCGACCGCGAGATAATGTGTGTCGAGTACGGGCTCTGCTTGGCCGGCAGCGCTTATCGCGGTGTCACGGATCAGGTCCGCGACGCCCGAATTCGCGAAAACGCTTGGAATGCCGGCTTCGAGCGCGCGTTCGTTGCGCAGTTCGATCGTGGCGTCGGCAGCGATCCGCGCTTGTTCGGGGGTGATCGCATGAACGATGTCCACGTGCCCGGCTTCCTGCAGCCGGTCATATTTCTTGCGCAGGCTGCGGCGGCTCTTGGAGCTGCGCGCCTTCCCATACAGGGTGTCGAAATCGCTCTCGAGATCCATCACGTAGGAGGCACTCGGGCTCGGTGTGTGGGCGAGGCCGAGGAACGGCGACCGCAGACCGGACCAGATTTCCGGAATGTTGTGCAGTTCGAAGGAATCGATGCGCGCCTGCGCGGCGACGTCCTTCAGGCTCTTGCGCAGGGTGTCAGGGGCGAGGGTCGTATAGACGTCCGCTCGCCAGAGCCCGAAATTGTAGTTGTTGAGTTTGCCGCCGAGCCAGCTTGCGACCCGAAGCGGTCCGCTGCGCCAGATGCCAAGCGGAAGGATGAAGGCGGTGGCGCCGTCGATTTCGCCGACGACCAGGGCCAGGTCCGCGCATTCGTGCCGGCCAACGTGGGCGTGCCAGTTCTTCAGCCAGTCGAAACAATGATAGACCGACATGACACAATCGGCTTCCAGTGCGCGCCATTCCGCTTCGATGACGTCAAAGTCCGATACGACGCGGATGCGTGCCGCGACCGTACGGGGGAGGCTCGACGGGACGGTGCTCGCGCCATCCGAGAGGGCGTAACGGGGATCGGAAAGGGCATTCGCCATGAGGTGCCGGTCACTTTGGTGAAATGAGATTGTCACGCTAGCAACAAGTTCTAAAGAAACCGTACCTACACTATCGAGAATCTTACCGAGGGGACGACCCTGGATGCCGCGCACAAACGCGGCCACGCAAGGGCGGCAACGGGGAGCGTCGGGACCATATTGGCTGTCTGCTGGAAAACATTGGGATTTCGTACCGCGCTGGACGCGTTGTCGTTCACCGGCGCCTACCGGTTGCTGGAGCCATTCGGACGTGGCGTCGGGCTCGTCTACATGCTGCATCGGGTCATGCCAGCGCACGACGAGGCGTTCCAACCCAACAGTTTTCTCGAGATCACGCCCGAATTCCTCGAACTGGTGATCGAGCGGACGCGTGCTGCCGGAATTGAATTCGTTTCCATTGACACGGCCTGTGAGCGGCTGAAGAGCCGTGAATTCGGACGCCGGTTCGCGGTGCTGACGTTCGACGACGGTTACCGCGACAACATGGAGCATGCACTTCCGGTTCTGAAGAAGCACGGCGTGCCCTTCACCATCTATGCGTCCAGCGGCATTACCGACGGGACCTGCGAACTGTGGTGGATCGCCGCGGAAAGGATCGTTGCCGGCACGGATGTGGTGGAGATCGATTTCGAGGGCCACCGCGAGACGCTGCCCTCCGCCAGCCTGTCCGAGAAGGTGGCGGCGAACAAGCGGCTGGTCGAGTGGCTGGGTCTTGGCCTTGACGAGCATTCCCAGCGCCGGGCTATCCGGCAGCTCGCGGGGGAGGCGGGCATCGATCTGGATGCGATGTGCCGTTCCCTGGCGATGGATTGGGCCGAATTGCGGCGCATGGCGTCCGAACCCCTCGCGACAATCGGCAGCCATACCCTGAACCACCATGCAGTCGGGCGGCTGGATCACCGTGAGGCGGCCCGGCAGATCAGTGAGGACGCCGACAGGTTGGAGGCGGAACTGGGCAGCCGCCCGCAGCATTTCGCCTATCCCTACGGCTGGCCGGAGGCTGCGGGCATGCGCGATTTCGGAATCGCGGCGCGGCTGGGCTTCAAGAGCGCGGTGACCACACGGCCAGGTCACCTGTTCGCCGGCCACGCCGATCACATGACCGCGCTGCCGCGGGTGTCGCTCAACGGCAACTATCAGAAGAAGCGCTACCTGAAGCTGCTGATTAGCGGCGCGCCGTTTGTCCTGTACAATCGCTTCCGGCGGATCAACGTGACCTGATCTCGTCGCGCTCACGGTTCAAATCCCTGAAATAACGCTGTTTTATTGACCGGAGGCATGGCTTCTCCAGCCTTATTGACACGCGCGTTTTAATGCGGATATTTTATATCCTTAAGGATATTATATATCCGTATATGCACGGCGAGATCCGCCGCGCGAAGTCAGCAAAGGAAACGATCATGTCCGCACATGCCATCTCCGAACGGGCCAAAACGAATGCTTCCGCACGTGCCGATTACAATGCGCTGTCGGGTGCCATCGCGGAAAAATTCCTCGCCTTCAGCATGGCGCTCAAGGACAGCTCGATCGATGCGAACCTGCGTGAACTGGTATACCTGCGCGCCTCTCAGATGAACGGCTGCGGCTTCTGCGTCGATATGCACGTGAAGCAGGCGCGGATTCATGGTGAGCGTGAACTGCGCCTTCACCACGTGGCGGTGTGGCGGGAGTCACCGCTGTTCGATGCGCGTGAGCGCGCGGCACTGGAGTGGACCGAGGTTTTGACCCGACTGCCGGTGCATGGTGTCTCAGACAGGGTTTATGAGCACGTCAGGGCGAACCTCGGTGAGAAGGAATTGTCGGATCTGACCTTTTCGGTGATGGCGATCAATGGATGGAATCGTATCAGTATCGCCTTTCAAAGCGTTCCAGGCTCTGCTGATGCGATGTTGGGGCTGACAAAGGCGGGCATGAGCTGATGCAACTGAAAAGTCAGGTGGAATGGGCGCTGCACTGCTGCGCGATTCTGGCCGGCCTTCCGGCGGGCCGCTACCTGGCGACAAAGGCCCTGGCGGAGCTCCATGGTGTGCCCAAGGAGTATTTGTCCAAAGCCCTGCAGGGCGTGTCCCAGGCGGGGCTCGTGGAGAGCACTCTGGGGTCGTCCGGCGGCTATCGGCTGGCGAGACCCGCGGATGAGATCACGTTCCTTGATATTGTGGAGGCGGTTGAGGGAAAGTCCTCGACGTTTGTTTGCACAGAGATCCGCAAGAACAACCCGTGCCGCGCCCGCGGCAGGGCCGAGCCGCGACCCTGCGCAATCGCCCGCGTCATGTGGGCGGCGGATCAGGCATGGCGCGAGCGGCTTGCCGCCGTCCGCCTGTCCGACCTGATCGGAACCCTGCAGGACGAGATTCCCCCGACCAGATGTCCGCGACCATCGAATGGGTTCTCGCGCGGACTTGAGAATTGTCTGGATGAGAGGCCGGTCCCGGACCCGGTTTCGGGAAGGCGTGGATTTCGTCCGATGGGTAGGGGGTTCGGTTTTCCGTGCGGCGGGTCCTGAGCGGATTTCGATTTGGGAGGCAAAAACACCCAAAGTGTGTGGTAATATAATACCATAATTTCAAGCTATTGTTTTTGCTTATGTTTTTAAAAACATTTCTCTTGACGGTGAATTAGGCTCTCTGTATCACCACTCCCGACCCGGTCAGGCATTCTCGAATGCGTGGGGCTTGTCCTGCGCTTTCCGGCTTGGCCGCTCGTTTCACGTTCAACTATGGAACGACACTATGAAAACCTATTCTGCCAAGACGGCGGAAGTCGAGAAGAAGTGGCTGCTGATTGATGCCCAAGGGCTCGTCGTCGGTCGCCTTGCCTCGCTGATCGCCATGCGGCTGCGCGGCAAGCACAAGCCGACTTTCACCCCTCATATCGATTGCGGCGACAACATCGTCGTGATCAATGCCGACAAGGTCGTCCTGACCGGCAACAAGTATGAGAACAAGAAGTACTACTGGCACACCGGGTTTCCCGGCGGCATCAAGGAGCGCACGGCGCGCGCGATCATGGAGGGCAAGTTCCCCGAGCGCGTGCTTGAAAAGGCCGTGCAGCGCATGATGCCGGGCGGTCCGCTGACCAATGCCCAGCTGAAGAACCTCCGGATCTATGCCGGTTCCGAACATCCGCATGAAGCCCAGCAGCCGGAAACGGTCGATGTCGCGAGCTTCAACGCCAAGAACACCAGGAAGGGCTGAGCATGGCTGAAGAGCTGCAATCCCTCGAGGACCTGGGCGAGGCGCTTGGCGGCGTCGCGACCGAAGAGACCACCCCTGCGATCGTCTACGAAAAGAAGATCGACGCACAGGGCCGTGCCTATGCCACCGGCAAGCGCAAGGACGCCATCGCGCGCGTCTGGATCAAGCCGGGCACCGGCAAGATCACCATCAACAAGAAGGACTTCGGCACCTACTTCGGTCGCCCGGTTCTTCGGATGATCGTGCGCCAGCCGATCGTCGCTGCTGACCGCGACGGCCAGTTCGACATCGTCGCGACCGTCTCCGGCGGTGGCCTGTCGGGCCAGGCCGGCGCCATCCGTCACGGCATCTCCAAGGCCCTGACGCATTACGAGCCGGGCCTGCGCGGCGTGCTGAAGAAGGGCGGTTTCCTCACCCGCGACAGCCGTGTCGTCGAGCGCAAGAAGTACGGCCGGGCCAAGGCCCGCAAGAGCTTCCAGTTCTCCAAGCGCTAATCCGCTGCACCGGACTGCAACAATCCAAAACCCGCCGGCTCGCACCGGCGGGTTTTTTGTATTTCAGGTGTGTTTGCCGCGCGCCGCTTCGGCCCGCACGAGGCGTCTAGCGGTCGCGCCCGCGCCGGATGAGGGTGTTGCCGAACCATGTCCGTCCGGTTGCCGATGTGACAGGAACGCGGGCGGCGGCGCGCGTGACGGTGCTGCGGCGGCCGGATCGCGCGGGTGCGCCCTGCCGCGCGAGCCTGAACAGCGACATGTGCTTTACGCGGGGAAAGTCTCGCCGGTCGAAGGCGTCGTGCTGGCGGTTGCAGGCGCGGTCGCTTTCGCGCAGGAGACGTTGCACGTCCCGCCGCAGTCGCGAACAGCGGTGTGGCGACGACATGCGGCCGGCCTCGTGCAGGAAGCGCTGCGCGCATGAGAGATAGATCCGTCGATGGACTTCCTCGTGGCGGCGGGCGAACCGCTTGAATCCTTGCCAGGCACGCCGGGTGTGGTTGTCAAACTGTCGTTCGTGCACGGCATGGGGCAGGGTCATGGTGAAGCGGATGGACAACGTCAGGCGATGGATGTGGCAGGCGGCCGCGTCTCCCCGCCGCCGCGTTCCGGGTTTCGTGAGGATTCGCAGATCGTAGCGGGGGCGGATGTTGGCCATCGCGGGGCCGTTGTCGCCGGCAAAGGGGCGCCGGTGCATGTAGTTCACCAGCGCCGGGGCGTCGCGGCCGCGCACGCGGTAGTCGCGCTGGACGGTGCGGCTGCTGATATCGGCGAAAGCCGGCGGTCTTGTGTTGACGGGAAACACGACAAGGGCCACCAGCACGGCGAGCGAATTTTTCAAGAGATGCTGTCTGCACGCCATTGCCGGGCCTCTCGCTAGAGCGTTTCCTTGTTAAATGGAATCAATTCTGTTGGTCCAAACCGGTTCGATCCGCGAGGAAACGGGCGAACGGCGTAGCCCATGCTACGGCGGAGGCCGTTGACGCGGCGGACGGCCGGTTTGGACCAACCCTTTGGGCGGGATGAATTTTCCCGATTATCGGCGAGGCCCGTCTCGGCCATATCCGCGATATGCCCGTCGCCAATCCTCTTGATCCTCGACAAAATTCATCTCCGCAGAATGGGTCCATTTGACAAGGAAACGCTCTAGGCGAATATGCCGATCAATTCATGCGGGCCGTCACGCGGACGGGTCGAGCACTGTGCGTCTTGCGGACAGGCGGGAGACCCCGATCAGCGGTTGCGAAACTCCCGTCGCAGCAAGAGCGCCGACACCGAATGACCCATTTGAACGGAATCGGCGTGGAAAGCCTTGATGTCGCTGCTGCTGAGCCCCGCCAGCCGGAAAATCGGCAATGTCGGAGCGCGGCGGGTGTCGCGCCTGTCCAGCGCGGTATGCTTGGCGAAGGCGCGCTTGATGGCGCGATCGATGATCGGGTCGAAACGCGCGCCCAGCCTCCGGCAAGAGCCGGTGGTGGAGAGTTTTCGGATCTCGCGATCGATCGTGCGGTAGAGCTCGAGATTGATCGCCAGATGCGTCTGCTCGTGCTTGCGCGCGGTCACCACGAAGGCCCGCCAGGCCTTGCGGGTCTTGCGGTCGAGGCGCCTTTCATCCACCGCTTTGGGCAGAGTGATGGTGAAACGCGCCTTCATCCCGAAGGCGCTGATGTGGCAGCCCGCGGCGTTCGCCGGCTGTCCCGGCTTTGTGCCGGCGGCGACGTCCAGCGCGGTGATCCGCATTTGCGACAGCAGCGACGCCAGCCGCGCTTCTTCGCCGTCGACCGGGTTGCGGAACAGATACGCGAGCATGGCGACGGCATCGCGGCCACGCACGGGATGGTAGACGGTTTTGGTCGCATGGGTGACCCCGGCCAAGGCCGGTTCCGCACCCACGCCGGCGCAGATCAGTGCCGCGGCAACAACAACGGAGCGAAAATGCGTGTTCACCATTGCCCCAGCGTATCACAATGGTCCAGCATGCACCGATGGTCCTGTATTGGCCAGCCCCGGCGGAGCGGCGAGCGGTTGATCCGGCCGCCAGATCGGGTCTAATGGAGTGCGGCCAATTTCGACACGCGGGGAGATTTTCGTGAGCCATTCAGACGATCCGTTGCGGCCTGTGCCGATGGACAACGCGGTGTTCGGTGAGAGCCTTCTTGGCGGATCACATGAGCCGGCCTACGGCGGCGTGCTGTCGTTCATGCGGCGGCGCTATTCGCGAGACCTGCAGGGCGTGGATGCGGCTGTATGGGGCATTCCGTTTGACGCGTCTGTCTCCAATCGCCCGGGTGCGCGGTTCGGGCCGCAGGGTGTGCGCCGCGCCTCGGCGATCTTCTGCGGCGACCCGCAGTATCCGTTCCATCAGGATCCGTTCGAGGGCATGACGGTCATCGACTATGGCGATTGCGCCTTCGACTACGGCCGCAACGCCGACGTGCCGGCCTGCATCGAGGCGCAGGCGCGGGTGATCCTGGATGCGGGCGTGCATCTGTTTTCCATCGGCGGCGATCATTTCGTCACCTATCCGCTGCTCAAGGCCCATGCGGCGCGGCACGGTCCGATGGCGCTGGTGCAGTTCGACGCGCATCAGGATACCTGGGACGATCAGGGCGACCGCATCGACCATGGCACCTTCGTGGGCCGTGCCGTGCGTGAGGGGCTGATCGATGCCGACCGCTCGATCCAGATCGGTATCCGTACCCATGCGCCTGAGGATTGCGGCATTGAGATCGTCTATGGTGAGGAGGTGCAGCGGCTGGGTGTGGACGGCGTGATCGGCCGGATTCGCGAACGCGTGGGTGCCGCCACCGCCTACATGACCTTCGATATCGACTGCCTGGATCCGGCCTTCGCCCCGGGTACCGGCACGCCGGTGGCGGGCGGGCTTTCGTCGCGCGAGGCGCTGATGGTGCTGCACGGGCTGGGGGAGATAAACTTCGTCGGCGGCGACGTGGTCGAGGTGGCGCCCGCCTACGACCATGCGGACATCACCTCGATTGCAGGCGCGACGGTGGCGCAGCACTATCTGGGACTGCTTGCAAAGCGGCGATGAGGGCAGGTTCCCACAGGGCCTGCACAGGGATTTGCACAGGATGACCGGATGGTTTTTCACCGGATTTGCACAGGTTTTGCGGGAAGGGTGAGAGACGCGGTTCTCCCGGATTGTCATCCCGAGAGAGGATTGCGAGGCCCGGTAACCGGCAGCGTGAGCGGCGATCCTGTGTTTCTTCCTGGCCCGGCGGGTTCTCAAAACGAGCGGAATCCCAGACGATTACCGGGCCCCGGTTCTCCACTTCGCCGCGGCAGGGATGACATCAGAGGTTGGGGCTGCATTTCGCAGCCCACCCCTACGTCGGAACCTTGACGTAGGAGCCCGGCGCGTCCTCGAGTTCCTTGCGGCGGTGGGCGCCGGGCTTGCGGGGCTTGGCCTCGCGGTCGTCAAGGCTGCGGATCCACTCGTGCCAGTGCTGCCACCAGGAGCCGGGTGTCTCTTCGGCCGCCTCAACCCAATCCTCGAATTCGCCCTTCACGGGCCGCCGGTCCAGTACTGGTACTTGTTGCGCGCCGGGGGATTGACCACGCCGGCAATGTGGCCGGAGCCGGACAGCACGTAGTGCACGTCGCCGCCAAAACACTTGGAGCCCTCGAAGACCGATTTCGGCGGGGCGATGTGGTCCTCGCGCGCGGCCAGGTTGAAGATCGGGATCTTGACCTTGGAGAGATCCAGCCGCACGCCGCCGACCTCCATTTCGCCCTTCGACAGGCTGTTGGCGAGGTAACAGTTGCGCAGGTAGAAGGAATGGTTGGCCGCCGGCATTCGCGAGCTGTCGGAGTTCCAGAACAGCAGGTCGAAGGGGAAGGGGTCCTTGCCCTTGAGGTAATTGTTGACGACATAGGGCCAGACCAGGTCGTTGGAACGCAGCATGTTGAAGGCGGATGCCATCTTGGTTCCGTCAAGATAGCCCTTCTGCTTCATGCGGCGTTCGAGGGTTTCAAGCTGCTCCTCGTCCACAAATACCTTCAGATCACCGGCGTGGGTGAAATCCACCTGTGTGGTGAACAGGGTGGCGGACTTGATGCGCTCGTCGCCCTTCTCCGCCATATAGGCAAGTGCGACGGACAGCAGGGTGCCGCCGACGCAATAGCCGATGGCGTTGACCTCGGTCTCCCGTGTCGCCTTGCGGATCGTTTCGAGCGCGAAGAAGATGCCTTCCTCCATATAGTGCTCGAAGCTTTTCTGCGCCTGGCGCTCGTCGGGGTTGACCCAGGAGATCACGAACACGGTGTGACCCTGGTCAACCGCCCACTTGATGAAGGATTTTTCCGGCGTCAGGTCGAGAATGTAGAACTTGTTGATCCACGGCGGCACGATCAGCAGCGGCCGCTTGAGCACGGTGTCGGTGGTCGGCGTGTACTGAAGGATCTGGCAGAGATCGTTCTCGGCGACAACCTTGCCCGGCGTGGTGGCGAGATTCTTGCCGACCTCGAACGCGCTGCCGTCGGACTGACGAATGCGCAGCTCGCCCCCGCCGCGAATGATGTCCTCGGCCAGCATGTGCATGCCGCGCACCAGGTTTTCGGCGTTGGAATTCACCGTCTCGCGCAGCAACTCGGGATTGGTGAAGATGAAATTCGATGGCGACACCGCGTTGGCGATCTGGCGAACGTAAAAATCGGCCTTGTGGCGGGTGTGGTCGTCCACCTCCTGCGCCTCGGCGACCATGGTCTCGGCCCAGCGCGAAGTGACAAGGTAGAACTGCTTGAGGAAGTTGAAGAACTGGTTCTCACTCCACTCTGGATCCTCGAAGCGGCGGTCGCGGGGCTCCGGTTCGGCGGTGGCGGGGCTTTCTTCGCCGGCCATGCGTTTTAGCGTGCCGCTCCACAAGTCCATGTAGCCCGTCAGCAGGCGACTTTGCGCGTCCATGCTGCGCTGGGGATCCTTCATCCAGTACTCGCCGACGCGCGCAAGCGTCTTCATCACCTCGGCGATTTCCGTGCCCAGTTCGTCATCGGTCTCACCGGTCTCGCGCGGCTTCACGTAGGCCGCGACCGCCTTGCCGCCTTCCTCGACGACTCGGGCGATGTTGTGCGCGAAAGTTTCCGGATTCTCGACGATGTAGCGCAACAACGGACTGTCGTTGTGATCCGTCATGAAAGAGCGTTTCCCTTCGCCTTGTCTTTTGTATCGTTATTCAGCGTTTGTTTTGGGCTGAACAGTACCATATTAGGCGTCTGGAAAGTTGTACCCGACCGGGCCGTTTTCTCCCTCCACCTCATGGTGCGGCACCGCTTCCCGGGACGCCTCATGCCTGTGATTTTGGCTGATCCCGCAGCAAACCTCTAGTGACTATTTGGTTGATGCCGTGGGAAAATTCAAACTTGGCGACGTTGCGTCAACGATTATGGGCGTAACTGTTCGCGCGCGGCTCTTCTTGGGACTTGCGCCGAAGACGCCGGTGCGGGCAAAATGCGGCCGACGGCGAGCGATTGCCGGGTCTTGCGATGGGCCGGCAGGCGCAGAACCGCCGCAGCGGGTGCGATCTGGACGATTTGCCGCCGGCACGTGGTGATTGATCGTTGTATTGAGTGTATGGATCGGCGGTCGGGAATCCGGTTCGCGAAAAGGCCCGTGTACGGGTGGGGATGCCGATGAAGCTGAGTGTGTTCTGTCTTTTTTGCCTGCCAATTCTCGCCGGGTGCGCTGCTGGCCCTGACGTGACGCTTTTGGGCGGCATGGCGACAGCCGGCGCGCCGCCCGCTGCCATGCAGCCGCCGGTGGCCTCCAACGGAAATCAGGTGCAGGTTGCACGCGCCGACATTCCGCGAAGCGGCGTCGCGGGGCATACGGGTCCGTTGGCCATGGCCGATGAGGCCGGGTTGAACCAGGCACCCGGCACGCCCATCGGAGCACTGGGCGCCAACGCGCCGCGCCGCGAGGCGCGTCTGGACGGCTCTCCGCTCGTCGCCGCGCCGGCAAGCCAGAGGTACGGCGAAGCGGCGCCGAGGTTGAAGACGGCTGCGGAGGTCGCAGCCGACGAGGCCGAATTGCGCCGCCTTGCGGGGCGCGCGCCGGAACAGCGATCGAGCGGCCTGTGGAGCGCCTCGGTGGACTTCCTCAAAAAGCTGCGCAATTCGCATGGCGAAGAGGCGATCGGCAAGATCGAGGCGGAGCCGCGGACCTGAATTTCCGCGTCTGCCCGCAGCCTCTCAAGGCGCGCATTTGCCAGTCGCGCCCTTTAGCGAATTCCTGTATATCCGCACGCGAAGCGCCGCTGGCGCCCGAATGTGCTAGGATTCCCGCGAGACCGCTGAATTTCCAGAGGCATCCGCGGCCGCATGCCGCGGATTGGCCGCAACCGAAATCGATTGAGAGAGAAGAGGCAAGAGCGTCATGGGCGAATTTCACAAGACACGCCGGCTGCCGCCGTATGTGTTCGAACAGGTGAACCGTCTCAAGGCCAAGGCCCGCGCCGGTGGCGCCGACATCGTCGATCTCGGTATGGGCAATCCGGACCTGCCGACGCCGCAGCACATTGTCGACAAACTGGTGGAGACCGCACGCGATCCGCGCGCCCACCGCTATTCCGCCTCCAAGGGAATCGCCGGGCTTCGCAAGGCGCAGGCCTCCTACTATGGCCGCCGGTTCGGCGTGAAGCTGGATCCCGAGACCCAGGTCGTGGCCACGCTGGGCTCCAAGGAGGGTTTCGCCAACATGGCGCAGGCGATCACCGCGCCTGGCGACGTGGTGCTGGTGCCAAATCCGAGCTATCCGATCCATGCCTTCGGCTTCCTGATGGCCGGCGGCGCGCTGCGCTACGTTCCGGCATCTCCGGGACCGGAGTTCTTCCACGCACTGGAACGTGCCGTGGTGCATTCCGTGCCCAAGCCGATCGCCGTAATCCTGTGTTACCCCTCGAATCCGACGGCCTATGTGGCGGAGCTGGACTTCTATCGCGACGTGATCGCGTTCGCGAAGAAGCATGACATCTTCGTGCTGTCGGACCTGGCGTATTCGGAAATCTATTTTGACGGAACGCCGCCGCCATCCGTGCTGGAAGTTCCCGGCGCGATGGATGTGGCGGTGGAATTCACCTCGCTGTCCAAGACCTTTTCCATGCCCGGCTGGCGCATGGGATTTGCGGTGGGTAACGAGCGTCTGATCGCGGCGCTTGCGCGGGTGAAATCCTATCTTGATTACGGCGCGTTTACGCCGATCCAGGTGGCGGCCACCGCGGCACTGAACGGCCCGGAAGACTGCATCGACGAGATCCGCGGCGTCTACAAGAAGCGCCGCGACGTGCTGGTCGACAGCTTCGCCAAGGCTGGCTTCGAGGTGCCGGCGCCGCGCGCGTCCATGTTCGCCTGGGCACCGATCCCGGAAAAGTTCCGCTCATTGGGTAGCCTTGAGTTTTCCAAGCTTCTGGTGGAGAAGGCCGATGTGGCCGTGGCGCCCGGCATCGGCTTTGGCGAGTATGGCGACGACTACGTCCGCATAGCGCTTGTGGAGAACGAGCAGCGGATTCGGCAGGCGGCGCGGAATATTCGCCGGTTTCTTGAAACCTCCGACGAAACATTGCACAACGTGATCCCAATCGGCGCCCTCCGCTAATCCCTGAACAAAACTGGATCACGTATTCGCATGGCAGATGCACTGAGACTCGGCGTAGCCGGCCTTGGAACGGTCGGAGCTTCGGTCATTCGGCTCCTTGAAAGCAATGGCGCGCAGATCGCGCTGCGGTGCCGGCGTCCGGTGCAGGTGACTGCCGTCAGCGCCCGCGACCGTGCGCGCGACCGCGGCGTCGATATCTCGGCCATGACCTGGCACGATGACCCTTGCGCGTTGGCGGCAAGCGACGCGATCGATGTCTTCGTCGAGTTGATCGGCGGCGACAACGGCCCCGCGGAAGCGAGCGTGCGCGCTGCGCTCAGCCACGGCAAGCATGTCGTCACCGCCAACAAGGCGCTTCTGGCGCGGCACGGCGTGTCGCTGGCGCAGCTTGCGGAAGAAAATGGCGTCAGCCTGAATTTCGAAGCGGCGATCGCCGGCGGCATTCCCATCGTCAAGACGCTGCGCGAGGCGCTGGTGGGCAATCGCGTGACCCGGGTGGCCGGTATTCTCAACGGCACCTGCAACTACATCCTCACGCGGATGGAAACCGAGGGCATCTCGTTTGAGGCGTGTCTGGCGGACGCGCAGCGGCTTGGCTACGCGGAGGCCGATCCGAGTTTCGACATCGAGGGCAATGATACCGCACACAAGCTGGCCCTGCTGACCAGCCTGGCGTTTGGCTGTGAGATCGACGTGGATTCCATCTATCTTGAAGGCATCACCTCGATCACCACCGCGGACATCGAGGCGGCGGATGAACTGGGTTACCGGATCAAGCTTCTGGGGATCGCCCAGCGCACCGATACCGGCATCGAGCAGCGCGTGCACCCGACCATGGTCCCCAAATCCTCGGCGATCGCGCGCATTGACGGCGTGCTGAACGCGGTTGCGGTGGATGCCGACTATGTCGGCGAGATCGTGCTGGTGGGCCCGGGCGCGGGCGGCAACGCCACGGCGTCGTCGGTGGTCGCCGACATTGCCGACATCGCGCGCGGCGATCTGATGTCCACTCTCGGCAGTCCGGCCGAAAAACTGGTTCCCTACAAGCGCGCCCGCATGCGCCGGCACGAGGGCGGCTATTTCATCCGCCTGGCCGTCGAGGACCGCCCCGGGGCCTTCGCGGCGATCGCGCGCTGCATGGCCGAGCAGGGCATCTCGCTGGAATCGATCGTGCAGCGCCGCCGCGCGCCGCGCAGCGCCGCTCCGGAGACGCCTGACTCGCCGGCGCCGTCACAGGCGCAGCCGGTCATCCTGATCACCTATGAAACCACGGAAGCGGACATCAAGGCGGCGCTTGAGGCGATTGCCAACGAGCACGTCATTGCAGGCGCGCCGCAGATGATCCGCATTGAACGCACGCCCGACGTGGCGTAACGCAAAGGTATGGCAATGGTCTCCAAGGACGCTAAATCACCGGTCTCGCTGGATCGTATCCTGACGCTGGAACTGGTACGCGTCACCGAACGGGCCGCCGTCTCGGCCGCGCGGCTGCGTGGCCGCGGCGACGAGAAGGCCGCCGATCAGGCCGCCGTCGACGCGATGCGCCGCGAACTCAACCAGCTGCCGATCGACGGCACGGTGGTGATCGGCGAAGGTGAGCGCGACGAGGCGCCGATGCTGTTCATCGGCGAAAAGGTCGGCACCAAGATCGGCCCGAAGGTCGACATCGCACTGGACCCGCTGGAAGGCACCACGATCTGCGCAAAGAACCTGTCCAACTCGCTGGCGGTAATCGCCATGGCCGAGGAGGGCGGGTTGCTCAACGCGCCGGACAGCTACATGGAAAAGATCGCCATCGGCCCGGGCTATCCCGCCGGTACGGTCAATCTGGACGCGACGCCGACGGAAAACATCAACGCCGTGGCCAAGGCCAAGGGCGTGCCGGTGAACGAGATCACCGCCTGCATTCTCGACCGGCCGCGGCATGCGCGCCTGATCGAGGAAGTGCGCGCCACCGGCGCCGCGATCCGGTTGATCGGTGACGGCGATGTGGCCGGCGTGATCCACACCACAAACCCGGACGAGACCGGCATCGACATCTACATGGGCATTGGCGGCGCGCCGGAAGGCGTGCTGGCGGCGGCGGCCCTGCGCTGCATCGGCGGCCAGATGCAGGGCCGGCTGGTGATCACCCGCGAAGAGCAGAAGGAACGCGCGGTGAAGATGGGCGCGGACGAGAACCGCGTCTACACCATGGAAGAAATGGCGTCCGGCGACGTCTACTTCGCGGCCACCGGCGTGACCGACGGAAATTTCCTGCAGGGCGTGAAGTTCGGCAAGAATTCGATCGAGACGCACACCTGCGTGATGCGTTCGTCGACTGGAACCGTGCGCTGGATCAAGGCGACGCACACCCAGATGGACAAGTTCTACCTCGATTGAGCGGCTTGGGCGGGTCGTGACCAGGATCGGGTCCATGCTGTTGCAATAGCGTGGTTCCTGTCGGACAGCCGGTGTCCTTTCGCATCGGGCTACGCGCGGGTCCTGGGCAGATGAGCCCTGGACCTGCGCTGGCGGTTCGTCGAACGGCCCGGGGCGTTTCCCTCTTTTTTAACCAAAGCAAAATTCATGCGAGCCGGGCCAACTGAAACCGTTGGCTATTCCAAATTGTGTGCGCCAGTGCCCACGATCGAGCAGTCTTCGAAGACTGTATTCAGCAACCTGGCAGAGCACTGGAACTAAACTTGTTACCAACTATTGTGTCGGACGTTCCAGACGAAAATTTCAATAACAAATCACTATTATTTGCCGTCGTTTAACAATTCTAAATTAGTTCAATTCATTGTTCAGGGTCACTCATCTGGGAGGAAGCCCGATGCGCTTGATATTGGTGCGATGGCTGTTCGTGGCACTTACGCTGACGCCTGTCCTCGCGAACGCAGCCGAGTTCGGCACGAAGCAGGAAGCGGTCGCCATGGTGAATCGCGTCATAGAGCTTTTTCAAAGGGAAGGGCCGGATGCGACATTCAAAGCCGTCAACGATCCGACGACGCCGGCCTTCCATGACCGCGACCTGTATCCATTCATCTATGATCTGCAGGGCGTGAATGTCGCGCATGGCGCGCGCCCGGTTCTGGTTGGCAAGAACCTTTTGAATCTCAAGGATCAAGATGGAAAATATCTGATCCGGGAAATGATCGACATCGCCAATGGCAATGGAACGGGCTGGGTCGACTACAAGTGGCCCAATCCCATCAATAACAAGATTGAAGATAAATCTAGTTATATCGAAAAGATGGGAGAATACTTCGTAGGTGTCGGAATCTATAATCTGTAGGTTGGCGATTGCACCCGTTCCTGAAAGAGTGGCATGGTAGATCTATTTAAAAATAGTTCGATCAGACTGAAGACATTGGTGGCCTCCTTTGTTCTTTTGATCTGCATGCTGCTCCCTGGAATAAGCGCTTACCTGACATTTTCCAAAACGGACACGGGCCTCAAGAGCCTGTCCACCGTGACCCTTCCCAAACAACTCGCTGTGTCAAAGCTCAAGGACGACATCGTCGACACGCACGTGAGCATATTCCGGTATGTCTCGTGGGCGAGCAACGGCGTCAGTCCAATCTTGCTTGACGCATTGCGTGCCGAGGTCTTCGCCGGCGTCAACTCCACCACGCAGCGCTTTTCGGAATTTGCCGATCGGCCGGACCTGAGCGACATCGGGCGGGAGAAGATTCACGCGCTTCAGACAGAATGGAAGCGCTATGAAGATGTCGCCAAGGACACGCTTGACGTTGGCGGCGTAGACGCGCCGATGGCCACGATGATGCTGGGCATGGTCGACGACGAGTTCAAGAACGTCGACCGCGATTTGAAGGCATTCCTGTTCGACGTGACAGAGAAGACGCGATCCTTTGCCGAAGACCTCGCATACGAGGCCAGCGCGAACAAAAGGGTCCTCGCGATTGGCGGCATGATTGCGATGGCCGTCAGCCTCGTCACGGCCTTGATGGTCGCGCGGTCGATCGTTCATCCGATCCAATCGATCACGAACCTGATGCAGCAGGTGTCGTCGGGCAAGCTCGATGTCGAGATCAGCGACCCGCAGCGACGGGATGAAATTGGCAGGATGGTCCGGGCTGTTGCGGCCTTCCGGGAGAAAATCGAACACGACAATCAGTTGCTGAAAAATCGAGAAGAGGAACTGCGGCTGAAAAACATGCAGTTCGACGCGGCCTTGCGGAACATGTCGCAGGGTCTCGTCATGTTTGATTCCAACGCCCGGCTGGTCCTGTTCAATCAGCAGTATTCCGACATGTACGAACTGTCGAGCGACCGCATCGAGATCGGCTGGTCATTCAACAAGCTTCTCGCGTATCGCAGGACCTTGACCAACGATTACGGCAATTACAACGAATCCACCGACACGATTCCGTCCGCAATGCGGCGCGGAGAGACGACACATCATGTCATCACCACGAGTGATGGGAGAATTATGAATGTCATCAACCGGCCGTTGCCCGAAGGCGGCTGGGTCGCGACGCATGAGGATATCACCGAGCGACATCGGGCGGAGAAAAAGATCGCGAGCCTGGCGCGCCAGGACACCTTGACCGGGCTGAGCAACCGGGCATCGTTTCTGGAAGCAATTGAAAAGGCCCTGACGCAGCTGAACCGGGAGAAGGCGTCGTTCGCGATCTTTGTGCTGGACCTCGACCAGTTCAAGGCGGTGAACGATTCCATGGGGCACCCGGTTGGCGATGCCCTGCTTAAGGAGTTCGGCGATCGGCTGCGCGCAATGGTCGGCAAAGGCGATACGGTGGCACGGCTGGGCGGCGATGAGTTCGCGGTTCTGCAGGCAACCGCGGCCGGAGATCAAAAGCAGGCCGCATTGGCTTTGGCGGAGGATCTTCTGGACATCACGACCGCTCCTTACATGATCGAGGGCGCTGAACTGGTTATCGGCGCCAGCATCGGCATTGCACTTGCGCCCGAGGATGGCATCGACGCGGATCAATTGCTCAAAAGTGCGGATCTGGCGCTCTACAAGACAAAATCGGATGGGCGCAACGGCTATCGCTTCTTCGACCGCGTGATGGCGGAGGAAACACGCTCGCGCCGAACCCTTGCGCTGGATATGCGCAAGGCGCTCGCGCGGGACGAATTCGAACTGCACTACCAGACCATCGTCGATACAGCCACGATGGAAACCTGTGGCGTCGAGGCTTTGGCGCGCTGGCAGCATCCGCGTCGCGGCATGATTCCTCCGGACATGTTCATTGCGATCGCGGAAGAAACCGGCCTGATCATCCCGCTGGGTGAGCGCTTGCTGCGCAAGGCATGCAGGGACGCGTCGCGGTGGCCGGCTCACATCAAGATCGCGGTCAACCTGTCTCCGGTGCAATTCAGGGCCGGCAATCTGACGCAAACGGTTGTGACGGCACTGGCGGACTCGGGTCTTGCGCCAGAGCGGCTCGAAATCGAAATCACCGAGTCCGTTCTGTTGCAGCAGAATTCCGAGAACCTCGCGTTCCTGCATGACTTGAGAGAGCTCGGCGTCTCTGTCGTCCTTGACGATTTCGGAACCGGCTATTCGTCGCTGAGCTATCTGCAGGTGTTTCCATTCGACAAGATCAAGATCGATCGCTCGTTCGTCAACGAAATGCAGAAGCGGAGCGATTGCGCTGCCATTGTCGGCGCCATCATCGGATTGGGCCGATCGCTCGACATCACCACCACGGCGGAAGGGATCGAGACCCGGGAGCAGTTCGACATGCTGCGCGCCGCCGGCTGCCATCAGGTGCAGGGATATCTGTTCAGTCGTCCCGTCGCGCTGTCGAAGCTCGACCTAGGCGCCACTGGAAACAAGACTGCTGGGGAACTCCGGCGCGGCGCCGGCTGACGCGCCGGACGCCGTGATGGACACTGAGCGTCGCGCCCGCGTAATTTGCTCAAGCATCGGCCGCGATACCGGTTCACGGTTTCGGTCCTCTCCAGGGCGTAGCGCTGGCAAAATGCCCCTCGGGGAAAAGGGTGTTCGTACCCTCCGAATGGCGCATTGGGCCACATTTTCCAGTTTGTCCCTTGTCAATCAGATGATTCTGCCGGACCTGATTGCTTACCAGAGCGAGCTTCGGTGACAGGCAGGCGTTTGTCCGGTTTGGATCGTCCCAACGCATTGAACCGGGGGCTGCTTGATGGCGCGGGAACCCCGGTTGTTGTCGCGCGAGACATGCCGGATGCCGATTTGAACATCATGGACGCGTCGTGCATCGTGGGGCGCGCCACAACCAATGGTCATGCATCGCGATGGCCGGCACGCATATGGGAGCAAGCTTGAGGTGACCATGCTCGGCGGATTTCGCGAAGATCCTGCGACCCGCGCCTTTCTCGGCGTCGAGAAATCCGTGTCGGGGCGGGTGTGGCGTGAGCGTCTGGACGCGCCGCGCGCCGCGCAGGCGCAGCTGATCGCCCAGCGCTACGGCCTGCCCGATGTGGTGGCTCGTGTTCTGGCGGGCCGTGACGTGGACGCCGATCACGCCGAACAGTTCCTCGATCCCAGCCTGCGCGACCTGATGCCGGACCCGTCGACGCTCGTCGACATGGACGCCGCGGCGCACCGTCTGGCGGACGCGGTGGAGCGCGGCGAGAACGTCGCGATCTTCGGCGATTACGACGTGGACGGCGCGACGTCGTCGGCGCTGTTGACGCGGTATCTCCGCTCCGTCGGGCTGGACCCCGTCATCTATATTCCCGACCGGATCATTGAGGGTTACGGACCGAACCCTGTGGCGATCCAGCACTTGCGCGAGGGCGGCGCCTCGCTGCTGGTGACCGTGGATTGCGGCAGCGTGAGTTTCGACTCCCTTGAAGAAGCCAAACGGCTGGGGCTCGACGTGGTGGTTGCCGATCACCACCAGGTGGGTGAAACGCTGCCGCCGGCGGTGGCGCTGGTCAATCCCAACCGGCAGGACGATCTGTCGGGGCAGGGGCATCTGGCGGCCGTCGGCGTGACGTTTCTGCTCTGCGTGGCGCTCAATCGCGAGTTGCGCCGGCGCGGCCGTTTCAAGGGACAGGAACCGGACCTGCTGTCGTGGCTGGATCTGGTGGCGCTGGGCACCGTGTGCGACGTGGTGCCGCTCATCGGCCTCAACCGGGCTTATGTGAACAAGGGGCTGGTGGCGATGCGCCGCCGCGTCAATGCGGGGCTTGCCGCGCTTGCCGATCTGGCGCGCGTCAACGGTCCGCTGACGCCGTATCACCTGGGATTCCTGATCGGTCCGCGCATCAACGCCGGCGGGCGCATTGGCGACGCGGCGCTGGGGCACGGCTGCTGAGCAGCGAGGACCGCGAGGAAGCGGCCAGAATCGCCGTGGAGCTGGACCGGCTGAACACCGAGCGCCAGGCCATCGAGGCGGCCATGCTGGAGGACGGCGAGGGCCAGGCGGCGATCAGGATGCTGGATGGCGAGGGGCCGAGCGTGCTGGTCACCGGGTCCGACGACTGGCATCCCGGTATCGTCGGGCTGATCGCCTCGCGGCTGAAGGAGCGGCACCGGCGCCCGGCCTTCGCGATCGCCTTCAATGACGACGGCTTCGGCACCGGATCGGGGCGCTCGATTCCGGGCGTCGATCTGGGGGCAGTGGTACGCGCTGGCGTCGACGCTGGCCTGCTGGTCAAGGGCGGCGGCCACGCCATGGCGGCGGGACTGACAGTGGCGCGCGACAAGGTGCCCGAGCTGGAGGCGTTTCTCGAGGAACGGCTGGGCGCGGCCGTCGACGGCGCGCGCGAGAGCAATATCCTGAAACTCGACGGAGCGGTCACCGCCTCGGGCGCGACGCTCAAGCTGATGGAACTTTTGGAAAAGGCCGGGCCCTATGGCGCGGGCCATTCCGAGCCGCTGTTCGCGCTGCCCTCGCACATCGTCAAGTTCGCCGATGTGGTGGGCAAGGGGCACGTGCGCGCCACGCTGGGATCGGCCGACGGCGCCAGCATCAAGGCGATCGCATTTCGCGCGGCGGATCAGCCGCTGGGCAATCTGCTTTTGTCCAAGCGCGGCGGCGCGCTGCATCTGGCCGGCGCCCTGTCGCTCGACCACTGGCAGGGTCAGGCCAAGGTGCAGTTGCGCATTCTCGACGCCGCCGATCCGGCCACCACGCGCCGCTGAGGCAGTCTCTCCGTCTTCCCCTGTTCCGTTGCGTCATTATGGCAACGCGCTGTAGGGTGCCTTTGGCTCTCAACGTTTCGTTAACCATACCGAAAGGTCTGGCCGCCTAGAAACGATGCGAGGGTTGGACAGGGGACGTGAGCGATGGTGGGCAAGGTCGAGGCGCGCGCAAGTCTGGTCGAGGTGCAACGCGCCTGCGATCGTGCCCACGCGGCGCTGAAGACGGTCCGGCTCGACTACGCTCCGATGAACCGTCCGGTTCGGGGGCTTGAGCAGGTTACCCGCGTGGCCGCCGCCGGCGCCGCTACCCTGTTCATCGCCTGTCTGGCGCATATGGCGGATTAGGCGGGCTACTCCGCGATCCAGTATTTGGCGGCCGCCGCGCCTTTTTCGATGACCACGTGGGAATTGGCGAAGGTGCGGTAGGCGTGGCTCCAGGAGCCGTCGGGCCAGCGCACCCGCACCTGGGCGCGTTCGGCGACGCCGAGGCCGATGTGAACGGGGCCCGCCTGTCCCGAGGCGTGGCCCGCGCCTGAGAGCACGTCGCGCACCAAGGTGCGGTTGCCGATCTTCACCGAGATTTTCGCGCCCACCGCGTTGCGGTTCGCGCCCGCCTGCGCCAGTTCCACCTTCAGCCAGTTGCCCATGGCTGCGGTGCGGTGCTGTCCTGCGCTGTCCGGAATGGTCTGGCCGAGATTGCGGAACAGGCTGACGGGTCCGGCGCGGTTGACGACCACAAGGTCGAGCAGGCCGTCGTTGTTGAAATCCGCCAATCCCGCGCCGCGGCCGCGCCGGTCGAGCGCGATGCCGGCCTGCGCGCCAGTCTCGACAAAACCGCCGTCCCAGGCGCCGAGCAGCAGGTTGTCGGGATCGAAGCTGGCGAATTCGGGCATCTGTTCGACGTTGCCCTTGGCAATGAACAGGTCTTCCAGCGTGTCGTTGTTGATGTCGGCGAACTCCGCGTGCCAGCCGGTTGAGGGGCGCAGGTCCTCGCCGGTGTAGGGCCTGTGCGCCGTCGCGCGCTTTTCCAGCGCGATGTCGCGATAGACCGGTCGGCCCTCTTCGGCCTCCTCGTCGAGCGTTTGCAGCTTGGTGTCGCCCATCGACGTGAGGGCGAATTCCGGAAAACCGTCGGCGTCGAGATCGGCGGTGGCGATCCCCATGCCCCAGATCTTCAGATGCCGCCAGCCATCGGCGCGGCGATAGGCGCGCGGCGGCCGGTCCGGGGAGACGGCCCAGAGCTGTTCCTCGCCGCCGCGGTAGTAGTGGCGGTCGTTCGAGATGCGCAAGGAAGGCTCGCCGGAGCGGTTCCAGTCGGTGAAGACCATCGACAGGGCGCAATAGCCCGGCCGCAGCGGCACTTCAATGGAATAGTCGGGCCTGTCGGAGGCTTGCGGGCGGAACAACGCGTTGTCGTGGCAGGTGCCCCAGGGCGAGCCGGGGCGGAGCGGTCGACGTAGTTGCCGAACGCCAGCGTGGGGTAGGCGTTTTCCGGCTCCCATTGTGCCGCAAACGCCGTGGTCCAGGCGCGGCCGCCGTCAAAGCCCCAGGCCTTGTTGGCGAGTTCGAACGTGCAGTCCGGACCGCCCTTGAGCAAAAGATTCTCGCCGACGCGCAGGATCGCCAGATCCAGATGGCCATCGTTGTCGATGTCCAGCGGATAGGCTCCGGTGACCTTTGTCAGGTGACGCGCGTCGAGCCCGGTGGGCTGGTCGTGGAAGGCCAGTGCGCCGCCGGGGCGGCTGTCGTTGACGAAGAGCTTTGCGTCGTTCGTGCCGCCGGCGAGAAACAGATCGGGTTTGCGGTCGCCGTTGCAGTCGAGAACCGCCACGCCGCCGCCGACGAAATACTCCCACGGACCGTCGTAGGTATGCGTGATGCCGGCTGCCTCCGCCTCCTCGTGCAGGATGGGTATGGGCATGGTGGGCTCATCGGCGTGGGCGGGGAGGGCGATGAATGTGAGGAGCAAGAAGGCGCCAAGTGACCAGCAGCCCCCTTTCCCGTGGTGCGCACTCCCTCTCCCGGGGGAGAGGTGAAGGAGGAGGCGGCGATGACGATGCGGAGGGCTTGGAGGGGCGGCCCATCCTTCGAGACAGCCCTGCGGGCTTCCTCAGGATGAGGGAGTGCTTGTTGCTGGACCGCACGGAACCATCCCAAAACGCCTCCTCATCCTGAGGAGCGGCATCGCCGCGTCTCGAAGGATGAGCTGCAGACGAGAGGCCTTCGAAGAAAGTTGGGGCATGGGGCGGGTCATCGCGCGGTCTCCACGATCTCGGGCCCTGCGATCGTCAGGCTTTTCAGAAACGCGATGATGGCGGAACGGTCGTCCGCCGGCAGATCCACGAAGGCGTCGCGTGTCTCCAGCGCCTCGCCGCCATGCGCCTCGATGACCTCGCTGAGCGTGGTGATGTCGCCGCGATGGCCGTAGGGCGCGGTGGATCCGATGCCCCAGAGCTCCGAGGTGAGGAAGGCGTTGCGCTCGACGAAGCGCTGGGCGAGCAGCTCGCGGCCGAGGGTGTCGACGCGCTTGCCGGCGATCACGTGGCGTTTGAGATCACCGAACAGCGGCACCAGCCAGCGGCCCTGCGCGTCGCGCTCCAGCGCCTGCGCCCAGGGTTCGTTGGAGAGATCCAGCCGGATCGGATCCGCGACCTCACCGCCGCGCAGGGTTCCGGCAACCTCGCGCGGACCGGGATCCTCGAAGATCAGCGAGTCCAGCGGCAGCGTGGGGCGGTGGCACGACGCGCAGCCGATGTCCGCAAACAGCGTCTCGCCATGCGCCGCTGCGCGGGTCCAGTCCGTGGAAAGGTCCGTTTCGCGGATGGGCGGCGGCAGGGTCGCCTGGAAGGCGACGAGCGCCGAGATGTCGCCGCGCGTCAGTTCGTCGGTCTTGCCGTCCTCGTCGAAATCATCCGTGCCGGTCCAAAGCGCGCCGAAGCGTTCCGCCGCCTGCATGCCGAGGTGATCGTTCATGGCGTTGACGGTGAACTGGCGCAGCGAGGCGAAGACGCCCTTCTGGCTGAAGGGGCGCAGCGTGAGATCGGAGTCGATGCCTTCGAGCGCGGCGGTGTCGACAAGGCCGTCGGGGGCGACGGTGAGGGAACCGAAGGAGACGCCTTTCGTTTCCATTGAAACGGAGACTGGTGCGCCGGATTGTCTTGCTTGTGCAAGGGCTTGCGCGCGCAGGGCCAGGAGGTCACGGGTCATTTCGCGCGCCAGAAGTTCGATCAGGCCGCTGCCGTGGAGCGCCACGCTGCCGCGTTCGTTGGAGAACTGCGGGTCGGTCGTGTCGAAATCGGCGCTCTCGAATCCTTCGGAGACGAAGGCGTTGGCGGTGAAATCTCCGGCCGCACCGGCGATCGGATCGTTGTGGCACGACCGGCAGGTGCTGGCGTCGGGACCCGACAGGCGCTGGAAATCGGTCGCGGGCGGCCGGCGGCGCTTGGTGGGGATGATCGCCTGGGTGGCCATGGGGCGGCCGGCGCCGTCGGCCCGGGTGAATTTCGCGATGAAAAGGGCGCGGCCGGCGGCGACAAGGTCCGCGTGATCGGGCGCGCGGCTTGCTGTCTCGAAATCCACATGCGCGGGCAGGGCGCGCTCGGCCCATTCCGGTTCGGCGGACTGGGCGGGCAGGGGAGGAAAGCGAGAAAAGCGAGGAGGGGGATGAGCGCGGCGCGCATCCTTCGAGACGGCCCTTCGGGCGTCCTCAGGGGAGGAGGAGCGCGGGGCTTGCCGGCGTCACGATTTTCAGCAGCGCACACACATTCCTCGCGCCATCCCCGCCTCGAGCGGGGATCCATTCTGGCCGCCGCTTGTCCTGAGGCGTGCGTGCTGCGCTGGCGGTGCCACGAACCCGGGGCCGGTGGGCGCCGATGGGCATAGTTGGCCCCGGGTCGAGCCCGGGGTGACATTGAGGGTGGGCGGGCCGACGGTCGCGTGGTGGCTCGATCACGGATCCGCTCATTCGCCCGCCTCCAGTTCCGGGGTGCGGCGGCGGGCGAAGGTGACGCGGTCGAGACGGGCCAGCGCGCCGGCGATCATGCCGGCGGCGATGAGATCCTCGTTCCAGGGATGCGGGTCGATGGTGACATTGCGGCGCAAATCGGCGACGAGCGCCTCCTCGAGGCCCGCGTCCAGTCCTTCACGCATGTGCGCGAAGGCGCGCATGCCGGCGCCGGTGAGCGCGATGTGACCGGGATCGATGGTGGCGACGAGTCGTGCGACGCCATAACCCAGTGCGTGGCCTGCCTTGAAAAACACCGCGCGGGCTTCCGCGTCGCCGGTGTCCGCGCGTGCGACAAGGGCCGCGATGTCCTCCGCTTCGAAATCGATTTGCCATGGGTCATGGGCGTCCGGCAATCCCCGGGCCATGCGCACCAGTGCATAGTCGCCGAGAAACGCTTCCAGGCAGCCGCGACGGCCGCAGCGGCACAGCGGACCCCCGGGGACATGGTTGGTATGGCCGAACTCTCCCGCGGCGCCAGTCTCTCCGGTGTAGACCCTGTTGTCGAAGAACATGCCCATGCCGACGCCATAGTCGATGAAGACAACCGCGAAGGTGCCACTGTAGCGCGCGGGATCGGCGTCATGCAAAGCTTCGGCGATCATGTTCGCGTCGTTGGCGAGGCTGCAATTGATGCCGAAGGCGTGGCGCAGCGGCTCAAGAAGCGGGATGTCGCGGACCTTGAACGCGGGGCTCCAGACGATGGAGCCGCTGCGCGTGTCGACCACGCCCTGAGAGGCGACGAGGATCTCGGCAAGGCGCGATGGCGCAACGGTCAGGCGTTGGAGAAACCGCGTGATCGCCGCAATCAGCGTCTCGGAGACGCCGCCGCGCGTCGCGGTGTAGGTCTCCACCGCGTGTGTTTCGGATGCAACCCGATGGCCGGAGAAATCGGTCAGGATCAGCTCGATCTTGCCGAGCGAGATCTTGACACCGAGGAGGACGGCGGCGCTGGGATCGAGCGCCAGCAGGGTGCGCGGCCGCCCACGTCCACTCGCCGGCCGCTCGTCGTCGCTGGCCGCTTCGCGCAGCAGGCCCTCGTCGATCAGGTCGGAGGTAATGGCTGTGACGGTCGCCGGGCTGAGATGGGTGCGTTCGCCAAGCTCGATGCGCGCGAGTGGTCCCTCGCGACGCAGCGTCTGAAGGATGACGCTCCGGTTCTGGCGCCGAACCTGATCGCGGTCCGCCTTTTTCGTCATCGGGTAAAGACAATCCCGTGTTTCGCGGAAAACAGCGTGTGACAGACCACTCCCGGGCTGTGCCGCTTCCGAACTCCCCGTCTGGCAGTCACCCCCGCGCGGGCCTGCCGTTGATTGCGGCTCTTGGCGGCCGCCGCGCATTTCTTATCCGTAGGTCTGAGATGACGGATGCGGAAACCATGTTGACAGCGGCGGTGGTTTCGATCAACATTTTTTTCGGACGTCGAATTAAATAACAAGCCGCGATCAAAAGCATCGGCGGCGTCCGCCCGGGACGGGACAGCACGCGTGCGATGAACGCCGCGGAACCCTGTCCGGGTGAGGAAACGCGACGACATTCAAGGAGGGAGTCCCGCTATGAGAAAATTTGCAATCTTCGCCGCCGGTGCGGCGGTGTCCGTCATGACGCTCGGCGCCGCCGTGGCGCAGGAAATCACAGTCGGCGTGAGCTGGTCGAATTTCCAGGAAGAACGCTGGCAGACCGACGCGGCCGCCATCAAGGGCGCGCTGGAAGCCGCGGGCGCCAAGTATATTTCGACCGACGCACAGTCTTCGGCCGCCAAGCAGTTGACCGACGTGGAGACACTGATCTCGCGCGGCGCCGATGCGCTGATCATTCTGGCGCAGGATTCCGACGCCATCCGTCCGGCGGTCGAAAAGGCCACCAACGAAGGCATCCCGGTGGTCGGCTATGACCGGTTGATCGAGAACAAGGACGCTTTCTACCTGACGTTCGACAACAAGGAAGTCGGACGCATGCAGGCGCGCGAAGTGTTCAAGGTGCAGCCGGAAGGCAATTACGTCTTTATCAAGGGGTCGTCGGCCGATCCCAACGCCGACTTCCTGTTCTCCGGACAAATGGAAGTGCTCAAGGAGGCGATGGACGCCGGCAAGATCAAGAACGTGGGCGAGGCCTACACCGACGCCTGGTTGCCGGCCAATGCGCAGCGCAACATGGAGCAGATCCTGACCGCCAACGACAACAAGGTCGACGCGGTGGTGGCGTCCAATGACGGCACCGCGGGTGGCGTTGTCGCCGCGCTTGAGGCGCAGGGCCTGGCCGGTGTCGTGCCGGTGTCGGGTCAGGATGGCGATCACGCCGCTCTGAATCGCGTTGCACTGGGAACCCAGACCGTCTCGGTTTGGAAAGACGCCCGCGCGTTGGGCAAGGCTGCCGGCGAGATCGCCGTGGCGCTCGCCAAGGGCACCGCGATGGACGCCGTCGAGGGTGCCGAAAAGTGGTCCGGCGGCCCGAACGGCGTTGAGATGAACGCCATCTTCCTGAAGCCGGTGCCGATCACGGCGGACAATCTCGACGTGGTGATCGAAGCCGGTTGGGTGCCCGCGGACGTCGTCTGCAAGGGCGTGAAGCCCGGCAGCGTCGCGGCTTGCAAGTAACCCGATAAGTCCTGTCCTCCCAGGCAAAGAGACCCGGGGCGGCGGCCTGTGCCGCCGTCCCGGCTCGCGGGGGATGGACGAAGGGCTATACTCCTCAAATTCAAGATCAGGCGGATGTGATCCCGATGGCTTCGGAACAATCTGCAACCGGCGTTCATGCGACATCGCAAGCGGCCGCGCACCCTCCGCGTTCGCCGCTCGCCGCGATGGAAGTCGACACGCGGCTCGTGGGCATGGTTGCCGCACTCATCATCATCTGGACGGGATTTCACCTGTTTTCCGACGGTGCTTTTCTGACCCCGCGCAATCTTTGGAACCTGTCGGTCCAGACCTCGTCGATCGCGGTGATGTCGACCGGGATGGTGCTGATCATCGTCACCCGCAACATCGATCTGTCGGTGGGCTCCGTGCTGGGTTTCATCGGCATGATGATGGGGGTGATGCAGGCCGACGTCCTGCCGCACTTTCTGGGCTTCGAGCATCCCGCCACCTGGGTTGTCACGCTCGCCTTCGGGCTGGTGATCGGCGCTGTGATCGGCGCGCTGCACGGGTTCGTGATCGCTTACATGGGTGTTCCTGCCTTTATCGTGACGCTGGGCGGTCTGCTGGTCTGGCGTGGCGCGGCGTGGTGGGTCACGTCGGGCCGCACGGTTGCGCCCATGGACGACACATTCCGGCTGATGGGCGGCGGCGTCAACGGCGCCATTGGTGACACGGCCTCGTGGGTCGTCGCCGCGCTCGCCTGCGTGGCGATCGTCTGGGCGACGCTGCACGGACGCACCCAACGCAAGCGGTTCGGCTTCCCGCTGAAGCCCGTCTGGGCGGAGTTCGTCGTTGCCGGGATCGCGTCGGCCGCGGTCATCGGCGCGGTTTGGATCGCCAACAGCTACTATCTGCCCTCGCGGGTCGCGGCGCGCTACGCGGAGACGCACGGGCTGGAAATTCCGGAAGGCGGGTCACTGCTGATCGCGCACGGGCTGCCGATTCCGGTGCTGATCGCCATGGGCGTGGGCATCGTGATGACCTTCATCACCACGCGCACGCGGTTCGGCCGTTACGTCTTCGCCATTGGCGGCAACCCGGAAGCGGCCGAGCTGGCAGGTATCAACACCAAGCGGGTGAGGGTGCTGATCTTCACGACGATGGGCGCGCTCTGCGCAATCGCCGGCGCCATTTCCACAGCTCGGCTGAACGCTGCGACCAATTCGCAAGGCACGCTGGACGAGCTTTATGTCATCGCGGCGGCCGTCATCGGGGGCACCTCGCTGGGCGGCGGCATCGGCACGGTCGCCGGAGCCATGCTGGGGGCCGTGGTCATGCAGTCGCTGCAGACCGGCATGGTGCTGATGGAAGTCGACACCCCGCTGCAGAACATCGTCGTCGGCATCGTTCTCGTGCTCGCGGTATGGGTCGACACCGTCTATCGCAAGCGCGCGAAGTAAGGGGGATGGCATGAACACGCAAAGTGCTGACACGGCGCATTCCGGAACCACACCTCTCGTCGAGATGCGCAACATGTCGATTGCCTTCGGCGGCGTGCGCGCTGTCGACAACGTCGATGTGGATCTCTATCCGGGCGAGGTGGTCGGGCTGCTCGGTCACAACGGCGCCGGAAAATCGACGCTGATCAAGATGCTGTCGGGGGCCTATCGCGCCGACGAGGGCAAGATCCGCGTCAACGGCGAGGATGTCGAGATCCACAATCCGCGCGACGCCAAGCGCTGCGGCATCGAGACGATCTACCAGACGCTGGCGCTGGCCGACAATATCGACGCGGCCGGAAATCTGTTTCTCGGCCGCGAGCTGCGCACCCCCTGGGGCACGCTCGACGACGTGGCCATGGAGGCGGCGGCGCGCGAGGTGATGTTCCGGCTCAATCCGAATTTCAGGAAATTCAAGGATCCGGTTCACGCGCTGTCGGGCGGGCAGCGGCAGTCCATCGCCATTGCGCGGGCCATCCATTTCAACGCCCGTATCTTGATCATGGATGAGCCCACAGCGGCGCTGGGGCCACAGGAAACCAAGCAGGTCGCGGATCTGGTGCTCAAGCTGAAGGCCGAGGGCATTGGCATCTTCCTGATCAGCCACGACATTCACGACGTCTTCGATCTCGCCGACCGGGTGGCGGTGATGAAGAACGGCCATCTCGTGGGCACGGCGAAGACCTCCGAGGTGACTGCCGACGAGGTTCTGGGGATGATTATCCTTGGCAAGTGTCCGCCCGCCGCCACTCCAGGTCCCGGTGCGATGGCCAGCGGTGAATTGGCCGAGGCGGGTTGATACCGCACCGCATCCGGTGACATGATGGCCGTGAGGTGACCGCGGGTTGGTCGCATGCCGTTTGGGGACGGTATTGCGGGCACGGTGTGCGGCGCGTGCCGGTCCCTTTGGCCGAAGGTGGAGCCGGGACCCGATCTGGCGCCAGACGGATGTCGCAGTGATGCTCAAGAGGGATCGCCGCAACGGCCCCGCGCCCAGGCCGAAAATTCAGAGCATTGATGGTGCAGGCTGGCTGCAGGTTGAAACGGCGCTGGTTTTGGAATACATGAATAGGGTGCTCAACATTTTTCGGTGCCGGCCTAACGGAAGACGGATTCAGTTATGAGACTGACTTTACAAGCAAATTATGCCGTTCGCGCATTGATGTATTGCACCGCGAATCCCGACAAGCCGAGCAAGGTGCCGGAAATCGCGGCGACATACGGTATTTCGGAGACGCACCTGTTCAAGGTGATGAAGGTGCTCGTCGACAACGGGTTCATCAAGACCATCCGCGGCCGCAATGGCGGCATTCTGCTGGCGCGCCCGGCCGATGAGATTTCGATCGGCGAGGTTATCCGCGCCGCGGAAGAGAACTTCAATCTCGCGGAGTGCTTCGACCCGACCAAGCGCGATTGTCCGCTAATCGATTCCTGCAAGTTCAACCGGGTGCTGAATGAGGCGCTTCAGGCGTTCTTCGGTGTGCTGGATCTCTACACGGTTGCGGATTTGAGCGGCGATCAGGGCCAGCTGCGCATGCTGCTGAGCCTGGAAGCCATGCACCCGATGATGCAGGCGGCAAAGCTGTCGTAGGCAGGCTGCGGGTTTCCGGCGTCCGTTGCGGTCGCCGCTGTGCGCCCCGGGCCGCGTTGGCGTCGCGAGTGATCTTGCGGGCCGACCCGCATTGTCCAACCACATATGCATGATGCGCGGGTTCTCGCTTCGGGCGGTTGCTTCCTCATTTTGGTGGCCGTCGCACAGAGTGATGCCGGCGTTCCAAGGGATTGCCGCCTCGCGCGACCGGCCCCGCTTCTTGCACATGCCTTTGCGCCGTGTCCGGGCATGGCGAACAGGCACCCAAGAAGACAACCGATTAGAGCGTTTCCTTGTTAAATGGAATCAATTCTGTTGGTCCAAACCGGTTCGATCCGCGAGGAAACGGGCGAACGGCGTAGCCCATGCTACGGCGGAGGCCGTTGACGCGGCGGACGGCCGGTTTCGACCAACCCTTTGGGCGGGATGAATTTTCCCGATTATCGGCGAGGCCCGTCTCGGCCATATCCGCGATATGCCCTTCGCCAATCCTCTTGATCCTCGACAAAATTCATCTCCGCAGAATTGATCCCATTTAACAAGGAAACGCTCTAGGCTGTAGTGACAATTTAACGTCACTGGGGGATTCCCTTTGAGGCGCAAATCAGATTCAAGGCTGACTTTTGGAGGTCGGCTTTGGAAGGCGAAGTTCTACGCGACGATCAATGGGAGCAGATCAGGCCGTTTGTTCCGGGCGGCCTGAAGGGCAAGCGCGGCCCGCGCAGCGACGGCCGACGCTTCTTCGATGCGATTTTGTGGCTGGCGCGTTCCGGAGCGCGCTGGCGGGATCTGCCGGAGGATCGCTTCGGCCCCTACCAGACCGCCAAGCGGCGCTACTACCGCTGGATCGAGGCGGGTGTGTTCGACCGTTTGTTCGAGGCGATCGCGAGCGATCCGGACATGGAATGGCTGTCGATCGATGCCACCGTCATCCGCGCCCAGGCGCAGGCCGCCGGAGCGCGGCGTAAAAGGGGGGGCCTGAAACCCAGGCTCTCGGCCGCTCCCGCGGCGGCTTCGGCACCAAGCTGCACGCCGTCGTAGACGCGCTCGGTCTGCCGGTGCGCTTCGAGCTGGGACCGGGTCAGCAGAACGACATGGCGCCCGCTTGCGAGCTGATCGAGGGCTTGGCGGTGACACAGGTGATCGCCGACCGCGCCTATGATGCCGACCGGCTATACGAGCTCATTCTCGAACAGGGCGGCGAGCCGGTCATCCCGCCGCGCCGGCATCGCAGATACCAGCACGACTACGACAAGATTGCCTACAAGAACCGGTGGGGCATTGAGGGCTTCTTCGCTAAGCTCAAGCAGTGGCGCCGCATCGCAACCCGCTACGACAAGCTTGCCGCCAACTTCCTAGGCTTCGTCAAACTCGCCAGCATCATGCTCTGGCTCAAATGATTAAATTGTCACTACAGCCTAGATGTGGAGCCTCAAGAGGTTGTCCTCGGTTAGATCGAGTCGACTGATCGGTGTTTTGGATTTTAGGCTGCCATGTGGCCGGTGCCAATTGTAGCGGTGTAGCCAGATCGGCAGTTCGGCTGCGCGATGGCGTGACGTTGGGTAGGCGATGGCATAGGCCCATTCCCGCAACGCGGTCTGTATGAAGCGTTCGGCCTTGCCGTTTGTCTTGGGCGTGTAGGGTCGGGTGCGGATGTGCTTGAGGCCGAGATCGCGGCAGGCTTTTGCGAAGGCTTTCGATTTGTAGCAGGCGCCATTGTCGGTCATGACGCGGGTGACGGTGACGCCCAGGCTCTCGTAATAGGCGAGCGCGGCGCGCAGGAAAGCGACCGCACTGTGTTTCTTCTCGTCGGGCAAGATCTGGCTGAAGGCGATGCGCGAGGCATCGTCGATGCAGACATGGACAAACTCCCAGCCGACACCGCGGCTGTTGGACTGGCCGGTGCGATCGCCGGTGATGCGGTGGCCGACGCGGTCGAACCGACCGAGTTTCTTGATGTCGATGTGGATCAACTCGCCCGGATGCTGGCGTTCATAGCGGCGCACCGGTTCGGCCGGATCGAGGTCCTTGAGCCGGGAGAGGCCTGCCCGCCGCAGCGCCCGGCTGACGGTGGCCGGTGACAGCCGACCTCCCGAGCGATGTGCTTACCTGTCCAGCGCTGACGGCGCAGGGCGATGATGCGTTCACAGAGGAGCGGATCGGTTGCGCTGGGCATCCGGCCTGGCCGAGAGGAGCGGTCGACCATGCCGGCCGGGCCTTCCGCCCTGTAGCGTTCGGCCCACCGGGCAACGATCTTGGCCGACACGCCATAGACCCGCGCCGCCTGGGCCCGGGAAAGACGACCTTCAATGACCGCTTGGGCCATCTCCCCTCGACGCAACGGTGTCAGGCGGGCATTCTTGTGGATGTTCATTCGGACCCTCCGATGCGTGCTGAAGCGTGGTAACTCCAGTCTCCTCGGTCAGGTCCGAATGGACAACCTGTTGAAAGCTCACATCTAGAGCACGGGGGCCGGGCTGAGCAGGTTCGCAATGGCGTTGATCAGTTCCTTTCTCTGAAACGGCTTCTGCAGCAGCGTGGCGCCGGGGTCGCTTTGTCCGCGATGCAGCAGTGCGCGCTCCGCGTAGCCCGACATGTAGATGATGGCGATGTCGGGATAGAGCTCTTGTAGCGTGTCACCCACGTCGCGACCCGTCATCTGACCGGTCAGCACGATATCGCTGAGCAGCAGGTCGATGCCTCCGGCCGCCTTGGCGATTGTCACGGCTTCCTCGCCGCTGCCGCTTTCCAGCACTCTTAATCCCAGTCCCTCGACGATCGTGCGCGCGAGCTGCCGAAGATCCGGATTGTCCTCGACGATCAGCACCTGCGCATCGGGAAGCTTGGAGGTATCGGCGGGTGCTGTCTCGCGGCTGTCGAACTCATGCGGCGACTTGAGGGAGCGCGGCAAATAGAGTTGGAACGTGGTGCCGTTGTCGGGTTCGGAGTAGACGGAAATGTATCCTCCGGACTGCTTGATGAATCCATGGATCTGGCTCAGGCCAAGACCGGTGCCGCTTCCCAGCGGCTTGGTGGTGTAGAAGGGTTCGAAAATTCGCTTCTGCACATCCGGCGGCATGCCGACACCGGTGTCCGACAGGGTCAGGCGCACATAGTCGCCCGGAATGACGTCGGACCCGAAGTGGGCGGCTGAATCGGCCGCGATGGTGATGTTGCCGGTCTCGATCATCAGCAGGCCGCCTTCCGGCATCGCGTCGCGGGCGTTGAGCGCAAGGTTGATGAGCACGTTTTCCATCCGCGAGACATCGATGTCGGCGATCCAGAGGTCTTCGGCCAGGTAGGTCTTGATGTGCACGGTGCTTTCGAGAACCCGCAACAGCATCTTCTGAGTGCCGGCGATGATCTGGTTGATGTTGACCGGTTTCGTCACGAGATGCTGGCGGCGGGCGATGGCCAGAAGCTGCTGGGTCAGCTCGCTGCCGCGCAGCGTTGCCTGAATGGAGGTCGCCACGCGATCGGACGGCAGCTCCTGCTCCTCCAACTCCTCGCCCAAGAGCTCAAGGTTGCCCTGGATGATCGCCAACAGGTTGTTGAAGTCGTGCGCGATGCCGCCGGTCAGCCGGCCGAGTGATTCCAGATTGGCCGTGTGCGCGAGCTGTTCCTCCACGCGCGCTGTTTCGGTCACGTCGGTGGCGACGCCGCGATAGCCGCAAAATGCGCCGGAGGGGTCGAAATAGGGCATGCCGCTGATTTCGAGCTTGCGGATGCGGCCGTCGGGCAACTCGTGCTCGGTGCGAAACTTTCGAAATTCGCGCCGCGCGTCGAGGTCCGCCATTAGGGCGGCCCACTTGGGTTCGGAAACGTCGGCGCCATCGACCTCCCACAGCCTCTTGCCGGTCCACACGTAGTTGTCGGTGAAGGCGGGGTTGGCGGGATTGTCGGGCAGCGCGATGAAGCGCAGGTTGGCGTCTTGCTCCCAGAACCAGTCGGACGCCGCCGCGGTGTAGTCCTTGAAGCGCTGTTCGTTGAAAGCCAGGGCGGCGTTACTTTCGCGCAGTTCATGCATGCGGGCGGAGATCGCCGCGATGAACCGGTTTCCGGTATCCCGCAGCATGCCGAGTTCGTCGTGCCGATGACTGGGAGACAGGGGAGAAATCGGCGTCATCGGCCGCTCGGGATCATCCGGATCGACATCCGTCAGATCGCCGATGACGCGCAGCAGCGGCTTGGTGATCAGGATGTAGAATATCGCCAGAAACAGCAGAACGACGAAGACGATCAGCAGCAGGACGGACAGAAGCGTTACGGAGGCGCGCATGTAGAATGGCAGCAAGGCACGATCAGTATCGATGACGACGGAGAGGCGGCCGGACTGGTCTGGCGGCTTCTTCGGCACACTCAACTGGACATCGAAGCGTTCGAACTCGTCGGCCAGCAGCGGCGTCAGCCAGCGTGTCGGGCTGTTCATGCGCTGGCGGCGGTCCGCCTGGGCGAGCGTGGTGCCGAGTTCGTCATCGATGGTTGCGGCAATGATGAATTCGTAGCTGATCAGCCCGTTGACCACCTCCTGTGCCAGAAAGGGATCCAGCGTGAGAATGGCGCGCTGGGCGGTCGGGTCCGCGGCGTTGAGGATGCGGGTGACGATTTCCGCGTTTTCCTGCCGCTGGTTTGCGAAATCGAGGGAGACCTGAACCGCGCTCACCAGCAGGCCAACGGCCATGGCTACGCCAAGCGCCAGGCGGGCCAGCTTGAAGGAGATCCTGCGGTGGAGCGGGATGGCGGCGTTCATGTGACTGCCAATTGGACACGAGGGGCTTTGGTCCTGCCGGGCGCGCGGTGACGTGTCCGGTCGGAAGCCGTGCCGCGCCGGCAGGATATATTTCGGCCGGGCCAACGATTGCCGTCATGCCAGCCGCGCCGTGTGACGGGCGGCGTGTGCGGATCGCGCGTTGATGGCATGCCTCGTTCCGCTAATGACCTGAATGCTGTGAAACGAATTCAGCTATTGCGAGCATAATAGACTAGATTTGCATTCTTATGTGAAGGCGGGTGTTAACCCTGAGGGAAATTATTAATTTCTAGGTAATTCTGTCCATAAAATCAGCAGCGGGACGATCGCATATATAATAGAATTTACGTGCCCTGGAGCTTCTGTTGGCGCCGGTTTCAGGCGTGGAGACGCTCATGCGAGGGATATCCTTCTTTGTCATCCTTGCAGTTGCCGTATCGTTCGCCGTGTTCTTCCGGGCTCCGGATGCTATCGCGGCTGACGAGAGCGCCGTCGTGCGCGTGGCCGCCGACCCGTGGTGTCCCTACAACTGCAACCCCGGCGACGCCAAGCCCGGTTTTCTGATCGAGATTGGCCGCGAGGCATTCGCCATGTCCGGCTACGAGATGCGCTACGAGGTGATGCCCTGGAGCCGGGCGCTGCGTGAATCGTATGTCGGGAATGTGGACGCGGCCGTCGGTGCCACCCGGGCGACCGCGCCGGAGCATTTGTTTGGGTCCAATATGCTCAGCTCGGATGAAACCATCGTTTTCGTGCGCGTGGGTGAGATTTTCGATTTCACGGGTGTGGACTCGCTCAAGGCGCTGAGGCTGGGCGTCATCAAGGACTACACCTACGACGATAATGGTCCCATCGATTCCTATATCGCCGAGAACCGCGGCAATCTGGACCGCGTGATCACGGTTTCCAGCCATTCGAACCTGGGTCTGCTGTTTCGCATGCTGTTGGCCGGGCGGATCGATGCATTTCTCGAGAACCGCCACGTAGGCACCTATATGGCGTCGGCGTTGAACGTGCGGGACAGCATCGCCCTGGTTCCGACCGGCGCACTTGACTTCGTCTCCTTCGCCTTCACGCCCAACGCGCGCGGCGAGATGCTTGTCGACGCGTTCGACGCCGGCGTGACGCGGCTGCGCGAGACGGGCCGGTTTGAGGAAATCCTCATCCGGTACGGGTTGAACAGCCTTCCGGAATAACAATTCCATTTGCAACGCACGATGTCCACGGTGAGCGGCATCCGGATCCGGCGCGTGGCGCGGGTTCGGCGCGTGGCGCGATAATCGCCGCCTTGCGTCAAGCCCATTGACGATTGCCGGATGGACGAGGCTGGCCCGTCGATGGCCGCCCCGGACCTGTTTAAACGTTGCGCATTCGCGTTGGTGGAGCCGCCCCGGGGCTGCTTCATCTATTTGTGGGTAGAAAATCCCATAATGTGAGATTTGGAGTTGCGAGGCGGAATGCCCCGCGCTAGCGTGTGGCCGCGCCATGAGGCCGGCCTGTGCGTGGGCCTGTGGAACCGAGGCGCCGCGCGTTTCCATACGTCTGGCGTTTCGTCGCTATGAAGCCGGCCGGTTGGCGCAACAAGGCGGGAATCGCCGGGCGCGGGCCGGTTGTATCGTACAGGGCCACTGCGGGATCTCGTGGTTCTCCTGTTCCCAGTTTTGCCGTGCCGCGAGCGTTGCACGGCATTGATCCGCTTTGCCGCGCCGCGGGCGCCGGGGTGAGCAGGATTGCTGTCCGCGACCTCTCCCTGATCCGACAGGGAGTTTATCGCCGAACGGACATCCCTGACGCTGCCGGGAGGTTGGTGCCGGCAAGGCTCTAGGAGGTAGACGCCTGGTGTATAAGCTCGACATCTTCAACCATATCTGGCCGAAGGCATTCTACGAGAAGCTGCTCGAGGTGACCGGCCAGCCGAAAGACATCACGATGCGTTCGGAGAAGGTCCCGATGATGACCGATCTCGACGAGCGTTTCCGTGTCATGGACACATTCGACGATTACGCGCAGGTGCTTTCGCTCGCGTCGCCGCCGCTGGAATACATCGGCAATCAGAGCCAGGCCGTCGAGCTTTCGCGCATCGGTTCGGAGAGCATGGCCGAGCTGTGCCAGAAGTATCCCGATCGTTTCCCTGCCTTCATCGCGACCGTCCCGATGGGCACGATCGACGCCTTGATGCCGGAAACCAGGCACGCCATCGAGAATCTCGGCGCGCGCGGCATCCAGATCTTCACCAATGTGTCGGGCAAGGCGATCGACGCACCGGAATACCAGCCGTTGTACGACTACATGGCTGAGGTCGACCTGCCGATCTGGCTCCATCCGGCACGCGGCGCGACCTTCCCCGACTATCTCGAGGAAGAGAAGTCGCTGTTCGAGATCTGGTGGACGTTCGGTTGGCCCTACGAGACATCCGCCGCCATGGCGCGGCTGGTGTTTTCGAAACTGTTTGACCGGCTGCCGGAGTTGAAGATCATCACCCACCACGGCGGCGGTATGATCCCGTTCTTCGAGGGTCGCGTCGGCCCCGGTCAGGATCAGCTCGGCGCCCGGACCTCGGATGTCGACTATCAGGCGTTGCTCAAGGAGATGAAGAAGCGCCCGCTCGACTACTTCAAGATGTTCTATGCCGACACGGCAACCTTCGGCTCCAGGATGGCCACGCTGAGCGCCATCGATTTCTTCGGCGCCGATCACGTGGTGTTCGCGTCGGACGCTCCCTTCGACCCCGAAAAAGGGCCGATGTATATCCGCGAGACGATCAAGATCCTGGATGCGATCGATATTCCGGACGCGGACCGCGCGAAAATCTACCATAAAAACGCGGAAAAGCTCATGAAGCTGAAATAGCAGCTGCGGCGAGGCGCCCGGTCTTGCGCCGCGGCTGCTGGCCTGTTGCCCATCGCGGTGAGCACTGCGGTGGGCAACCTTTTTCAATGGCTTTTCAGTGATTGTCGCGTCTACTTTCCCCACGCAATTGCCCACTCAATTGGTGGGAAAATTTATGGTGTCGCGACTGGCGTCACAAGCATAGACTTCTGAAAAATGACAGGGTGCAAAGCATGCCCTGTATCATCTGGGAAACACGGGGCGGCCACCGCAGGCCGCGACGGTCATGGAACGCTCGCGTATCCTCGACGAAATCGCACGCTATTGCCGTGCCGCCGGCATGGCGGAGAGCACTTTTGGGCGTATGGCCGTCAACGACGGCAAGCTCGTGGGGCGGATCCGTGACGGCGGCCGGATCAGCGCCAAGACGCTCGGCCGCATCCGCAGCTATATGGCTGGAAACCCCGGCGCGCAGCGCGCCTTGCTGGTGGCTTCCGATCAGCCGGTGTCTGAGCAGCCAGCGGCTGAGGCGGTGGTGCTCCAGCCTTCCGCCGAGGCCTTGCCGCGGGTGCGCCGGGTGGAAACGGCGCCAAGGCCGGGCGGCACATGGGGCCCAACGGACCCCGAGAGCGACACGAATTTCCGCTTCTTCGACAACCGCCAGAAATACCTGCTGTTCGTCAACACCTGCTCGGAGAAATGGGTGGCGTCGAACCGGGTGGCGCTGGAGCTTGCCCATATCCATCCGCGGCCGCCCGCCGTGCGGGTGTTCGACGCCGGCGTCGGCGATGGAACCGTGCTGGCGCGGCTGATGCGCGCCATGCATCACCGCTTCCCCACCACGCCGTTTTACGTGGTGGGCAAGGAGGTGAGTCTGGAGGACATCCGGCTGACGCTGGACAAGATGCCGGACCGGTTTTTCGAGCATCCCGCGAGCGTTCTGGTGCTGACCAATCTGTACTATGGCGAGGCGCCGTGGCTGACAACGCGCTCGACCAAGGCGGCGGGAAGCTTCGTGTGGAAGGAATGCGCCCTGCAGGGCAATTCCGCGCACGACTTCGAGCAGCAGATCACCGCGCTGCAGCCGTTCCTCGCCGAGAACTGGCAGGCGCGCATCGGCGCCAACGGGAATCCCGTCTACGACCGGCCGGTGGCGCTGGTGCTCTACCGCGAGGATCACAAGTTCCTGCTCGACCCGATCATCCCGAAGCTGGGCGCCGCGCGTGCCGAGTTCGATCTTGTGGTCGCCTCGCAACCATACCGGGCGCGGGCCTCAGCGGAGTTCAAGGCCAAGAAGGTGGTGGCGCCGCTGGCCCGGGCGCTGGGGCCGGGCGGGCGGCTGATCGGCATCCATTCGCGCGGGGAGGACCCGGGCATGGAGATGATCCGCAAGGTGTGGCCCGACGACAATCCGTTCCGCACCACCCGGCACGACATTCTCAAGGCGGTGAAACAGGAACTGGGCGCGGATGCCCGAGAACTCAGCTTCAATGCCTATTCCGACAAGCGATCGATCTTCCGCTACGACATGCATACGCTGCCCAGCGAGGTGACGAGCTCCATCGGCACTTCGACGCTGTTCGCTGCCTGGAACGCCGCCGTCTATGTGGCCCAGGTGGAGGACGGGCGCCTGGAGGAGGCGACGCTGGACGGCCGCTATCTGGACGCGGCCCGCGACGTGCTGCGCGAGCGTGGCGGACTGTGGTTCTTTGACGAAAGCTACGTGATCTCGAGGCGCCGCGATTGAGGCGTTGAATCGGGACGGGAGAGGGTGATGGAAATTCGCAGCGAGCTGATCGACCGGATGCAGGCGGGTGAGGTGCACACCCGCGAAGGTCTTCTCAGGCGTGGCTGGTCGCTGGAGGCGACGTTGCCCGCCGCAGCCGAGGCGGAAGCGCTTGGCGATGTTCTGGAGCCGGGCACAGAGATCTTTCTCAGTTCCCTACCGCGCACGGCGCTTGATGGGCAGATCGAAGCGGTGAAGGCCATCCGCGATGCGGGATTGGAGCCGGTGCCGCATCTGGCGGCGCGCAATTTCACCTCCGAAGAGGATCTGGATTCGTTCCTGAAGGCGACGCAGCCGCGCAAATGTCTTGTGATAGCCGGCGATCTCAATGCGCCTCGCGGACCTTTCTCCGACAGCATGGCGCTGCTGAAGAGCGACGTCCTTTTGCGTGCGGGGCTCGAGTCCGTGGCGGTTGGCGGCTATCCGGAGGGGCATCCGCATGTCGGCGAAGACGATGTGGCGCGGCAGTTGAAGGAGAAGATCGGTCTCATCGAGGGCAGGGGGTGGCAGCCGTCGCTCGTCACCCAGTTCTGTTTCGACGGTGAGAAGATCCTGCACTGGCTGGGTTGGCTGCGCGGCATCGACGCGCATCTGCCGGTCAGCCTGGGGCTGGCGGGGCCGACGCAGGCCGCGAAGCTTTTGAAGATCGCGCTGCGCTGCTGGGTCGATCTGCCCATGCGCAGCGTGCGCGCGGCACCTCAGCTTCTGCGCGGGGTTTCCGCCGAGCCGATCATCGCGGCGCTTGAGGCGGGTCTGAAGGCGCAGCATGAAAGCGGGCCGGTGCGGCTGCATTTCTATTCGTTCGGCGGGCTGGAGCGCACGGGCCGCTGGGCTCAGGCGCTGTCGCAGGCGCGCGCGCAGGCCGATCTCGCTGGCTGAACGCGCCCGGGCTTATCGATCGCTTAAAAAAATGTGTCCGGTGATGGAACCAATCGCACGGTGAGCCGTTTTAGTCGCGAAGCTGTTCCGGATACTCGCGCCGGAGAGAGTTGAATTCCTGCCAACCAAACCTTGGGCGGAGCCGTGCGGCCGTTGTCGCACGAACCTTTGCGCATGGTTGGAGCCGCAGAGTCCCTGATCCGCACGGCGCGTCGCCGGCGGCGCGGGACATGACGGAGAAGACCATGAATAAGAACGCGCTTTACGGGATCATCGCCGTGCTCGTCGTTGCCGCCGGCGTGCTCGGCTATCAGTACTACCAGGAAAGCCAGAAGACCTCGGGCATTGAATTGAGCGTTGGAGAACGCGGCATTACCGTCGAAACGAAGTAGATTGACGCCACCGCTGGGCCGGCTTGTGCGCTCGCGCGGTTCTTGCAGCCAATGGATCGCATGCGGCCCAGGTTTTCAGCCGCTTCGGTCACTCCGTGGAGAAATGACCCATGTCACTCGGCACAATTCTCGTCATCCTGCTCATTATTTTCCTGATCGGCGGCTTTTCAGGTCGTTTCGGTGGCTACGGCTACGGCTTCGGACACGGCGGTGTCGGCTTGCCGGGCCTGCTGCTGATCATCGTCGTGGTGCTGTTGCTTATGGGCCGCATCTGACGCCATTTTGTCTGCGCTCGCGGCCGGGGATGGGCGCGACGGCTCCCCGGTGCCGTTGCGAGAGCGTTGTGGCGGTCATTGCAGCCCGTTGCCCATCCTTCGAGACAGCCCTTCGGGCTTCCTCAGGATGAGGTTGAAATTGTGGTGATCTCATAAAGATATCAAAACGATGACCTCATCCTGAGGAGGCGCGCCAGCGCCGTCTCGAAGGATGGGCTGCGCTTGCGGGCGGTGGCGCGGGACAACGCGACCGTCACAATTGCTCGACGTAATCGTCGAACGCCAGTTTGACGGTGTCGATGTGGGCGCGCATGACGTCCTGGGCGCCGCGCCGGTCGCCGCGCAGGATCGCCTCCACCACGCGGGAATGTTCCGCCTGCGAGCGCGCCAGCCGGCCCAGCGCGCGGAACTGCGCGCGGCGGAAGGGCGCCAGCCTGAGCCGCGTGGCGCGCGTCAGATCCGCCAGATAACCGTTGTGGCTGCCCTCATAGATCGCGTTGTGAAACAGCTCGTTGAGCGCGTGATAGCGCATCGGCTCGCCCGCGCGCATTTCTTCCGCCATGTTCGCCAGGATTTCCTCAAGCGCCCGGCGCTCGGCGGCGTTCATGTTCAACGCGGCAAGCCCGGCGCAGGCTGATTCCAGCTCCGCCATGGCGACGAACATTTCCTCCAGCATTTGCGCGGAAAGCGCCGCTACGAAGCTGCCGCGGTGCGGCCGCATCTCGACGAGTCCGCTGGTTTCCAATTGTCGCAGGGCCTCGCGGACCGGCGTGCGAGAGGCGTTGAACCGCGCCGCGAGGCTCATCTCGTCGAGCTGCTGACCGGGCTTCAAGGTGCCGCTGACGATCTCGTCGGCCAACTGAAGACGGATGTCTTCCGCCCGTGTCCGGTTCTGCGTTCCATTCCGGGTGCGGGCCGTTGTCCGGGGCTGCGGGGGCGGTGAAGCGGTCATCGGGTGTCTGGCCTGCGTCCGTCGGATGTGCGGGGCAACAGTCTATTGCGCCGGCGCGGCCTGATCCATGGTGCTGACGTGGGCGGCGGCAACCTTCCAGCCGTCGCCGGTGCGGATCCAGGTCTGCATCTGCCGGCCGACGGTGTCGGGCGCGCTCTCGCGATAATACAGCGTCGATGCGACGGCAGCGTCGCGGCCATAGGTGGTGATCACCGTGCGCGACAGGGTCCGCTGCAGTCCCTTGGACGGGCGGGCGGCGCGGAAGGCGGCGATCTCGTCGTAGCCGTAGAGGTTCTCGGACGCGCCATAGCGGATGGTGGTCGGGGCGTTGAGGAACAAGGTGTCCAGCACCGCCACGTCGTTGCCGACAAGCGCGGCCTCATAGGCGGCAAACGCGGCCTCGACCTCAGCCTTCACCTCCGGAATGTCGATCTGCATGGCGCTCTCCCCTGTTTGTGCCGATTGCATGCATGCAAGGAGTTCGCCAACCGCGATACGCTGTGCGGGCTCGCACCGCAAGGCTTCGGTGGCATGTAACTTGCTGATTTTTCCTTCACCTTGCCGATTTCCACGCCGACGAACCAACCCGCCCGGAAGAGCCCAAAAAATGAGCATCCTGATCCAGAACGGTTACGTCATTCCCGCCGCCAAGGCCGCGCATCTGCCGCGCGCCGACATTCTGGTGCGCGAGGGGCGCATCGCCGCCATCGGCGTGGATCTGCTCGGATCGCCGGGCATCGGGGGCGAGGGGCTGGAGATCGTCGACGCCTCCGACCGGCTGGTGTTGCCCGGCTTCGTCAACGCGCACACCCATTCCAACGAGAGTTTCGAGCAGGGGTTTTACGACGCGCTGCCGCTGGAAATCTGGCTGATGCACAAGTATCCGCCGTTCGCGCTGCCGCAGCTCGAGGAACGCGCGCACTACCTGCGCACCATGATCCTGGCGATCGAGTCGCTGCGCTCGGGCGTCACAACGGTGCAGGACGACCTGATCAACCAGCCGGGCGATCCGGCGGCGTTTGACGGCGCGGCCGCGGCCTATCGCGATCTGGGCCTGCGCGCCTCGATCACCACCTCCATGGGCGACCGCGACATGCTGGAGCCGCTGCCCTGGGCGAAGGACATGCTGGACCCGGAGCTGCATGCGCGGCTTGCGACGGTGAGGGCGCGGCCGACTGCGGATCACCTGGCGCTGTTTGAGCGGAATTTCGACAAATGGAGCGGGACGGCCAACGACCGGTTGCGGGTGATCCTGGGACCCGTCGGCCCGCAGTGGTGCTCGGACGCCTTGATGCAGGCGGCGACGGAGATCTCGCTGGCGCGCGGCATTTCTGTGCACACGCACACGCTGGAGAGCAAGACGCACGCGGTGCAGGCGGATCAGATCTACGGCAAGCCGCTGGTGGAGCATCTCGACGACATCGGCGTGCTGACGCCCAACTTCACGCTCAATCACGCCGTCTGGCTGACCGATCCGGAGATCGCGCTGCTGGGGGAGCGCGGCTCCTGCATGACCCACAATCCGCTGTCCAACCTCAAGCTGGGCGCGGGCATCGCGCGCATTCCCGATCTGTTGGCCGCCGGCGTGCCGATCGGCCTTGGCACCGACGGCACCTCGACGTCGGATCGCGCCGACATGTTCCGCTCCTTGGCGCTGGCCGCCGTCACGCATCGCGCCGGCGAGATGGATCACACGCGCTGGCCGACCGCCGAGGACGCCTTTGCCATGGCGACCACGGGGGCGGCGCGCACCGCCATGCTGGGCGACGACATCGGCACGCTGGAGGTGGGCAAGAAGGCGGACATCATTCTCATCGACCGCTCGGACTATGGATTGATCCCGCTCCACAAGCCGGTGCAGCAACTCACCTACGCGGTGAACTCCGAGGCCGTGCGCACGGTGTTGGTCGATGGCGTGGTGGTGATGCGCGAGCGCGAACTGACCATGATCGACGAACGCGCGATGAAGAACGAGATCCGGGAGGCTGCGGAGGACTATCTCAAGGTGCATGTGCCGCGCATGGAAGAGGCGGCAAAGCCTTGGGATCCCTACTGGAAGGCGTTCCAGCTGCGCGTGGCGCACACGGCGGTGCCCGCGTCCTCCGCCCCCGTGCGTCTGCCGTGCGGCTGCACGGTGGCCATGCCGCACACCAAGACGCCGTTTGCATGCGGGTAGGGGGGGCAATACCGGGAAAGTGGTTCGGACGGCGCTTCGCGCTGACGGTTCTCACCGATTGTCATCCCGGCCTCCGAGCCGGGACCCGACCTGCCGTTCAGCGAGCACCTGTGTCCGACCTTTGCGCCGCCGCGTTTTCTCCATCTCGCGAGCGCCTCGGCAAGCGGAAACCAGAGTGGGTCCGGCCCAGCGTCCGCCATGCGTCTGTCCTATTTGTTGTCTTTCGGTGCGGGCGCGACCGGCGCGCTGGCCGCGCCCCGGTCCTGCAGCGTCTTGGCGACGCGCAGCGCCAGATCCTCGCGCCACGGCGGCGCGATGACCTGCACGCCGATGGGGAGGTCCGCGCCATCGAGCCAGACGGGAACCGAGACCACCGGCAGACCGATGAAGGAGATCGGCTGGGTGAAGAGGCCGATATTGGGCCGCGCGGGCATGTCGACGCCGTCGAGCGTCACGGTTCTGGTGCCCGAGGGCAGGGCGTGGAACGGGGTGGAGGGTGCCAGAAGAATGTCGACGTTGTCGAACAGCGTCAGCATGCAGGCGTGGAACCAGCTCCGGAACCGCTGCGCCTGCACCGTCCAGGCGGCCGGCACCATGGCGCCGGAAAGAAACCGGTCGCGGGTGTCGGGATCGTAGTCGCCGGGGCGGCTTTGCAGCCGCTTGAGGTGCAGGGCGGAGGATTCCGACGTGGTGATGACATAGGCTGCGGCGCGCGCGCGGGCGGCCTCGGGAATGCCGATTTCGCGGCCCGCGCCGAGACTTGCCGCGATGGCGTCGACGGCGGCCAGCGCCTCGGGCATGGCGCGCTCGCGGAAATAGCCGCCGGCGACCGCAATCCGCAGGCCCGAGGCTCCCTTGGAGAGTTCGGCGAGAGTCGGCATGGGCGGCTTGTCGGCCTGCGCGTGATCGCGCGGATCCGCGCCCTGCAGCACGTCGTAGACCAGCGCCAGATCCTCGGCCGAGCGCGCCAGCGGACCGAGATGGTCGAGACTGGCGACAAAGGGATAGGTGCCGCCGCGCGAAAGCCGGCCGAAGGTGGGTTTCAGGCCGAACAGCCCGCAGAAGGAGGCGGGCACGCGGATGGAGCCGTTGGTGTCCGAGCCCATGGTCACAGGCACCATGCCGCTTGCCGCCGCCGTGCCCGAGCCACTCGAGGAGCCGCCGGACATGCGGGCGGGATCATGCGGGTTGAGCGCGTTGCCGTCGTGGACGTTTTCGCCTGTGAAATCATAGGCGTATTCGCCCATGTTGAGACCGCCGAGCAGCAGGCCGCCGGCCTGCGTCAGCTTCGAAACCAGCGTCGCGTCGGCGGTGGCGGGCGGGTTCTCGCGGTTGATCTTCGAGCCGGCGCGGGTCGTCACGCCCTCGATGTCGAAGAGATTCTTGACCGCATAAGGCACGCCCGCCAGCGGCAGATGTTCGCCGGAAGCCACCCTGGCGTCCACGGCGTCGGCCTCGGCCAGCGCGCGCGCGCCGGTGACGTCGGTGAAGGCGTTGAGCGCCTGGTTGAGCGCCTCGATGCGCTCGATCGCGGCGTTTGCCACGTCGCGCGCGCTGATGGCGCCGTCGTTGACGGCCTTCGCGGTTTCGGCTGCGGTCCAGGAGGCGAGGTCGCTGGTGGGGATGCTCATGGGATGAACACCGGCGCGGGCTCGATCTCGTCGTCGAGCGGGAAGTCGAGGACAAGGGCGGCGGCGGCGGCGGTCGCGGCCATGTTGGCGACGACGGAAGGGCGCCAGTCCTCCTCGATCGTCAGGCCCATGACCGTCTCCATGTGAGCGACATGGGCTGCGGCATCGAACGGCGGGGTGTCTGTATCGGTCACGCGGCGGTCTCCCTGGATACGGCGGCACTCAGGGCCGCGAGCGGCGCAGTCCAGCCCACGATGGCGCCCTGGGCGCGGATCATGTCGAGCGTAGCCGCCTTGAAGGCGGGAAAATAGCTCTCGGTCGCGTCCTCGATCAGCAGGCACTCGAAACCGCGGTCGTTGGCCTCGCGCATGGTGGTCTGGACGCAGACCTCCGTGGTGACGCCGGCGAAGACCAGCGTGCGGGTGCCGAGATCGGCGAGGATGCTGGTCAGTTCCGTGGCATAGAAGGCGCCCTTGCCGGGCTTGTCGACCACGAATTCGCCCTCGACGGGCGCGCAGGCCGCGACGATCTGGCAGCCCGGCTCGCCGCGGATGAGGACGCGGCCCATGGGGCCCTCGTCGCCGATGCGCAAGTGTGGCGCACCGCGCGTGCGCTTAGCCTCGGGACAATCGGAGAGATCGGGACGATGCGCCTCGCGAGTGTGGATCACCGGCCAGCCGTGGGCGCGAAACAGCGCCAGAAGACCTTTGGTCGCCTCGACGGCGGGCGCGAGCAGCGAGACGTCGTTGCCGAGTGTTTCGCCGAAGCCGCCGGGCTCGATGAAGTCGCGCTGCATGTCGATGACGATCAGCGCGACCGTCTTCGGATCGAAGGAGAGGTCGAAGGGAAGGGCGGGGACGGTGATCATCAGTGCTGCCCCGCCATGGCGTGGCCGATGGTCTTGCGGTCCGTCTCGCCGATGGGTGAGGTGTAGGAGATGCGCCCCTCGGACATGACCGCGACCGTGTCGGCCAGCTCCAGGATCTCGTCGAGGTCCTCGGAGACCAGCAGCACGGCGGCGCCGCGGTTGCGCTGGTCCATGATCTGGGCGCGGATTTCCGCGACCGAGGCGAAATCCAGCCCGAAGCACGGGTTGGCGACGATGAGCACGTCCACGTCGCCGGAGATCTCGCGCGCTAGGATGGCGCGCTGCACGTTGCCGCCCGACAGGTTCTCGATCGGCTCCTCGGGCGAGGGCGTCTTGACGCGATAGGCGGCGATCAGCTCGCGGGCGCGCTGGCGCATGGGCAGCGGAGACAGCCAGCCGCGCCATGGGGAAATGGGGGCCTTGTCGAAGGTGCGAAACGCCATGTTCTCGGCCACGCTCATGCGCGGCACGGCCACGTTCTTCAATGGCTCCTCGGAAAAGCCGTAGACCTTGAAGCGGTCCATCTGGCCGCGTTCGGGCTCGTAGGGCGCGCCGTCGATGAAGATGCGGCCGTCGGTGAGCGCGCGCTGGCCCGACAGCGTCTCGATCAGTTCCGACTGGCCGTTGCCGGAAACACCCGCGATGCCGAGGATCTCGCCGGAACGGATTTTCACGCTGATGGCTTCCAGCGCCGGCAGTTCCTCGTCGTCCATGGCGAAGAGGCCGGCGAGTTCCAGTTTCACCAAAGGCGCGTTGTGGCGCACGCGCTCGGAGCGTTCGCGCAACTGGGTGTCTCCGATCATCATGTGGCTCATCTCGTCGATCGAAAGATCCGATACCTTGCCGGAACCCACCATCCGCCCGCGGCGGAGCACGGTGACCTCGTCGGCGAAGGCGGTCACCTCGCGGAACTTGTGGGTGATCATCAGGATCGTCAGATCGCCCGACTTGGTCATGCCGCGCAGCAGGCCGAGGATCTCGTCGGCCTCGTCCGGCGTGAGCACCGAGGTGGGCTCGTCGAGGATCAGAAACCGCTGGTCGAGATAGAGCTGCTTGAGGATTTCCAGCTTCTGCTTCTCGCCGGCCGACAGCCCCGAGACCGGCACATCGAGCGGCACCTTGAAGGGCGTGGTCTCGAGAAAGGCCTCCAGCGCCGCGATCTCCTTGCGCCAGTCGATCACGGCGGGCGTGTCGGCGCGGGAGATCACCAGGTTCTCGGCCGCCGTCAGCGAGGGCACCAAGGTGAAATGCTGGTAGACCATGCCGATGCCGTGGGCGTGGGCCGCGCGCGGGTTGGGGATCGCCGCTTCCTTGCCGTCGACCATCATCTGACCGTGGGTGGGCTGGTAGAAGCCCATCATGCATTTGACCAGCGTCGACTTGCCGGCGCCGTTCTCGCCCAGCAGCGCGTGGAAGGAGCCGGGGCGCACGTGGATGGAGACGTCGTCGAGCGCCTTGAGCGCGCCGAAGTGCTTGCTCATGCCCAGCGTCTCGACGCCGACGGCGCGCATTCCGTTGGTCTCACGTGCTGCTGCGGAGTGTGTCACGGGAGAACTCCTTGAGGGCTGGTCGCGGGGCGGGTGGCGATGAGCGCGACGGGGCCGCCGCCGTCGGGCCCCTGGTGCTCGGCGCCGCCGGAGACGTAAATCTCGCTGGTGCCGACAAGCGCGCCAAGCGCTCCCGCGACAAAGGCGCGGGCGTGGCGGGTGGCGGAAATATCGCTGTCGTCGAGCATGGTGTGGCGCGCGCCGCGCAGGCTTCCCGTGCTGCCCGGCTCGGCCTTGGCGAGAAGGGCGACGAGGCGCTGGCGCTCGGGTAGGGCCAATTGGCCGTCGGCGGCAAAGCCCAGGCGTTTGAGGGCCGCACGCACGGGCTCGACATCGATGCCGTCGGCCATCACGGCATGATCGACGACCAGCGGGCCGGACCAGTCGGCGCTCATGCCAAGAACCACGATCTCGTGGTTGAGCAGTTCGACGCCGGCCGAGGTGCTGGCGCGCGAGGACCACAGGTTCGTGTCGCGGACGATCGATGCGTCGGTGATGCCGGCGGCTTCGATCTCGCCCAGCGCCACGGCGACGCCGAGCGCCGATGCGCCCCTCGAATAGCCCATAGATTTCAGCGTGTCGCGGATGGCGACGGTCTCGTTGCGGGCATCGGCTGAAGCAATACGCTCGGCGGTGAGCAGCGGGCATTTGATCTGCACGAAATGCACGTCCGCCGGATCGCTGATGCCGACATCCGTCATTGCGGCGCGCACGCCGTCGGCCACAAGCGCGACCTGTTGTATGCGGCCGAGATGCTCGGGCCGAAGGGGCGCGGTCAGCGCGCTGCCGATGGCGAGCGCCGGGCAGCCGCCCGCCTCCGCCTTGCCGCTTTCGAAAACGACGATGTGCGGCGACAGCGCGCCTTCCGTGCCGCCGGACATGACGTAGGCGATGCGCTCGAGCGCCTCACGGTCGAGATGTCCGGACAGCGCCTGCTTGAGCGCGGAGACGGAAAAGGCGCGGGTGAAGTCGTTGACGCAGCCGTTGCCCTCGGTCTTGCCGAGAATGGCGATGATGCCGGCGGGATCGATCCGGCCATCGCCGATCGCCGCCATCAGACCGGATACGTCGTCCGGTGCGCTTGTGGCGATGCGGTGGACCTTGGCCTGGCGCATCACCCGATCCCTTCGAGAAACTGCGCGCTGGTGGCCACCGCGCCGAAGACGCCGCCCTGCATCTTCACCATGTCCAGCGCCGCGAGGTGGTTTTCCAGCTTGGTGGCCGCCGTGCAGTCGGACAGCAGCAGGCATTCGTAGCCGCGGTCGTTGGCGTCGCGCATGGTGGTGTGCACGCAAACGTCAGTGGTTACGCCCGTCAGCACGATGTTGCGGATGCCTTTGGTTTGCAGAACCAGATCGAAGTCGGTGGCGAGGAAGCTGCCCTTGCCGGGCTTGTCGATGATGGGCTCGCCGGCGATTGGCTGCAGCTCGGGGATGATTTCCCATCCCGGCTCACCGCGCACGAGAATACGCCCGCAGGGGCCCTGGTCGCCGATGCCCGCGCCGATGCGCTGCGAGCGCCAGCGCTTGTTCGCCGGCAGATCGGAGAGGTCCGGCCTGTGACCTTCGCGGGTATGGATGACGGTGAAGCCACGCGCGCGGACGCCTTCGAGCAGCCGGGCGATCGGCTCGATCGGCGCGCGCGTCAGCTGAATGTCGTAGCCCATGGAATCCACGTAGCCGCCGGGTGCGCAGAAATCGACCTGCATGTCGATGACCACGATCGCCGTATTTTCCGGTCGGAGATCGCCGTCGAACGGCCAGGCATAAGGATCGGAGGCCACCGTCCGGCCGCCCGGCACCATGGCTTGATCGATGCGTTCGTCGAGGGTTGTCATGGGCGGAACCCCGGGATGGCTTTTGTAGCGACCGAGGATGCGGCCCATCCTTCGAGACGGGCCTTGCGGCCATCCTCAGGAGGAGGAGGAGTGTGTCGAAGCGTTTGAGAAACATGCGCTGTCAACCCGACGGCCTCATCGTGAGGAGCCCGCGCGAGCGGGCGTCTCGAAGGATGGGCGGCTTGTTGCCGGGCGCGGCGCGGCGTCCTGTTGACCTCATTCCGCGGCATCGCTGAGATCCTTTTCGCCGAAGGCGCGCGTGGGAGCCGGGAAGCCGCACGACGTGCCGTCGGTGTGCAGGACAGAGTCCTCCCAGGGCAGCCGGTAGGCACCGGCGGCAAGGTCGTGCATGTAGGTGTAGGGACAGTCCTGCGCGCCGCCCTTCACCGCCACATAGCCGCGGTGGCCGAACTGGTAGATGTTGTTCTCCACCCCCCAGTTGAGGCGCGCCTCGCGCACCAGGTCGGGGCGGACTTCCGCGGTGATGATCTCGTTGGCACGTCCCGTGGTGCCGTGGGCGATGATCGTGCCGTCGAAGTTGACGATCATGCCCTCGCCCATGGAATCGAAGCTGCCGTCGGAGCCGCACATGCAGACGTTGGCGGTGACCATCAGGTTGCAGAAGGCGTTGGACTGGTTGGTGAAGCCCCAGGACTGGCGGATGGGCGCGGTGTAGCCGGCGGTGCGGATCATGATTTCCGCGCCCTTGTAGGCGCACTCGCGCGCCATCTCGGGGAACATGCCGTCGTGGCAGATGATCAGCGACAGCTTGCAGCCCTTCGGCCCCTCGATCACCGGAATGCCGACGTCGCCCGGCTCCCACGGCTCGACGGGCACCCAGGGGTGCAGTTTGCGGTAGTAGAGTTTCAGCTCTCCGGTGTTGTCGATGATCAGGCCGGAGTTGTAGGGCATGCCGCCGGGGTTGCGCTCCATGATGGAGAAGCAGCCCCAGATGTCGTGGTCGATGCAGGCCTGCTTGAAGGCCGCGACCTCGGGGCCGTCGAGCGTGCACATGATCTCCGGGTTGGTGTCCATCGACAACCCGTGCAGGGCGTACTCAGGAAACACCACCAGATCCATGGTCGCCATGTTGCGCCGCGCCTTGGCGACCATGTCGACGATCACCTGCGTCTGGGCCGCGAGATCCGCCCTGGTGACCACGGTGGGCAGTTGCAGCTGCACCATGCCCAGGACAACGCCGTTCGGAGATTTGTTGAGACCGCCCAGACCGTTCATGATCAATGCGTCCCTTTCTTCATTTGGTGATAGAGAGTTCGCCCGGCGCGCCCTTGAGCGAGCGTTTGGGCGAGACGCTGGCGATCATGATCAGCAGCGTCATGATGTAGGGAGCGGCGTTGAAGAAGTGGTAGCCGCGCGAGATGCCGATTGACTGAAGAGCGGGACCCAGCGCGCCTGCCGCGCCGAACAGAAGGGCGGCGGCGAAGCAGTAGAGCGGGTTCCAGCGGGCGAAGATCACCAGCGCCACGGCCATCAGTCCCTGACCCGAGGACAGGCCCTCCGTCCAGCTTCCGGGGTAGTAGAGCGACAGGAACGAGCCGCCGACACCGGCGAAGAAGCCGCCCAGCATGGTGGAGAGCAGGCGCACGCGGTTGACGTCGATGCCCAGCGCAAGGGCTGCGGGCGCGCTGTCGCCGGTGGTGCGCACGATGAGCCCGGCGCGGGTGTTCTTCAGCGCCCACCACATGGCCACGGCGAGCACGATGCCGAGCAGGAACAGTGGATTGATTTCCAGCGCCTGGCGCACCGAGGCGCTGTCCGACCAGCCGCCCAGCGACAGCGACGGCAGACGCGGGGCCTGCGGCTGGATGTAGGGCTTGCCGAAGAAGAACGCCAAGCCGGTGCCGAACAGCATGAGCGCGATGCCGATGGCAATGTCATTGACCTTCGGTAGACGGCACAGCATGCCGTGCAGGGCGCCGAAGGCGGAGCCGGAGAAGCCCGCGATCAGCACGCCGAGCCAGGGCGAGCCGGTGTGATAGGAGATGGCGTAGCCGGTCATGGCCCCGAAGACCAGCGTACCTTCCAGGCCAAGATTGATGCGGCCGGATTTCTCCGTCAGCAGTTCGCCCAGGGAGACGAAGAGAAACGGGGTGGAGACGCGAATGGCGCCGGCGAACATCGCCAGCAGCACGGTGGCAAGATCCGCTCCGGTGCTCATGATGCGTCTCCTTTGGCGCGAAACAGCGCCAGGCGGCCGTAGAAGGTCTCGCTGACCAGCACGGTGAGGAAGATCAGGCCCTGCAGCACCAGCACGGTGGCGTCGGGCAGGTCCATGCGCCGCTGGATCAGCCCGCCCGAGGCCGCGATGCCGCCGAGGAAGATGGCGACCGGCACGATGACCAGCGGGTTGTGGCGGGCGAGGAAGGACACGAGAATTCCCGTGAAGCCGTAACCGGCGATCAGCGAGGCGTTGGCTTTGCCGTGGATTGCGGCGACCTCGAAGAAGCCGGCCAGGCCCGCGCAGGCCCCGGCGATGGCGCAGGAAATCACCATCAGCTTGCCCACCGGCAGGCCTTGCGCCTGGGCGGCGCGCAGGTTGCCGCCGGTGATCCGGGCGGCGAAGCCGAAGGTGGTGCGGTTCATCAGGATGTAGAGCGCCACACACAGCAGGATGCCGACGACCAGGCCCCAGTGCACGTCGGTGCCCGGAATCGCGCCGATCATGTTGTCACGGCCAATCGGCATGGTGGAGGGCTTGTTGGGATCCGACGGATCGCGCAGCGCGCCCTCGACGAAGAAGTTCAGGATCGAAACGGCGATGTAGAACAGCAGCAGCGAGGAGATGGTCTCATTGACGCCGCGATAGTGGCGCAGCACGCCGACGAAGCCGATCCACAGCCCGCCGCAGATGGCGGCGGCGAGCGCCATGACGGTGAGGATCAGGAAGGGCGGCGCCCAGGGAATAAACGGGATGGCGATGGCGCCCGCGCCGAAACCGCCGAGCACCAGCGCGCCTTCGCCGCCGATGATCACCAGTCCCAGCCGCGCCGGAATGGCGACGCAGAGCGCGGTGAGCACCAGGGGGCGGAGCGCACCAGGGAATTCTGCCAGGAGAAGCTGGTGCCGAAGCCGCCGCGCCAGACCAGCGAGAAGAAGTCGACCGGCGACTTGCCCAAAAGCAGCAGGAAGACGGAGAACAGCAGTCCGGAGATCACCAGCGCGAGGATCGGAATGACCACATATTCCGAGGAACGGCGGACCCGGTCGACCCATTCCGCGAAGGGGCGCGCGGAGGCCGCGTATGTCGTCGGTTCTGCGGCATCGACCATGTCGTCACTCCTGCCTGGCGGCCCGTTGGGGGCGCATTGCGGTCCGGGACACCCCGGGGGCGCCACGACGGATGGCTGCACCCCCTCTCCCCGTGGGGAGAGGGGTCGGGCATTATCCATGCGGCTACTGGGTCCCGGCTCTCCGCTTCCGCTTCGGCCGGGATGACACCTGAAGTTCCGCGTCCCGCCCTATGTGATCGAGCCGACGACGCCTTCGAGCAGGTAGTCGGTCTGGTCGAGCGCGGGCTCGTAGTTGTCGAGGCTGGCGCCAGCCTCGAGCAGCACCGAGCCGTCCTGCTTCTTGAGCGGACCGGTGAAGATCGGCTTGCCGGATTTCACCTCGGCGCGGGCCGCGTCGGCGGCCGAAATCGCCGCCTCGGTTGCGCCTGCGCCATAGGCTGTGGACTGGACGAAATCGACGTCGAAACCGCCGCCGGTGAAGTTCGGCAGCTCCTTGCCCTCGGCCAGGTCGGTGGCGAACTGCTTGTAGATGGTCGCCCACTTGTATTCCGCGCCGGTGATGAAGCCCTTGGGCGCCAGCGGCGCCTGGGAGGCGTTGTGGCCGCAGCATTTCACGCCGCGTCCCTCGGCCGTCTCTATGACCACCTTGGGGCCGTCCACATGACAGGTGAGCACGTCGCAGCCCGCATCCACCAGCGCGTTGGCGGCTTCCGCCTCGCGCACCGGCATGGACCATTCGCCGGTGAAGATCACCTGGACGGTGGCGTCCGGATTGACCTTCTTCGCACCCAGCAGGAAGGAATTGATGTTGCGCAGCACGGTGCCGATGGGCTTGGCGGCGACGAAGCCGAGCTTGTTGGTGGTGGTGGAGAGGCCGGCGGCGATGCCGTCGACGTAATGCGCCTGATCGAGATAGCCGAAGTAGGAACCGGCGTTCATCGGATCGGTGTCCTTGTTCCACAGCGGGGCCGCGTGGCGGAACTGGACGTCGGGGTATTTGGCGGCGAGGTCGAGCACGAAGGGCTTGTAGTAGCCAAACGAGGTCGCGAACAGCAGGTTCGCGCCGTCGAGATTGATCATCGACTCCATCGACTTGGAGACGGCGATGGTTTCGGGAACGCTCTCTTCCTCCACGACGGTGACGCCGGGAACCTCTTTCAGTGCGGCCGCTGCGACCGCGTGGGCCTGGTTCCAGCCGTAGTCGTCGCGCGGGCCGACGTAGACGATGCCCACCGTCAGGCCGGCGGCGGAGGCCAGCTTGGGGAAACCAGCGGCGGCCAGGCCCAGGATGCCGGCGGCGGACCCTTGCAGCAGGGACCGGCGGGACAGTTCGAATTTCGACATGATCAGCTCCTTTGCGTGTCACCGTGACGGCGGGCTGCGCCTCGCCGGCGATCGGACCTCGCCGAGAAGAACTGCAACCGGCATGCCAAGGCGGTGCGGCGGCGGGCGGATTCGGCCCCCGCGCCGCAAGAAATTTTCAAATATTTGTTTTCGCTTGAGAATTCAGGGCCCGCGTGCGGCCCCGGCCGGAGCCTTGGCTCCCGCATGGAAAAGGCGCCCTCAGAGGCGCCCTTTCCATTGCATGCAATCTATGTGTTTGTGACTAATTTTTCAGCACACATGACGCGTGGCGCTTTTTCAGCCCTGCGCGCTCTTCACCGCGGCGTAGGTGGCGTCGAGGCGGCCCTTGAGATAGTCGGCGGCGGAGACGGGCGGATATTTTGCCGGGTTCGCGGCGCTTTCGCACGACGGCAGGCAGGCGACGGTGGCGTCCGGGTTGGGGTCGAGGAAAAACGCCACCGAATAGCGTTCGCGTCCGCTTGCATTGACCACCCGGTGCGGGGTGGAGACATAGGTGTCGTTGGTCCAGCGCATCAGGCAGTCGCCGATGTTGCACACGAAGGCCCCGGGAACGGTCGGCGCCTTGATCCAGGCGCCGTCGCGGCGCTGGACCTCCAGCCCACCGACATCATCGGGCAGCAGAATCGTGACGTTGCCGTAGTCGGTGTGGGTGCCCGCGCCGGCCTGGCCGGCTTCCGCTACCGGCGGATGCGGCGGATAGTGCAGCAGGCGCAACGTCGCCATCGGCGCGTCGAGCTTGTCCTCGAAAAACAGCGGATCCGCGCCCAGGTCGGTGGCGATGGCCCGGTGCAGTCGGCGGCCGAGGGTCCAGACGACGTCGAAATACGCCAGCATGGTCTCGCGCCAGCCGCCGATCTCCGGCCACTGGTTGACGGCGCGGAACGGCTCCCCGGAGAGAATCCGCGGGTCGTCGGCCGCCAGATCGAGGCCGATGTTGTAGGCCTCCTTCAGATCGGCGGGCTTGGTGGGATCGAGGCTTTCGCCCTTCATCGGCACATAGCCGCGGTTGCTCGCAAAGAAGCCCTCGGTGAGCTTCATTTTCGTCTCCACCGGCTCGGCGAAGAACGCGTGCGACGCCTTGAACACACTGTCGATGAGCGCCGTGTCGACGCCGTGGCCGCTGATGTAGAAGAACCCGGTCTCGCGCGCGGCGCGGCCCAGTTCGCGCGCCACATGCTCCGTGCCGGCGGGCTGGCCCGAGACGAGCGGGGCGAGATCGATGATCGGCAGGCTGTCGGTGCTCATGGTGGTCTCCTGCGGCGTCTGATTTCCTAGCGGGCGGCTTCGGCGCGGCGGGCGACATAGGCGCGCCAGTCGCCCAGCGCCGTGATGTCGTCCGCGCCCTCAAGCGCCTCTGGCTCTACCAGAAAGCCCTTGACGCTGCGGCCGTCCTCCAAAAGCACGGTGCCGATGCTCATGGGCGAGGGGACGCCGGCCACGAAAATCCCGAAGCCGGCCGGGGTCATGGCCCAGAGTTCCAGCGCGATCGCGCCGCCGCTGCCCTTGGGGCCGCGCAGCATGCCCGGCTTGGGCACGGACTGGCCGGTGAGCGCATAGAGCCGGTAGTCGGCGCTGGTGCGCGCGCTCTCGACGAAACGCGCATCAAGCCGGGTCAACTCGCCGTTCAGCGGCATGCCGCGCAGATGCGCACCGACCACCGCGAGGAGGATCTCGCCGGGGGCGGGGGGTGTTTCTGGGGCGGCAAGGGTCATGGTGCGGTTCCGGGCATGGTTCTGAGGCGGAGTGGCCAGTTCGATCCGCCGGCCGGATCCGTGTGACACCGAGTGGTGAAAGAATCCAGATTGCATGCAATCATGTTTACCGGGAATGCTCCAGATCAAAGATTCAACGGCCTCAAACGGCGACTTTGAAAATTTACTGTTGTTTTTCAGTTCATTGGAGCCGAAACATGAGCCCGCCAGGCACATCGGGAATTGCCTGTAAAATAGGCGCCCGGGCGCGAGACGCCGGCCTGCGTTTCGATCCCAGGTGGAAACCGCTGACGACCGCACGGCATATCTGGTCAGAAATCGGGCCTCGGCAGGGGGGGCTGAGAGGGGAAGCTCGCGATTCCGCAAATGCAGTTGGCGTAGCCGAGACACGGTATCTGGCAACTGGCGTCAGCATTTGAATGGAGACATTGACGGATGACCGGCTGCGGTCGATGTGTGGATGCAATGAGTGTGGGGCCATTGGCGCCCACCGGTCATGAGGCGCCTCAACTGTGAGACGTTGGTTTTGCGCTCAATCGTGCGGAGTTGGCGGAGCGCGGAGCATTGTATGGCTGTCTTCGATGTTTGAAGGACGCACTTTCGTACTGGATGGTTTTTCCGTGGTAGGAAATGGAAATTCTAGTTCATTGATTTCTAACGTGTAAAAGGACGTTCGCATTGGCTGATTCGGAACAGAAGAAAACCAGGCGCTGGCCTGTTGTGATAGTCACGATAATTTTTATTCTGCTTATGGACCAGTTCTTATCGTCCGTGGCAGATGCGATCGTTTTGGCGCGTGGCGCGGGTTACGATAACCGATTAAGAGAAGTAAAACTTGATTATGTCAACGGAGAGATAATGCAGGAATGCCAATTCAGTTATGCGTTTCCATTTTATTTCTATCGGACTTGTTTTTGCGGTGGAACGTCAGGTAGGAAGCAAGGATTAAAGCATGAGTATTTTTATTTCACCTATCAGAAGCCCATTCCGCTATCATACAGCTTTATGATGCTAGGTAAACATTCGATTTATAGTCAATTTATATGTACGTATCGTCTTCCAGGCACGGCAGTTAAGTATCCTAAGTTGGCTGAAGGCAAGTGAGTTGAGTCTTTGTGGCTTAATTTATTGATTTAATATGGTTTGGCGGGGGGGATGATGGGCGATCTGGATATTGAAACATACCTGCGGTTGTCGAATTTGTCGTACTATCATTTCAATAATACTACGGAATATGGTGGCTATGGTTCCTTTGAGGAGGTCGTAAACGGCCGTTCCACTTCCGTACCTTGTGGATAACGTAGCGACCAATACCCGAACGCCGACTGGACTTGTTGCCCATTCATGTTTTTCGGTTGAATAAATGAGTTGTTAGTCGCGTTTTCCCAGACGCGAAATATTCAAGGTCTTATCGGATCAATTTTGGGAAAAAGGCCTTCCGAAGAACAATGCTTCGAGAAGGCAAATGGTACGCCCAAGGGGAATCGAACCCCTGTCTCCGCCGTGAAAGGGCGACGTCCTAACCGCTAGACGATGGGCGCCCAGGTCGCGTTGCCGCGACGTGTTGGCGGTTTATAGTGAGCTTTGAACACGCCCGCAAGGGGGGATGTCCGGATTTCACAGCCGATTTTCAAGTTTGCCGCCGGCCCCGGAAACGGGTGGCAATCCCTTGGTTTACAGACGGTTTTGACAGCGTCGGCCTGTGGAAAGCGCGCGGATGCCATTGTCGCGGGAGCGTGCGGGCCGTGCGTGGTCGGTGGGAATCGGCGTGTGCCACGAGATGCGTGCCGGGCGGGTGGTGCGTCGCGCGCAGGCAGGGCCCGCCGCGCGACACGCCGCCGGGATCCTACCAATGGCCGGTGTTTTCCATCGAGGCCCAGGGTTCGGCCGGGGCCTTGGCCTCGCCCTTCTGCAGCAGCTCGATGGAGATGTTGTCGGGCGAGCGGACGAAGGCCATGTTGCCGTCGCGCGGCGGGCGGTTGATGGTCACGCCGGCGGCCTGCAGTTTGGCGCAGGTGTCGTAGATATCGTCCACCTCGAAGGCAAGATGGCCGAAATTGCGTCCCTCGCCGTATTCTTCCGGGTCCCAGTTGTAGGTCAATTCAAGCAGCGGCGCGCGGGTGTCGCGGCCGGACTGTTCGTCCTCGGAGGCCGCGAGGAACACCAGCGTAAACCGTCCCGCGTCGTGGTTCACACGGCGGACCTCGGTCATGCCCATCTTGTTGCAATAGAAGTCGAGCGCCTTGTCCAGATCGGCCACGCGCACCATGGTGTGCAAGTATCGCATCTTGTCCCTCTCTCGGTCCGGCGGTATTCGCCGGTGCCCGTTCGGTTGTCGTTCGATCGCGGGCGGCGGTCATCCCGCTGCAATTGTGCAAGGCCGCTTGCGCCGGGCTCGCGGTGCCGCGTCGCGGCACGCGTCCGCCTCGACATGCATGTCCGGTTGGCCTCGTCCCTGTCGATATGGCGGAAGCAGACATGTTTGCAAGCGCGGCGGCAATTTCGTGGCCGCAAACAGGCAGGATGCCGGAGAGGGAGCCCGTTGTCGGGCGTCCGGTTCGCCCGGCATGACGCAATGGATCGTTCAGGCGCGATACTGGGCATGACAACCGTTGTTTGCGAAGCGACTTTGCGGCAATTCAGGCCTTGGCGGCGCGGCGGAAACTCTGCGATCACGCGAATGTGAACGCTTGTCTTTGCCTGTCCGCAGGGCGTGCGCAGGCCGGTCCATGCGGTCTTTTCGGATCCCTGAAATGCGCATCTTCTGTCCCCGCGGCGGAGCAGCAGAACGCGTGCGGGGATGGCCGCGGACGCGCGAATCATCCGGACAAATGGTGCGCCGACCGGGGGGCAGGGCGCATGGCGCAACGGCTGTCTATCGCTGAAAATCCAGTCTGTTGGTGACGTTGCGTTACGGTTTTGCGTGACGGTTCGACGCCGATTCAATCGGTTGAAACGACATGGCGGTTTGGTGGTTGGGGGCCGTGCGCCTGAGCGTGTCCGCGATTGCGGCGCCAGGCCTGCGCGTTGGCTTTCGCGCCCGGCGCAAGACGCGCAGCGCATAGTATTATCATGAATAGTAGCATTCAGTATTTTGACGAGGGACGGTGTTTTAGCTCTAGCGGTTCGGTAACCGAATGTTATCCTTTGATTAAGGAATCAGCAGCGAGCGGACTGCTGTTGTAGATGCGGCGTTGAGGCGAGGCGAAGTGATGGGGGCGAAGTTTGCGTCGAGTTCCCGTCCTTTCGAGGACATTGTCGAGGTCGATGAGGCTGCTGTCGACGTTCTTGAAGTGGCGGGCACGATCAAATGGTTCGATGTTGCGAAGGGCTACGGCTTCGTCATTCCTGATGACGGTTCCGAAGACGTCCTTTTGCACGTGACATGTCTGCGACGCGACGGCTACCAGACCGCCTATGAGGGATCTCGCGTCGTTTGCGAGGTGCTGAACCGGCCAAAGGGCCTGCAGGCGTTCCGCATCCTGTCGATGGACGAATCCACCGCCATTCACCCCTCCCAGCTGCCGCCCTCGCGCACCCATGTGCAGGTCACGCCGAGCGGCGACTACGAGAAGGCCACCGTGAAGTGGTTCAACCGGGTCAAGGGTTACGGCTTCCTGACCAAAGGCGACGGCACGCCGGATATTTTCGTGCATATGGAGACCCTGCGCCGTTATGGCCTGACGGAATTGCGCCCCGGCCAGACGGTTCTGGTGCGCTTCGGCGAAGGTCCCAAGGGGCTGATGGTTGCCGAGATCCGGCCCGACGGGCCGAGCCACATCCCGCAGTCGCATTGATCGCGGACGTGGGGATTGCCTTGGTGAGCGGTTTTCCAACGCGACTGAAATCGCTGCACCTCCGGATGCGCGTGGTCTCCCGGGCCGGTCCCGGGCTCGCCGCTTTTCTTGTCGCACTCCTGCTTTTCGTCACGGCGCTTGCGTTTCCGGCGCAGCCGCTCGTCGCGCAGCCGCTGAGGGAACTTGCCGCGCCCGTCGAACGGCTGAGTGTCGTGACGGAGACGGGTGCGCACACGTTCAATGTCGAGATCGCCGAGACCAACGAAGAGCGCGCCCGGGGGTTGATGTTCCGCACGGAAATGGCGCCCGACCATGGCATGCTGTTTGATTTCGGCCGCATGCAGGAGACCTACTTCTGGATGAAGAACACGCCCTTGCCGCTCGACATGGTGTTCATCCGCGAGAACGGTACGGTTGCCAACATTGCCCAATACACCACGCCTTTTTCCGAAACCCCGGTCCCTTCGCACGGACCGGTGCGCTTCGTGCTGGAACTGGTTGGCGGCACGGCGCACGCGATCGGACTGAAGGCCGGCGACCGGGTCGTGCACGCGCGCATCGCGTCCGGCGACTGAGCGGCTCATGCACTTTGTGGGGTTGTCGCGGGACAACCGCGCGGAAGCGCTTGCAGGCGTGCGGTCAAGTCGTGTATCCCAGCGTCGTGACGATGAATACGGGGCGTGGCGCAGTCTGGTAGCGCACCTGGTTTGGGACCAGGGGGTCGCAGGTTCGAATCCTGCTGCCCCGACCATCGTCGGATGTCTCAGCCCGCCGGGCGGCGCCGACGTCCGACCGGCCCGCCGCACGGATTGTTCACATCCGTCCGGCAGTCTTCTACCGGGGCTGCGAGGGCCCTTCCGGGCGGTGAATGCCTGGCCGCGATGACGGTTCATTGATACGGGAATGGCGATCATGGTTGCGCGCATTTATCGTCCCGCCAAAACGGCGATGCAGTCGGGCAAGGCAAAGAACAGCTGGGTGCTCGATTACGAGCAGGAAGCCCGGCGTTCGATCGAACCGCTGATGGGCTACACATCGTCCTCGGACATGAAAAGCCAGCTCAGACTGAGTTTTGAGACCAGGGAAGAGGCGATCGCCTACGCCGAGCGCAACGGCATTTCCTATCGCATCAGCGACGCCAAGGAGCGCCGCCCGCGCCCCATGACCTATTCCGACAATTTCAAGTACAATCGCACTGCTCCCTGGACGCACTAGCGCCATCCCCGGGGCGAGAGCGAACCGGCTTCGAACGACCCTGATCGTTGCGGCGGGCCGCGCTCGGCCGCGAATGCAAGGATCAAGGCAACGGTTCAATGGCCCCGTAGCTCAGCTGGATAGAGCACCGGACTTCTAATCCGACGGTCGCAGGTTCGAATCCTGCCGGGGTCACCACTGTTTGCCTGTCCAACCGGGAGACATGGATAACGGTTTGCGCGAACGGCACGGGTTGCAGTCTTGTGCGCTCAGCTTCTTCGCTCCAAAACCATTGGCATTCATCTTACTGTTGTTTCTTTCACTATCCCATTTTGCGCATGGCTCGCGGCCGCGGTTCGCCGCGATGGCGGGCGCGAAGAGCACATATGTTTCCACAGGTTGGCGGATCTGACGCAACGGTTCTCGCGGTTGCATCCTGCAATTGCTCGATTTGTCGCGCCCTCATTAAGCTCCGGGAAAGCATCACGGCGTGTTGGCAGGGAAACGCCGCCTGGAAGATGGTATTGTTGCAAAATCAAAAGATTTTCATTGAATTTCAGAGGGTCTGCAATGCCGGTAACCCAGTTGGTTGAGTTGGCGCGCGATCGCAGCGCCAAGGGACGGACCGCCCTGGCGAAAGCCATCACGGAGATGTTCTTCGGCGGCGGACGCATTCCAGGGGACGTTGAAAAGCGGCTCTTCGGCGACGTCGTGGCGCGGATCCTCGATCAGGTCGCGGACGAATTGCGCGCCGAGATCATCGAGCAGATCGCCGAAACCGAGCATGTGGATCGCGAACTCGTGTTGCAGCTCGCCTGTGAGGATCCGGTGGTCTCGCGGCCGATCCTCGCCAAGTCGCCTCTGCTTTACGACGAGGACCTGGCGCACATCGCGCGCCATCACGGCGAAGAGCATCAACTTGCGATCGCGTCCCGGCCGGTGATTTCCGAAGCTGTGACTGACGTTCTGTCGGAGGTCGGCGGCATCGACGTGCTGCGCTGCCTGGTGGACAACCGTGGCGCGCGCTTTTCCATGTTCGGTCTCGGCACGCTGCTGTCGCGCGGCGGCGAGGATGCCGAAATCCAGAAGAATCTCGCCACGCGGGGCGCCGAGGAACAGGCGTTCGGCGGCAACCTGCAGGCATCGTTGACCGATGAGTTGCGCCAGCGGCTCGGCGCGTTCGCGGCGCTGGTTGACGACGGTCACTTCGAGGAGGCGGCGGTGCGCGCGGCGATGCTGATCGACGCGGGCCTGAAGAACCGCGAAGAGCGCAAGGTGCAACGCGCGGCATTGCTGCAGACGACCCGCGAGGGCAAACGATCGCTGGATTCGATCATCGCCGAGCTGGCGATGGAGGACCGCTTCGCGGACTGCGTCTGGCTGGTGGCCAGTATCCTGCGTCTCGAGGAGTGCACGGTGCAGAAGGCGCTGCTGCAAAGCGACCTTTCGTCGATCATCGTATTGTGCCGGGCCACGGGCATGGGCATGCAGGGCTTTTGCACCTTCGCCAATATTGCCTGCCGCAGGCTGGGACGCTCGGATGCCGAGGCGGTTGGGCTTGCACGTGACTTCAATCGGATGCGTCAGGATGATGCACGCCGCACGCTGTTGCTGATCCGTGAGGGACAGCGCAGCGAACTGGCCCGCAGCAGAGATGCGGTCGCCGCCTGAACCATCTTCTTCCCAGGCAAGCCGGGCCCCCGAGACACGGGGGCCCGTTGTGCGTTCGGTTGTCCGCCGTCCCGTCACTTGGCGGTTGAATCCGGGGCCGGCGTGTGACACCTCATTGCACAATCTCGATTTTTTGCGCGCGCTGCTGTAGGAGTGTCGCGCGAACGTCCCGTTGTGGGATGGCAGTTGCACGGAGCCTGCTGTGAGCCAACCCCCGGACCGGCCCGAAACAGACGGACCAGACACGGATTTGCCTGAGGCGAACAACCTGGAGACGGGGGGCGGGGAGCCCGGCGCTGTCGAATCGTCGGCGCCTGCCCAGTCCGAGGCGACCGATGCGGCGCACGCAGGCTCTGCGGCGAATGCGGCCAACCGGGATGGCGATCCGGTCCCGCGGGTGCCGATGACGCCGCCACCGCGCTGGCTGCGCGCGGCTTCCGCGCCGGGTGTCGCGCCGCTGCTGCTGACGCTTCTGGCGTTGGCGATGTTCCTGCCCGGTTTCTGGCTGGTGCCGCCGCTCGACCGCGATGAGCCGCGCTTCGCGCAGGCCTCCAAGCAAATGCTGGAGACCGGAGACTACGTCGATATCCGCTATCAGGAGGCCACGCGCCACAAGAAGCCCGTGGGCATCTACTGGCTGCAGGTGGCGGCCGCGAAAATCACCGGCTTTGAGGCGGATGCGCCGATCTGGGTCTACCGGTTGCCGTCGCTGATCGGCGCCGTGCTGGCCGTTCTCCTGACATTCTGGACCGCCAGGGCCTTCACCGGGCCGCCGGTTGCGTTCATCGCGGCGGCGTTCGTGGCCATGGCCATCGTCGTGGGCGTGGAGGCGAGGCTGGCCAAGGCAGATGCCGTGCTGTTGGCCTCCATCGTTGCGGCGCAAGGCGCGTTGGCGCGCTGCTGGCTTTCCGCGCGGGCCAAACAGTCGTGGGGGCTGGTTTTCGTTTTCTGGACGGCGCTGGCGGTCAGCATCGTGATCAAGGGACCCGTGGGCGTGATGGTCGTCGGCCTGACGATCCTGACGCTTGTGGTGTTCACCCGCCGCGCGCGCTGGCTTTCGTCTCTGCGGCCGATCCCCGGAGCATTGTACCTGCTGGTGCTGGTGCTGCCGTGGTTTGTCGCCATCGGCATTGCGACCGATGGCGGCTTTTATGCCGAGGCGATCGGCCGCGACATGCTCGGCAAGGTGGGGCAGGGTCAGGAAGGTCATGGCGCGCCTCCGGGCGTCCATCTTGCGGCGATGTTCGGCACGTTCTGGCCGATGGCCGCCTTGATGCTTCCCGCGGCCGGAGCGGTGATCCGCGACCGGCGTACGGCCGTGGTGCAATTCTGTCTCGCCTGGGCGGTGCCGAGCTGGATCGTCTTCGAGCTGGTGGCGACCAAACTGCCGCATTACACGATGCCGCTGCTGCCGGCGCTGGCGATCCTTACCGCCTACGGTGTGGCGCGGGCGGCGGACATGCCGCCGCGGCGGGTGCTCGTCTGGATTGCCGCGGCGCTGCTGGCGCTGGTGCCGCTGGGGCTTCTTGTCGCCAGCATTGCGGCGCCGCTGTATCTGGGAGCAGCGCCGTCGCCCGCGGGCGTGGTGCTGTGCGCCTTTGCCGCGCCGGCGGGTTTCTTCACTGCGCGCTTCCTCGTGCGCACCCGCAATCTCCTTGGTACGGTGCCGCGCGCCGGTGCAACCGCGCTCTTGATCTACGTGGCTGTGTGGGGCTTTGTGTTTCCGGCCCTGTCGCCGATCTGGATCAGCTCGCGTCTGACACAGGCTGTGGCCGAGGTGTCACAGTGTGCGGATCCCGAGGTCATGAGCGTCGGGTTCAACGAACCAAGCTTTGTATTTCTCAATGGAACCGATACACGCTTGGCGGCGCCCGACGCGGCGGTGCCGTGGATGCAGGGCGCCGGCTGTCGCATCCTGGTGATTGACGCGCCGTACGAGGCGGCGTTCGTTGAGCGCGCGGCCCGGGACGGCGTGAGCGTGACCCTCGCCGGACGGGTTGCCGGCGTGAACATCAACGGCGGCCGGACACTGGATATCGGCATCTACCGGAAGACAGAGAATTGAGCGACAGGCGTTCCCACATCTTGCAGCCCAGAGGTCCGTTGTCCCGTTTGCTGAAGAGCCAGCGGGGCATCCGTGCGCGTGCGCGGGCGGCGAATGTCTGGCAGCGTATGAAGGCCAATTGGGCTGAGTTTCGCCAGAATTTTGCGCGGCGACGTCATCGTATCGCGCCGGGTGCGGCGGCCCAGCCGGCCGGCCACCGGCCGCAGGACCTCTTGGCGGTGTTGATGCTCACGGTGGGCATTGCCGTAATCGCGCTCGATGCGCCGTCCTATCCCTGGATCCGGTCGCTGCCGCAGGAATACCGGGCGTTCTTCGGCGCGATCACCGACATCGGCAAGTCGCACTGGATCTTGTGGACGAGCGGGCTGTTTCTGATCTTCGCCATGGGGCTGGACTGGCGGGCGTTGTCGTTTCGCGTCCGTATGGGACTTACGATTTTCTGGACCTATCTCGCCTTCATCTTCTTCACCGTGGCATCCAGCGGCATTGCGGCGTTGGCCCTGAAGTGGACACTGGGCCGGCCGCGTCCGAAGCTCTTCGAGCAGGTCGGACCGATGGGTTTCGATTTCCTGGCCTTCCACATCCACTATACGAGCTTTCCGTCCGGTCACTCGACCACGGTTGCAGCGCTCGCCGCGGCGCTGTGCCTGATCTTTCCCGCATGGCTCTGGTTGATCGCCGTGGTGGCGTTCTGGCTGGCGTTTTCGCGCATCATGGTCGGCGCGCATTATCCCTCTGACGTCATTGCCGGAACCCTCCTCGGTCTGTCGGTGACCTTGGCGACCGGGCGTTATCTCGCGCTCAGGCGTATCGGCTTCAAGCTGACGCCGGGCGCGGGCATCCGGCCGATTGTCTCCGGCGCCACCGCGCGCCGGTGTGCCGTGGCCATGGCAAGCGCGGGATACGCCGCCGTATGGACCTCGCGGCCCGCGTCGGCTACCAACGCGGATCCAATATCAAACGCAACAGATCCGGCGGATGCCGGGTCCGAAACACCGAAGTCATGACATGAGTGCATCGAAGACGTCCTCCACAAACCAGGCGGTGCCGGCGTCGCAGGGCGGCGTCGAGGTCACCGTGGTGGTGCCGGCCAAGGACGAGATCGGCAATCTCCCGGGTCTTGTGGCCGAGATCGAGAGCGCATTGGCCGGCCGGGTGTTTGAGGTCGTGGTCATCGACGACGGCTCGAGCGACGGCACCACCGGATGGCTTGAGACCCAGGCGCGGGCGCACGCCTGGATGCGGCCGCTGCGGCATGCGGCCGCCTGCGGGCAGAGCGCGGCGGTGCGGTCGGGACTGCTGCATGCGCGCGGCGCCATCGTGGTGACAATCGACGGCGACGGACAGAACGATCCCGCCTATATTCCCGCGCTTCTGGCCGCTCTTGAGGCTGGGGGCCTTCGGTGGCGCTGGCCGCGGGCCAGCGGCTCGGGCGCAAGGCGAGCCTGTTCAAGCGCTACGCCTCCAGGTTCGCCAATAAGTTGCGCGGCGCGATCCTCAAGGACAACACGCGCGATTCCGGCTGCGGGCTGAAGGCCCTGCGGCGCGAGGTGTTTCTGCGGCTGCCGTATTTCGACAGCTGGCACCGGTTTCTGCCGGCGCTGGTGATCCGCGAGGGGTTTGGCATCGTGCATGTCGACGTGGTCGATCGCGAACGTATGCACGGCGCGTCGAAATACGGCGTGTTCGACCGCGCGCTGATCGGTGCGCTGGATCTGTTCGGCGTGTGGTGGCTGCGCCGCAGGCGCAAGGCGATTCCCGTCGTCTCGGAGATCGCGTGACATGACCGCAAGCACTTGGTTCGACGCATTCGCCGCATGGCTGCATCAGGTCTTCGTCGTTCAGTTCGACGTCTGGGTGATCCTCGGTCTCGTGGCCCAGGCGTTGTTCATGATGCGCTTCGTGGTGCAGTGGATCGCATCCGAACGGGTGGGCCGGTCGATCGTGCCGGTCGCCTTCTGGTTCTTCTCGATCGGCGGTGGTCTGCTGCTGCTGGTCTATTCCGTCATCCGGCAGGATCCGGTGTTCATCGCGGGCCAGTCGCTTGGCCTGATCATCTATTTTCGCAACCTGTATTTCATATTCCGCGAGAAAAAACAGGCGCGCACGGAGGCGGAAACGCCATAAGGGGCTTGCGCCCGGTGTTTTTGGCCGGGCGCCCCTTCTTTCGTCGCGTTGGCGTGCGCGGCCGCCTTAGCCTTTGGCCGCGTGGAAGGCCGTGAAGCCGGCTTCCAGATCCTCAATCAGATCACGCGTGTCCTCCAGCCCGACGTGCAGACGGACCAGCGGACCGGCGGCCTCCCATGTGGTGGCGCTGCGCGCCGAGCGCGGTTGCGCCCATAGCGCCAGACTCTCGTAACCACCCCACGAATAGCCCAGGCCGAACAGCGACAGCGCGTCGAGAAACGCGTGAACGGACGAGTCCGACGCCGGTTTCAATTCGAAGCTGAACAGACCAGACGCGCCGGAAAAGTCCCGCTTCCACAAGGTGTGGCCGGGATGCGAGGGCAGGGCGGGATAGAGTACCCGGGCGACATCGTCCCGCTTTTCCAGCCAGTTGGCGATCTCAAGCGCGCTGCGCATGTGACGTTCCAGCCGGACGCTCATGGTACGCAGGCCGCGCAATGCCAGATAGACGTCGTCCGGACCAACGTGCAGGCCCAAATCGCCGTGCATGGCGCGCAGCGCCGGCCAGGCGCGCTCGTTCGCCGATACGGTACCGATCATCACGTCGGAGTGGCCGACGATGTATTTGGTGCCCGCCTGGATCGACAAGTCCACGCCAAGCTCCAGTGGCTTGCAATAAAGCGACGTGCCCCAGGTGTTGTCCATCATGACCAGCACGTCGTGCGCCCGGGCGCAGGCAACGATTTCCCTCATATCCTGCATTTCGAATGTGAGGGAGCCGGGGGACTCGGTGTAGATAGCCCTTGTATTTTTACGGATTAACTTCCCAAGCCCATTGATATCGCAGGGGTCGTAATACGAGATATCCACACCATACCGTCTCATCACTTTGTCGCATAGGTTGCGGGTTGGTCCGTAGACCGTATCGGCGATGAGCAGATGGTCCCCTGATTGTGCGCAGGAAAGCATTGCAAGCGAGATGGCGGCGAGGCCCGAGGGGGTGAGTTTGGTGCCCGCCGCTCCCTCCAGCGTGGACATGGCGTCTTCAAGCGCTTCGGTCGTCGGAGTCCCGCGGCGGCCATAGACATAGGGCTGATTGCCCGAGAGCATGGTTGCGACATTGGGGAACAACACGGTGGAGGCGTGAACCACCATCGGATTGACGAATCCTTGGTTGTCGGCAGGGTTGCTGCCGGCGTGCGCAATGGTTGTATTCGGGCGATATTTTTCAGGTGCCGTTTTTTTTTGCATGTTCATGCTCTGTGCGCTGGCAAAGGAGGAAAGGAAGAGCGAACCGCCACGTTTCTGGCGATATTCCTTAAGGGAAGCTCTTGACCGGCATTTCCAAATGGCCCTGAATGAAATCAGGAGACATAAGATCGCCCCTTGCCGGAGAACACTTTTGGCGAGAGGGCGGCATTTGGGCTTCGCCGGAAAAGGGTGAAGTTGTTTCCGAACGCTAATGCATCAACCGGGCAATAGGAAAGGCTGCACATTATGAAAACCAAATTTGTGCCTGTCGTAATGGGATTGGCGATGGGAGCTGTCGCGACTGCAGCGTCGGCGGCCACTCTCGACGACGTGAAGAGCAAGGGCTTTATCCAGTGTGGTGTGAGCCAGGGTCTGCCGGGCTTCTCCGCTCAGGACGATAAGGGCGCATGGAACGGCATCGACGTGGATTACTGCCGCGCCATGGCCGCCGCGGTCTTCGGTGATGCCGAAGCCGTCAAGTACACTCCGCTGTCCGCGAAGGAGCGCTTCACGGCGATTTCGTCCGGTGAGGTCGACATCCTGTCGCGCAACACCACCTGGACGATGACCCGTGACACGCAGTTGGGTCTGAACTTCGCCGGGGTTACCTATTATGACGGCCAGGGCTTCATGGTCCGCAAGTCGCTTGGCGTTTCCTCGGCTCTCGAGCTGTCCGGCGCGTCCGTTTGCACAAACACGGGCACCACGACGGAGCTGAACGTCACCGACTACTTCCGTACCAACAATATGGATTTTGAGCTGGTTGCGTTCGAAAAGGCCGATGAGGTTGTGTCCGCCTACGATGCCGGCCGTTGCGATGTCTACACGACCGACGCTTCGGGCCTCTATGCGCAGCGTCTGAAGCTGACCAACGCGGACGAGCACGTGGTTCTGCCGGAAATCATTTCCAAGGAGCCGCTTGGCCCGGTGGTCCGTCAGGGCGACGACCAGTGGTTCAGCATCGCAAAGTGGACCTACTTCGCGCTCGTGAACGCTGAGGAACTCGGTGTCACGTCGGCCAATGTCGATGAAATGAAGTCCTCGGACAACCCGTCGATCCTGCGTCTGCTTGGCGCTGAGGGTACCTTTGGCGAGCCGCTCGGCATCGCCAACGACTGGGCCTACAACATCATCAAGCAGGTCGGCAACTACGGCGAGCTCTTTGAGCGCAACGTCGGTCCGGACACCCCGCTCGGCATCAGCCGCGGCCAGAACGCACTGTGGTCCAAGGGTGGTCTGCAGTACGCCCCGCCGATCCGCTAGTGCCATTTCCCGGATAAATGCCGGCGTGCCGCAACTCTGGGCACGCCGGCCAATTGGTCACAAGACGGCGGAGCATCTGGTCGATCCGTTTGAAATATGACGGGGACGGAAGCTTCGGGAGAGTGGTCTGAGCGGTCGGAAAAATTTTCGTCCGTCTCGGAGCTAATCGCCGAGTTCGCCGCACGGAGCGTGTGGCTCGCTGGGTTCCTCTTCGTCTTGGAGACTTTGTCTGGGGGAAGCGCGTGATCAGTATCCAGGCGGTGCGCCTGGATACATTCCGTAGATCTGTGGATCCTGATCAGCGTCCGCCGCAAACGCCGTGGCTATGCGGTGGATCCTGAGCGTGGCTCGAACCATCAGGCTTGGGCTGGATTTCCGGATTGTCGCGGCAAGCGTTTTTCGACGTCAGGATCGGATCCGCTTTGGCGGCCCATCCCGCGGCAGGCGTGCCGGAGGAAGGGCAAGGTGAATGGACGTCGCGCCTGAGGGGCGCGGCAGCGGATCGGCTGGCAACGCGGGCGGTGTCCTGCGGGCACATCGGGCGAGACGATCGCCGAGGATCAGACGGAACGGATTTCTGGCGGTGATTGTGGGCGTCAGAAGATCGCCGGCGAGGCTCCGTCGAAAAGGCATCTGCGGAGAGATCAATCAATCAGGTCGCAGACACATGCTTAAACACTATGAATCGGGGGCGGCTTCACGACGCAAGACGGGGTCGTCTTGGTCCAAGGCGCTTTTGAGGGGGCATTGAGACATGGCAGTACAAGACAGCCTGGAAGCCTCGGCGGTCACCCAGAAATCGATCATTTATGATCCGAAGATACGCGCCATCTTCTTCCAGGCCCTGACGCTGGTCCTGTTGGTCGCATTCTTTAGCTGGATCACCTACAACACGGTCGAAAATCTGGCGCGCTTGGACAAGAAATCCGGTTTTGGGTTCCTTTTCGACACCACCGGTTTCCAGATCCTGACGACGCTCGGGACCTACATGGTCGACTTTCAGATCGGCGCATCCACGTATCTGGACGTCTTCTGGATCGGCGTGATCAACACGCTCGCTGTGGCCGTCGTCGGCATCATCGGTGCGACGATCCTGGGGTTCTTCCTCGGCATCATGCGTCTTTCGCGCAACGTGGTGCTCGGCGGATTCGCGATGATCTATGTCGAGACATTGCGCAACGTTCCGCTGCTGCTGCAGCTGTTCTTCTGGTACCGGATTCTGATCGAGCAACTGCCGGGAAAGCGCGCCGCGTCCTCATTGTTCTTTGGTCTGGCGGGCCTCAACAAGACCGGTCTCTATGCACCTGTGCCGGTGCAGGAGCCGGGGTTCTGGATCACCGGCGTCATGTTCTTCGTCGGCATTGCCGGCGCCATCCTGTTGAACAAATGGTCGGCCAAGCGCCAAGCCATGACGGGTCAACGCTTTCCGGTTTGGTGGGGCGCGGCCGGGCTGATTATCGGTCTGCCGCTGGTGGTTTTCGTTCTCAGTGGCTCGCCGTTGCACTGGCAAGTTCCGCTGTTCCACACCGATGGTCCGATGCTGAAGCGTGGTTACGAAGCCGGGGTCGGCATGGTGATCAAGCCGGAGATGATCGCGGTCACGTTGGCGCTGATGCTTTACACGGCCTCCTTTATCGCCGAGATCGTTCGTGCCGGCATCCTGGCCATCAGCCACGGTCAGACGGAAGCCGCCCATGCGCTGGGTCTTCGCGCCGGACCGACGCTGCGCCTGGTGGTTATTCCGCAGGCGATGCGGGTGATCATTCCGCCGTTGACCAGCCAGTATCTCAACCTGATCAAGAACTCCTCGCTCGCCGTGGCCATTGCCTACCCGGACGTCGTGTCCGTGTTCGCCGGCACGGCTCTCAACCAGGTCGGCCAGGAAATCGAGATGATCTTCATGATGATGCTGGTCTATCTGTTCTTCTCCATCGTGACCGCATTGTTCATGAATTGGTACAACAGCCGCATGAAGCTGGCAGAGCGTTGAGGAGACGGTCATGAGCACACAACCACTCGCCTATGTGCGCACCGACGATGCGCCAGTTCTGCCTCCTCCGCCCGGGGAAATCGGGATCCGGGGCTGGCTCTGGAAGTACCTGTTCTCGTCGATGTCGAACTTCTCGACCCCCGCCACATCGGTGATATCCGTCCTGATGATGATCGCGACGGTCTCGATATCCTATTTCCTGCTTTCGCAGATTTGGACGGTGGTCAACTTCGCCTTCGTCAATGCCACCTGGTCGGATCCGGAAGGTCTGAAACGGGAGGCGTGTATGCCCAATCCCGGCGCCTGCTGGCCTTACGTGATGGCAAACTGGAAGGTCTTCATCTACGGCCGTTATCCGGATCCTGAAGTCTGGCGGGTCAACACCGTCTATGGTCTCGGCGCGCTGGGCATCGCCTGGATGATGATCGAAGGCATGCCGAAGCGGCCGCTGGTCGCGCTGCTGATGCTCACTGTTTTTCCGGTGGTGGCCTTCGTGCTGCTGACTGGCGGTCACATCGAGATCGGACTCGGCTTCTGGATCTTCTGGCTCACGATGACCGTTGTCTTGCTCGGCTTGTGGGCGGCAGCGAAAGCAGGCGTTGGCGGCGAGGCCCTTGAGGCTTTCAGCGGGTTCTTCATGGTCGTGGGCGGCTTCTTCGCCGGTTTCGCGGTGGCGCTTGCGGCGATGAGCTATGATTTTGGGCTCGTTCATATCGAGACGGCGCTTTGGGGTGGCCTGCTTGTGACCCTCGTGGTTGCGGTAACGGGCATCGTCGCCTCGCTGCCGCTGGGCATCATGCTGGCGCTTGGTCGGCGGTCCACTCTGCCGATCATCAAGATCCTGTCGATCATCTTCATCGAGTTCTGGCGCGGCGTGCCGCTGATCACCGTGCTGTTCATGTCCTCGGTGATGCTGCCGTTGTTCCTGCCCGAGGGCACGGATTTCGACAAGTTGCTGCGCGCCCTGATCGGCGTGGCGCTGTTTTCCTCAGCCTATATGGCGGAGGTGGTGCGCGGTGGCCTGCAGGCCATTCCGAAGGGGCAATATGAAGGCGCCATGGCCATGGGCCTGCGGTTCTGGCCGATGATGGGCCTGATCATTCTGCCGCAAGCGTTGACGCTGGTCATACCCGGTATCGTCAACACCTTCATCGGTCTGTTCAAGGACACCACCCTGGTGCTGATCATCGGCTTGTTCGACCTGCTCGGTCAGATCAACCTGACGTTCTCGGACTCAAGCTGGTCGACACCGGTGCAGTCGCAAACCGGCTATCTGGTTGCCGCCAGCATCTTCTGGATCTTCTGCTTCAGCATGTCTCGCTATTCCATCTACATGGAAAAGCGACTGCATCGCGGACACGAGCGTTGATCGGCTGCCCCACAGGCACGATCCACGCGTAATTGAAGGATGGGAATTATGAGCGAGAACGCTATGGCGGCCGATACGGCTGGCGCCGACCGTTCGAAGATGCAGATCTCCGACACGGATGTGGCCATTGAAATCGCCGGCATGAACAAGTGGTACGGTGACTTTCACGTGCTCAAGGACATCAACCTGAAGGTGATGCGTGGCGAGCGTATCGTGGTGTGCGGTCCCTCGGGGTCCGGCAAATCGACCATGATCCGCTGTATCAATCGGCTGGAAGTGCACCAGAAGGGCATGATTGCCGTCGACGGAATCGAGCTTACCGACGATCTGAAGCGGATTGACGAGATCCGCCGCGAGGTCGGCATGGTGTTCCAGCATTTCAACCTGTTTCCGCATCTCACCATTCTGGAAAACCTCACGCTTGCACCGATCTGGGTGCGCAAGATGCCGAAGAAGCAGGCCGAGGAAGTCGCGATGCACTACCTGGAGCGGGTGAAGATCCCCGAGCAGGCGCTGAAATATCCCGGTCAGCTTTCCGGCGGTCAGCAGCAACGTGTGGCCATCGCCCGCTCGCTGTGCATGAGCCCGCGCATCATGCTGTTCGACGAGCCGACCTCGGCGCTCGATCCGGAAATGATCAAGGAAGTGCTCGACGTGATGGTGGGCCTGGCCGAAGAGGGCATGACGATGATCTGCGTCACCCACGAGATGGGCTTCGCCCGTCAGGTCGCCAACCGGGTGATCTTCATGGATTATGGTCAGATCGTGGAGCAGAACGAGCCGGAGGCCTTCTTCACCAACCCGCAGCACGAGCGGACGAAACTGTTCCTGAGCCAGATCCTGCACTAGGGGTGCCGGTCCCCGTTCAGGGAAAGACGTGAGATATGGAAAGGCCGCGGCGAAATTCGCCGCGGCCTTTCTTTTTCAGTTCGGTCGGTCGAGCGGATCAGTTCCCGCCGTGCAGCAGCGGGGTGATCCGGCGGACCGTGACGCGGCGGTTGCGCGGCTCGCGACCCTCGGTCGGGATCTTCAGGTAATCCTCGCCATAGCCCTGTGTGACCAGGTTCTCCGGCGGGATGTCGTAGTAGTCCGACAGGGCGATCGCCAGCGACTCGGCGCGGGCGTCCGACAGGCGCAGGTTGTACTCATCCGAACCGGGCGCATCGGTGTGGCCCTCGATGAGGAACACCTCGGACGGATTGCGTTCGATGGCGCGCTGCAGGATGCGTCCGATCTTGTCCATCTCGTCGACCTGGTCGCGCGGGATGGCGGCGGAATCAAACGCAAAGGTCAGCGTCAGATCGACCCGGCGCAATTTCGAGCGCAAGCGCTCGTTGTGGCGGATTTCGCCCAGCGTATAGGCGCGTTCGACCTGTTCCACCGGTCTGGCGGACAGGGCGTCCTCGATATCATCTGGGCGGGCGCGGTCGCTGTCGACGATATAGCGGTCGCGCGGAATGCCGATATCAAGCGGCCTTTCGAACCGCAACTGGCGGCGCTCGCGGCCGCCGTGACGTTCATAAGCGCGCTCACTGTTGATGAGCACGGTGCGCTCGCCATTGGGCGCCTCGCGGACACGGCGCAGGATCGTGCCGTCTTCCGCGCGAACGGTGATGATGCGCGCGCCATTGGGGCGCTCGACCACGGTGCGTGTGCGGCCGTTGGGCAGTTGGGTCACCCGGCGGTCGTTGCGATCGCGGCTGAAGCGGCGGTCATCGTCGCTCTTCACCGTGATCTTGCCGTCCTGGCGAATGATCACGCGGCCCTCGACGCCGGGAATCGGCAGGGAGAACTCAAGCGCGCCGTCCTGCTTGCCATCGCGGGCATCGCGACGACGCTCCTCACGTCGGCGTTCACGATCGCGGCCTCCGTCGCGTGCGTCACGGGTCGGCTCCGCCTGAAGCTGCTGGTCGCGAGGCTCATCGCGTGCGTCACGAGCCGGCTCTTGCTGAAGCTGCTCTTCGCGGACCGGTTCCGCCGTGATGGCTCCCGGAGCGGGAGCCGCCGCCGGTTTGCTGTTGGGCTCCCGTTGCTTGTTTTCTGCGCGGTTTTTCTTTTTTTCGTCCCGGTTGTTTCGCTTTTCGTCCCGGGCCTTTCGCGGCTTGTCCCGAGCCGGCTTAGCCTCTTCGGTCGTCGCCTCGGATCTTGCTTCTTCTTCGGACTTGGCATCGGGCGCCGATTCGGGTGCGGCGGCAGCGGGCTTTTCAGCGGGCTCGTCCGATTCCGATTTTGCTTCGGTCTCGGTCTTGACCTCGGTTTCGGTCTTAACCTCGGCGTCAGTCTTTACCTCGGCCTCGGCTTTAGCTTCTGCTTCGGCCTTGGCATCGGCTTCGCTGTCTGCCTTAGGCTGCTCATCGGCGGTCGGCTCGGCTTCCCGCTTCGGCAATACCTTGTCGAGGCATTTTGCCGGCTCGGTGAGACAGTCGACGGCGTCGTTCTGGGCCATCAAGGCAAAGGGAGAGGCGCTCTGCGCCAGGGCTGCGCCCGGAGCGGAGGCGGCAAGCGCCGCGATAAGAATCGCGGCGCGTTTCGTTCGAACAGTCATGTGGTGTCGCCTCATTTTGTTGTGGCATTGGCATCGGTATCGACCGACGGCGGGGAGACGATCGTCGGTTCCGCCTTGCGCACGTCCTCGGTGACGTCACCCTTGGCGCTCGTATTGATCGAGCCCGTGGTGGTCACTTCGCTGCCGGGCGTCGGACGGATGGTCGGCTCGGCTTCACGTGTGCCTTCGGCGACGGTGCCCTCGGCGTCAGCGCCGACACTGGCGCCGGCTTCGGCGCTGGAGTCGACCGTCACGGCGGGCGGGGCGACAAGGCTCGGCTCGGCCTTCTTGGCCTCGGCGTCAACGGTCGGGTTGCCGCTTTGAGCGTATTGGTCCGATCCGGCCTTTGCGTCCATTTCCGACTTCTGCATGCCTTCAACGGCAGGCGGCGTCGAGATGGTCGGCTCGGCCTCGCGCACACCTTCGGCAACATTGCTGCTGGCGTTCGCATTGGCGTCGGCGCTGGTATCAAGCTCAATCGCCGGCGGCGTGGAAATCGTGGGCTCGGCTTCGCGCGTGTTGGCGGAAACATTGCTTTCGGCGTTTACATCTGTCTTGACGCCAGGCTCGGTCTGGAGCGCCGGCGGCATCACGATGGTCGGCTCTGCTTCAACGACGTTGTTGGTCAGAGCGCCCGCAGAGACGCTGTCGGCGAGTGCCGCCGCCGGAGCGGCGATGGTGATGGCGGCAAGTGCAAGTGCAATACTGGTGCTCTTATAAGTCATTTTTCTGCCTATATTTGGACCATTTTGTGAAGTGGCCGATTAATCGATCAGAAATCGACGTTCGGCGCGTCCTTCACCAGACCAACCGGCGAAAATCAAAAAGGTTCAAAATTCTTTCGAAATTTTTAGTCGGAATCTGGAGCGGATCTTCGAAATGCGTTATGTGGCGCGGAAATCCGCTGAATCAGTATTTAAATATGCTTTTCAACACAGGGCGGGCCGGCGGGGGGCCGGTTCGCGATGCGCGCGGCGCCGGCACCCTAAGCAACGGTTCCGACCTGACGGCCGTCCGGGGACGCGCGGACATTCTTCCGTCCGCGCGCGGGCAACTATGTCCGGTGCGCTATGCGGCGCTGTTGCCGGTGGCAACGGGCGTATCGGGGAGGCCGCCCCATTCCGTCCAGGAGCCGTCATAAAGGGATGTCTTGCGTGCGCCGATCTCATCCAGGGCCAGGCTGAGGATGGCGGCGGTGACCCCCGAGCCGCAGGTCGTGACGATGGGACGGGCGGGATCAATCCCCGCCGCGCGGAAGGTCTGCTCCAGCTCCGCGCTGGCTTTCAGGCAGCCATTGCTGTCCAACAGGCTCGCGTAATGTACGCAGGCGCTGCCGGGGATGTGACCGGAGCGCAGCCCGGGCCGCGGCTCCTTTTCCACCGCATCGAATCGCGGTCGCGAACGGGCGTCGGCAATTTGCGCACCGCCTTTTGTGACGATGGCGCGGATATCGTCGACATCGCGCACCATGGCGTGATTGAGCCGGGCGGAGAAATGACGGTCGGGTCGGGAGACGGCACCGTCCTCCAGGGGGCGCTTTTCCGCGCGCCATTTCGGCAGGCCGCCGTCCAGCACGAAGACCCGCGCCACGCCCATGATGCGGAACATCCACCAGGCGCGCGCCGCGGAGAACAGGCCCGCGCCGTCATAGACGACGATGGTCTGGCCGTCGCCGATGCCGAGCTTTCGCATGTGGGAGGAGAAAACGTGCGCGGGTGGCAGCATGTGCGGCAGGTTGCTGGAGGTGTCGCTGATTGCATCGATGTCGAAGAACACGGCGCCGGGAATATGCGCCTCGAGGTATTCCGCATGTCCATCGCGGTTCTGGTTCGGGAGATACCAGGAGGCGTCGACGACCACGACGTCAGGCGCCTCCAGATGGGCGTGTAGCCATTCGCTCGACACCAGATTGCGGCGGTCCATTCGTGTTTCCTTCCCAGATTGCCTTTTAGCCGGATTTCAGGTGTCCAGCCTTATGCGGATTCGCCGGTTTTGACGGCCCTTGTTTTCGATTTTTGTCACCAGAAGCGAGCCGATCTCACGTGTCGATTTTACATGCGTGCCACCGCAGGGTTGCAGGTCGAAATTCTCGCCGATGCGCACCAGCCGCACCAGGCCGGAACCGCGCGGTGGCTGGACGCTCATCGATTTGACCAGTCCGGGGTTGGCGTCAAGCTCCGCGTCGGTGATCCATTCGGTGGAAATGGCGTGGTCGGCCTCGATCGCCCGCATGACCGCGTTCTGCACGGCCTGTTTGTCCGGCGGCTCGGGAATGTTGAGATCGATCCGGCTTTCCATATCGCCGATCTGACAGCCGGATATCTGGGTTTTCAGCACGGCGCAGATAATGTGCAGCGCGGTGTGCATGCGCATGTGGCGGTAGCGCCGTTCCCAATCGATGTGCGCGGTGAGCGTCTCGCCGATGACGGGGAGGGGGGCGTCACCGGACGGAACATGGACGATCCGCCCTTTGGTTTCACCGAAAACCGTCGCGTCGATAGCGAGGTCGCGGCCGTCGGCCAGTTTGAGCGTGCCTGTGTCGCCGGGCTGGCCGCCGCCTGTGGCATAAAAGACCGTGCGGTCGAGCTCGATGCCACCGCGCGCGTTGATGCCCGTGACCCGCGCCTCGCAGGTGGACAGGTATGCGTCGTCGCGAAACAGCGGCTGGGTGGCGTCAGTGAACGTCGTCTCGGGCATGGGCATCTGTATCCGGTGCACGGGCTTGGCTCAAATTTAGGGGTCTCGCGCTTGGATTTCTACAGCAGCGGCGCGAACAATCGGGCGATGCGTCCCAGCAGGTGCCACAGCGGACCCCGGCTCGCGAAATCCGCGTCGTTCAATTCCACCGACTGATCAAAATCCTCTTCCAGCATGCGCCTCGCGGCGGCGATCATTCGATTGTCGGTGAACCAGAGCGTCACCTCGAAATTGATATGCATCGAGCGGTTGTCGCAATTCACCGTGCCGATGCTGAGCAAGGCGTCATCGACCAGCATAACCTTCTGGTGCAGGAAGCCGCCGCGATAGCTGTGCACGCGCACGCCGTGGGCGGCCATGTCACGGGCGTAGCTGGATGAGGCCATCCAGACGATCCAGTGGTCCGGCTTCTGCGGCAGCAGCAGACGCACTTCAACGCCGCGCAGCACCGCGGCGCTGAGCGCGGTGGCGATATTCTCTCCCGGTACGAAATAGGGGCTAACGATCCACAGCCGTTTGCGCGCCCGCGCGATGGCCTCCGTGAAGGCCACGGCGCAGGTCTCCACCTCGTCAGCGGGGCCCGTCGGCATCACCAGCACCGGCATGCCGTCGGTCTGCGGTTCCGGATCCGGCCAGGGCACCGGCGGATAGCTGCGCGTCGCCCACTGCCAGTCCTCGGCGAACGACAGCTGACAGGCCAGCGCCGCCGGCCCTTCGACGCGCACGTGGGTGTCGCGCCAGCGGCCGAAGCGGCGGGTTTCGCCCAGATATTCGTCGCCAACATTCAGCCCGCCGACCCAGGCGGCCGTGCCGTCGACTACCAGGACCTTGCGATGATTGCGGAAATTGATGCGAAATGGCCGCAGGGCGATGAACATCGGATGGCTGCGGTTGAAACCGCTGACCGTGACACCCGCGTCTGTCAGTCGATTCAGATAGGAACGGCTGAGTCCCGCGGACCCGATGTCGTCGTAGAGAAGCAGCACGGTGACGCCGGCTTGCGCCTTCTCGATCAGGCAATCAGCCAGCCGTTTGCCCACGGCATCGTTGCGCAGGATGTAGAATTGCACGAGCACATGGCTCGTTGCGGCGCGGATTCCCTCGAGCATTGATGAGAAGGTCGCTTCGCCGTCGATCAGGATTTCCGCGTTGTTGCCGCTCAGGAAAGGCAGCGGCGAGACCGCATTGTGCAACGGCCATGCGGCGGCGGCCTGCTTGTCCTCGAAGTCGGCGCGCAAAGCGAGCAGCCGGCGTGATTCGGGGAGTTCGCTTTTCATGCGGTCCGCCGGCCTGCGGATCTTGACGTAGTCGTCGAACCTCTTCCAGCCGAAGGCCAGATAGACGAAGACCGTCACATAGGGAAAGAACGCCAGCGACAGAAGCCACGCGATGGTGCCCTGGGAGCTTCGGCCATAGAGCAGTTCGCGCACGGCACAGACGGCGGCGAGCAGGTAGAACAGCGCGACGACGCCCGCCAGGACATTCGAGACGTTTCCCAGTGCCGACATGGGCCAACTCACAACCGGACCTCAATTCCTGGGAACCCTAGAGCAGTTTTGTCGCGACGAGAACGGGCGCGCCTCAGCGAGCCTTGGGTTGGCGTGGCCTGAGCGTCAGCGTGACGGCGAGAAGGCTGCAAGTCGGGAACGTTCGGCGATCGCCAATGGTTCCCGGGTGCCTGTGACTATTCGAACGGCGCGGCAATCGTGCTTCGCTGTTCAAGCCACGCCGGTACCGGAAGATCCTTGGAGCGCAGGAAGTCGGGGTTGAACAGCTTGGACTGATAGCGCGTGCCATAGTCGCACAGAATGGTGACGATGGTGTGCCCGGGGCCGAGTTCGCGCGCCAGCCGGACGGCGCCGGCGATGTTGATGCCCGAGGAACCACCCAGGCACAGACCTTCGTACTGCAGCAAATCAAAAACGTAGGGCAGGGCTTCCGCATCGTGGATCTGGTAGGCGCGGTCGATCGGCGCGTCTTCCAGATTGGCCGTGATGCGGCCCTGACCGATCCCTTCCGTGATCGAGGAGCCTTCCGACTTCAGCTCGCCGTGCTTGTAAAAATTGTAAAGCGCGGCGCCCATCGGGTCCGCCAGCGCGATCTGTACATCCGCCGACTTGGCCTTCAGCGCCATGGCCGTGCCGGCGAGCGTGCCACCGGTGCCCACCGCGCTGACGAACCCGTCCACGCGGCCCTCGGTCTGGCGCCAGATTTCCGGACCCGTCGTCTCGATGTGCGCCTGACGGTTGGCGACATTGTCGAACTGGTTGGCCCAGATGGCACCATTCGCTTCGGTTGCGGCCAATTGCTCGGCCAACCGGCCCGACAGTTTCACGTAATTGTTCGGATCGCGATAGGGGACGGCGGGGACTTCCACCAGTTCCGCGCCGGCGAGGCGCAGCATGTCCTTCTTTTCCTGGCTCTGGGTCTCGGGAATGACGATGACCGAGCGAAAGCCGAGCGCGTTGCCCACCAAGGCCAGCCCGATGCCGGTGTTGCCGGCCGTGCCCTCGACAATGACGCCGCCGGGCTTCAGCGTGCCGCGCTTCACCGCGTCCTGAATAATGAAGAGCGCGGCGCGATCCTTGACGGACTGGCCGGGGTTCATGAACTCGGCCTTGCCCAGGATCTCGCAGCCGGTTTCCTCGGACACGCGGTTGAGGCGGATCAGCGGCGTGTTGCCGATGGCGTCGACGACAGAGGTGCACAGGGTCATGAGGCTCAATTCTTCTTTTTGCCGGAACGGCCGGATTGCCGGCGCGAACGTATTGTCAGAACGGACACGGTCCGCACCGGATTAAGACCCGGCGGCCGGGATTTCAAGAGTTCCGGGGTTTCCGGATGCAAGCGCGCCGCAAACGCGGTCCCTGAAACCGGATCGCGTTGGATCGGGGTCATGCCCACGGGCGGCGGCGTCACGCTACAAGCGCGCGGAGCCGCATTCAAGCGACGGCATTTGCGCGTCGGCGCCGTTTTTCGGAAAATTCTGCACATGAATCCGGCAAACACAGGTATCGGGCGTCGTGCCTGCGACTTGGGAGACCGGAACAAAAAAATGGCCAGGGGATCAGCATCCCGCCGGCCAGTTCCTGGGAGGAGTTCCAGGGTCGGGGAGGACGCGCTCGAACCGTGCGTTCGGACGCGGGGAGAGGGGAGTGATCGGCCGTCTTGCGGCTTGCGCGCCCATTGGTGCGTTTCGGGGCGCGTCTCGGGTTGAAATCAATTTGTCTCAAAACGCATTCTGAAACTCAGCCATCACGGCATCGCGGCAATCGCGATGCATGGACCGGAAGGTGCCGACGGCGCACGGTGCGGCCGTCTCCGGCCATCACGTGCGGCCCCGTTCGGGCCGCACTGGGTTTTCCGGGTGCACGCCTAGAGCAGATCCGTTTCTTACAGAATCGGATCTTTGCTCCAAGTCCTTGTTTTGGCGCAAATCCGGACGGACAACCGGTATCCACTTATCCTGGATTTGCTCTAGGCGGTCAGCGCGCTCACGATCCAGCCGAAAGCATAACGCACGTTGCTGGCCGCGGTCGAAAACAGGTTGGCCACCGCGTTCCAGATCCGGGTGCCAACATTGCCAACGGCAACCATCGCATCCGGCTTTTCGCGCGGATTGACCTCCAGGAACTCGACCGACGTCGCGCGCTCGCCTTCGTCGACGACGCGGCGCGTGATCACCAGCCGTGCGTCGCTTTGCACGCGCTCGCTGTCGGCCTTGGCGACAACGGGTGCATCCGTGTCCACGGCGCGAACGACGATGGCGCGGCCGTCGGGCAGCAGGTGTGTTTCGTTCTTGGCGACCTCGGCGTCGTAGATGACCTCGCCATAGCGGTCGATCAATTCGACCCAGACGGTCTTGCGCCCCTTCACCTCGACTTCGCCGACCCAGATGTCCATGTCGTCGCCGGGTTCTCCGACGATGCCATTTTGATTGGCGACCTTGGCGACGGTGACCGCCAGCCGGTCGGTGCGCATGGTCGGGTTCGTCGGCGTCTCCACGACGGCGGCCGTCGAGGCCACGGTATCTGGAGCTGTGTTCTGCTGCTCGGCGCCGGCGGGCACCGCGAAGGTCATGGCGATCATGCTCGCGCCGAAGGCGAGCGAGCGTAGCGCCGGACGGCGCTTGTGATTGCCGGGTATAGGGGTGGCGGGGCGCATGGCCGAGCCATTGGCGTCGAAGCCAACTGAATTCCACGTCATGTCTGCCTCCCTGGCAGGCGCGGGATCGCGCATCGTCTCATGTCCGTGTGGTTTCAAGGTCGCGTGTGCTTGCGAAACCGCCGAACCTTCAGTCAATCGTTAACGCATTGCCGGACGTTTGGTTCCCGATCCCTTGACGGCTGTGCCGCTGCGGAATTCCTGTCGGGATGACCTGTCCGTAAACAGGTTTCTTCTTTGTGCCTGTCATACATATGCGTGTATTCGGATGTCTCGTCGGAACATTTGCTCCCGATTTAGCGGCATCCGTAGGCTGCATGGTGGTCCGCTATGCGACCCCATGCCCTTGTCATCTATTATGATGAACTCTACCGCGAGAACTGTGATTTAAATCATAAGACTGTGCTTCGAATTTGAACCAGTCGTAGTTTTACGCTTTGTTTGGCTTGTCTTAGAAAACTGACACTGCGTTAACTGCAGATAAGTATCCTCGATCGGCACGTCCAGATGTGGCGGCAGTGTCCTGATACCAATCCGGTTTTCGATTCCGGCGCAGCTTGGCGGAACGCCGCGCAATGGCGGGCGTTTTTCAGCGCTATCACGTTGATGTGAGTGCCGGAGATGGGGGCAGACCCCGTCGGTCCCGATTGGGCGAGGCGCGCCGCGAGGGAACGGATGTCGATGAGGGAAAGAAGTTGGCTCCCCGAGCAGGGCTCGAACCTGCGACAATTCGATTAACAGTCGAATGCTCTACCAACTGAGCTATCGGGGACCAGGACTGCCCCGCGGGGCGTCGATGGATGTGGCTATATCAACGCCGATTGCGCTTGCCAAGCCCCGATGTAGGAAAAAGTGGCCCGATCCGCAAGCGCTTGCGGGACGAAGGCGCGGCGGGCGGGCGAAACGCCGCGCTATCGCGGCTTCCGCGCGATGTGGAAAACCGGCGCCGGTGCTTTGCCGTCGGTGTTTTCCCGGCCGGAGCACCGATCACCATACGGGGGCTTGAGCCATCGCCGCGAACAGCCTACAAAGTGGGTGTTCTGGTTCCCCGTTCCGGGCAAAGCCCTGGGGATCAAATGGGAATGCGGTGAGGAACGACCCGTGTCGGGATTCCAATGCCGCAGCTGCCCCCGCAACTGTAAACGGTGAGCTCCTCGTAATCGCCACTGAAGGCACGCGTCTTCGGGAAGGCACGAATGGAGCGGCGACCCGTGAGCCAGGAGACCAGCCGGAACGTGAGAGCAACCCGCCGTCGGGTGGACGGCCAAGAGGATATGCACATGACCGGTTCGAATTCCTACAAGTCCAAGATCGCGGGCGTCCAAGCCGCCAGCGTGTCCGGCACGCAGGTGTCCGATCGCGCCGCGGCCCTGCCGATGATTTTGGCGACCGCTCTGCTCGGCGCCTTCATCGTCTTCGGCGTCGGCTTCGCGCATTCGACAAGCCTGCACAACGCTGCGCATGACACCCGTCATGCCGTCGGCTTCCCCTGCCACTGAGCGGGTTGGTCCGAAAGGACCGCGCAATCATGTTCGCAAGACTTGTTTGGCCGGCTCTGGGCGCGGGATGCGCTGCAGGTCTGGTCCTCGCCGTGTTGCAGGTTTTCCTGACGACACCCATCATTCTGCATGCCGAGGTCTATGAGACCGCCGGACTGCAAACACCCTCCCTTATGCCCGCCACCTACATCGTGGACGAACCCGCGCTGGTACTGTTTATTCACGGCGAATCCCACGAGGGCGCGGAATGGGCGCCGGCCGGAGGGCTGGAGCGTACGCTTTATTCGTCGCTCGCAGCCGTGCTCACCGGCGTCGGCTTCGCGTTGCTGCTGGTCGCCGCCATGGCGCTCAAGGGCGGACCTGTCACGGCCCGTTCCGGACTCGCCTGGGGCGCCGCCGGCTTTGTCGCCTTCGCTCTTGCGCCGGCGCTTGGTCTGCCGCCCGAACTCCCTGGAAGCGCGGCCGCCGAACTGGTGTCCCGCCAGATCTGGTGGACGGGCACGGTGATCGCGACGGCTATGGGTCTGGCCGCGATGCTGCTGTCGGGAAGCCGGTTGTGGCTGGCGGCGGGCATCGCCCTGATCGCCCTGCCGCATATTCTCGGCGCACCGCATCCGGGTGGTTACGCGTCCACCGCGCCCGCGGAACTCGCGGGGCATTTCGCAGCCGCATCGCTGGCCACGAGCGCTGTCTTCTGGGCAGTCCTCGGCTCGCTGGCGGGGCTGCTGATGCAGCGGATGGATGGCCAGCGTCAGCCCGTCTGAGGCCGTGCGATGTCCCTCACAACACAAAAGAGCGTGCCGCCCGGGACTTTGGTCCTGGGCGGTGCGCGCTCCGGAAAGAGCGCGTTCGCCGAAGACCTGGTGAAGCGGAGCGGCCTCGAGCTGGTCTATATCGCCACCGCGCAGGCGGGCGACGGCGAGATGCGGGAGCGCATCGAAACGCATCGCGGCCGCCGGGGTGCCGGCTGGCGAACGATCGAGGAGCCGCTGGCACTGACGCGTGTGCTTTCAGAACATGCGAAGCCGGGGCGAGCGGTGTTGGTCGACTGCCTGACCCTGTGGCTGTCCAATCTGATGGTCGCCGAGCGTGATCTCGACAGGGAGACGGCGGCGCTGGCCGAGGCGGTGCGGGCGCTCGATGGTCCGGTGGTGTTCGTCTCCAATGAAGTCGGCATGGGTATCGTGCCGGACAACCGCATGGCGCGGGACTTTCGCGACGCGCAAGGCCGCCTCAATCAATCCATGGCGCAGATGTGCGGCCGGGTGATCTTCGTCGCCGCCGGCCAGCCCCTGCTGCTGAAACCTTCTCCCTATCCGGACATCCGCCTGTAGGGCGTGATTCTGGAACTGACATGAGTCGTGCCCGATGAGCTTTGGAACGAAAATTCCCGCCACGATCGTCACCGGCTTTCTCGGCGCGGGCAAGACCACGCTGGTGCGCAATCTTCTTGAGACGGCGAACGGCCGGCGCATCGCGCTGATCGTCAACGAGTTCGGCGACATGGGATTCGACGGCGACCGGCTGCGCGACTGCGGTGTGCCGGGCTGTGAGGCGGACGAGGTGGTGGAACTGACCAATGGCTGCATCTGCTGCACCGTGGCCGAGGATTTCCTGCCCACCATGGAGGCGCTGCTCGCCCGCAATCCCGCGCCGGATCACATCGTCATCGAGACATCGGGGCTGGCGCTGCCGCAACCGCTGGTGAGCGCTTTCCAGTGGCCCAGCGTGCGTAATCGGGTCACGGTCGACGGGGTGATCACCGTGGTGGACTCGGCGGCGGTCGCCGACGGGCACGTGGCCATGGACGAAGAGGCGGTTGCGCGTCAGCGCGCGGCCGACGAGGCCATGGATCACGACAGTCCGGTGGAAGAGCTGTTCGAGGACCAGTTGCGCTGCGCCGACCTCATCGTGCTGGCGAAGGCGGACCTCATCGATGAGGCTGCGATGGCGCGGGTCGAGGCGCGGGTGGCGGAGGACGCGCGGCCCGGCGTGACGCGGCTGCACGCGCGGCTGGGCAAGATCCCGGCCGACGTGCTGCTGGGCCTGGCGTCGGCGGCCGAAGACGACATGGACACGCGCAAGGCGCATCACGATCATCACCACGACGACGATCACGACGATCATGACCATGAGCATGATGACGATCACCACGACCATCACCACCATGACGATTTCGAGAGTTTTGTCATGCGCGCCGGCTCCGTTGCCTCGCTGGCCGACGCGAAGGCGCGCATCGCGGCGGTGATGACGCTGACCGGCGTGCTGCGGGTCAAGGGGCACATGAGCGTGGACGGCAGGCCGGCGCCCGCCATGATTCAGGCCGTGGGGCCGCGTGTGGAGACCTGGTTCGGTGCGCCAATGGAGAGCGGCAAGGCGGCGAGCCTCGTGGTGATCGGCTTGAAGGGGTTGGAGCGCGGCAAGATCGAGGCCTTGCTGGGCGGGGCCCTTCGGGCGGCCGGCTGACCCATGCACATTCCGGCGGCCCAGACGCGACGCATCGACGAGGGTGACGACGCCGTCGATCTCGGGCAGTCGCCCGGCGACATCATCGTGCTGTCCGCCGCCGACACCGAGCTTGCCGGTTTCGCGCAAGCCGCCCATCGGCTTGATGGCGTCGCCACGCTGCGTCTCGCCAGCCTGATGGCGTTGAGCCATCCGTACTCTGTCGATCTCTATGCCGAGAAGACGCTGGCGGGCGCCAAACTGATCCTCATCCGGCTGCTCGGCGGCAAGGGCTACTGGGACTACGGGCTGGAGCGTGTGGTGGCGTTGGCGCGCGGGCAGGGCATCGCGCTGGCGGTGGTTCCGGGTGATGACAAGTGGGACGCGTCGCTCGCTGCGCATTCGACGGTTGCCCCCGATGACGCCGAGCGGCTGTGGCGCTACTGCGTGGAGGGCGACGCGGACAATCTTGCCAACGCGCTGTGCTTTGCCGCGTATCTGATCGGCAAGACCGACGCCCCTCCGCCGCCGCGGCCGCTGCCCAAGGCGGGCCTGTGGTGGCCCGACATCGGCCGGCCGGCGCTCGACGATCTGAAGGGGGCATGGGTGGACCCGGCGCGCCCGACAGCGGCCATCGTGTTCTACCGCTCTCTGGTGCAAGGCGCCGCGACCGCGCCGGTGGCAAGCCTGATCGAGGCGCTCGGCGAGGCCGGCGTCAACGCGCTGCCGGTCTTCGTCTCCTCGCTGAAGGACCCGTCCTCGGCGGCGATCCTGTCCGGGCTTTTTGAAACCCAACCGCCGGACGTGGTGCTCAATGCCACCGCCTTCGCCCTGTCCAAGGCCGGCGCTGTGCATCAGCCGACGGTGCTCGACGCGCCGGGCAGGCCGGTGCTGCAGGTGGTGTTCTCAAGCGCCTCGGAAGAGGGCTGGGCGGAAAGCGACCGGGGCCTGGGCATTCGTGATCTCGCCATGCACGTGGTGCTGCCCGAACTCGACGGCCGCATCCTGTCCCGCGCGATCTCCTTCAAGGAGGCGGGCGATCAGGACCCGTTGACCCAGAGCCGGCCGGTTCGCTTCGTGCCGAAGTCTGATCGGGTGCGGTTTGTCGCGGAGCTTGCGCGCAACTGGACACGGTTGGGCCGTGTGGCGGCAAGCGAGCGCAAGGTGGCGCTGGTGCTGGCCAACTATCCCAACAAGGACGGCCGCATCGCCAACGGCGTCGGGCTGGACACGCCGGCCTCGGCCGCCGGCATTCTGCGGGCCATGGCGGATGCGGGCTATGCGCTTGAAAGCATTCCGGAAAATTCGTCCGCACTGATGGATGTTCTGCTCACGGGGCAGACCAATGCGATCGGAACGGCTGCGAAAGGATCATCGGGGCCTGAAAGCGCGTCCGGGGCTCGAAACGAAACCGTTTCGCTGACCCTACAGGATTATGCGGAGCTGTTTTCGCGTCTTCCGAGGGCGGTGCGCGCGGGCGTTTCGGAGCGCTGGGGCGCGCCGGAAGATGATCCGTTCGTGCGTGACGGCGCGTTTCATCTCGCCATCCACCGCTTCGGCAATGCGGTCGTCGGCATACAGCCGGCGCGTGGCTATAACATCGATCCCAAGGAAACCTACCACGCGCCCGACCTGGTGCCGCCGCACAATTATTTCGCCTTCTACATGTGGCTGCGCGACGCCTTCGGCATCCACGCGGTGATCCATGTGGGCAAGCACGGCAACCTGGAATGGCTGCCGGGCAAGGCGCTGGCGCTCAGCGAGGACTGCTATCCCGAAGCCGTGCTCGGGCCCGTGCCCAATATCTATCCGTTCATCGTCAACGATCCGGGCGAGGGGCGCAGGCCAAGCGCCGCACCTCCGCCGTGATCATCGATCACCTGACGCCGCCGCTGACCCGGGCCGAGAGCCACGGTGTGGGCGCGGAGCTGGAGGTGCTGCTGGACGAATATTATCTCGCGGCCGGGGTCGATCCCCGGCGCATGAAGCGTCTCGAGGACGACATCTTCCAGCTCGCCGCGCGCCACGGGCTTGATGTGGATGTGGGCATCACTCGCGAGATGGACCGCACGTTGAAGCTGACGCGGATCGACGCGCATCTGTGCGACTTGAAGGAGCTGCAGATTCGCGACGGACTGCATGTGCTGGGACAGTCGCCCCAAGGCCATCTGCTGCGCGACCTGCTGGCCGCGCTTGCCCGCGTGCCCCGCGGCTCTGCGCCCGGCGAGGCCTCGCTGCAGCGGGCCATCGCGCAGGATCTGGGACTGATGGCGGCGGCAGCGTTGCCGGGCGCCGGCGGGAATGGAAGTGCGCCCTCATCTGGTCCTGCGGGCCACCTTCTCCCCGCAGGGGAGAAGGAAGGGCTCGCCGCCGAGAAAGAGGAAGGCCGCGCCGCCGCGGAGACGAAAGGCGGCCGCGCTGGTGGTTCGGAACACAGCCTCACGACGGATGCCTCTGCTCCCTCTCCCCGTCGGGGAGAGGGTTGGGGTGAGGGGGACGCCCCGTCCGATACCGGCTTTTCCTTCGATCCGCTGGATTGCGAGATGGCGGACCCATGGCCGGGGCCGCGTCCGGGCGCACTTGCCGAAGTCGCAGACGACGTGTGGCGTACGGCGGGCGACACGGTGGAGCGCATCGAGATGCTGGCGCTGCGGCTGGTAGACGGTGCCGCATCCGTGCCCGGTCCGCGCACGCAGGCGGTCGTGGACGGCATCAACGATACTCTGAAGACCCGGGTACAAGCCTCTGGCCCTGCGGAGATTTCCGCCGTTCTCAATGCGCTCGACGGGCGCTTTGTCGCGCCGGGGCCGTCGGGTGCGCCGACACGCGGGCGTCCGGACGTGCTGCCGACGGGCCGCAACTTCTATTCCGTCGACGTGCGCGCCGTTCCCAGCGAGACCGCCTGGGCGCTGGGACAGCTTTCCGCCGAGCGGCTGGTGGAGCGCTATTTCCAGGAAGAGGGCGCCTGGCCGCAAGCCATCGCGCTCACAGCCTGGGGCACATCGAACATGCGCACGGGTGGCGACGACATCGCGCAGGCGCTGGCGCTGATCGGCGCGACACCCGTCTGGGAAGCCGGTTCGGGGCGCGTCACCGGCTTCGAGATCGTGCCGCTTTCCAAGCTCGGGCGGCCGCGCGTCGACGTGACCTTGCGGATTTCCGGATTCTTCCGCGACGCCTTTCCGCACCAGATCGATCTTTTCGACAGCGCCTTGCGCGCCATCGCGGATCTCGACGAGCCGGAGGACGCGAACCCGATCGCGACCCGCGTGCGTGCCGACGCGATGCTGCTTGCGGACGGGGGCATGGAGGAAGGCCTTGCGCGCCATCGGGCGGCGTTCCGGGTGTTCGGATCGCGCCCCGGCGCCTATGGCGCGGGGTTGCAGGCGCTGATCGACGAGGGAATTTGGGAGGAACGCGGCGATTTCGCCGAGGCCTTCCTGACCTGGGGGTCCTATGCCTATGGCGGTGGTGAGCAAGGCGCCGACGCCCGCCCGGAACTCGAGAGCCGGCTGCGCCAGACGGACGCCGTGGTGCAGAACCAGGACAACCGCGAGCACGATCTGCTGGATAGCGACGACTACTACCAGTTCGAGGGCGGGCTGGCGGCCAGCATCGAGACGCTGAAGGGGGAGGCGCCGCGGGTCTTCCACAACGATCACTCGCGGCCCGAGCGCCCGGTGATCCGCACGCTGGACGAGGAGATCGCCCGGGTGGTGCGTGGGCGAGCGGCCAACCCCAAATGGATCGCCGGCGTGATGCGGCACGGCTACAAGGGCGCCTTCGAGATCGCCGCCACGGTTGACTATCTCTATGCTTTCGCCGCGACCACGCGCGCGGTGAAAGATCATCATTTCGACCAGCTGCACGCGGCCTATCTGGAAGACGCGGTCGTGCGTGATTTCATTGCCGATGCGAACCCGGCGGCGCTCGCCGAAATTGCCGAACGTCTGAAGGACGCCGTCGACCGCGGCCTCTGGAGGCCGCGGTCCAACAGCGCCTATGATCAGTTGAGCGCGCTGGCGCGCGCCACACCCAAGGAGACAGGCTCATGAGCAAGCAGGACATGACCGAGGAGGAACTCAATGCGCGCCACGCGGAGAAGATGAAAAAGAAGAAGGCCGCGCGCGACAAGATCATGGCCACCAAGACGATCGAGAAGGGGCTGCTGATCGTCCACACCGGCAAGGGCAAGGGCAAGTCGACCGCCGGCTTCGGCATGGTGTTCCGCTCGCTCGGCCACGGCCACAAGGTGGCCATCGTGCAGTTCGTCAAGGGCCGTATCGACACCGGCGAGCGCATGGCGCTGGGCCGTTTCGACGATCTGGTGACGCTCAAGCGGATGGGCGACGGTTTTACCTGGGAGACCCAGGACCGGCAGCGCGACATCGCCGCCGCGCGCGAGGCTTGGGAAATGGCCAAGCAATTGATCACCTCGCGCGAGCACCGGCTGGTGCTGCTCGATGAGCTCAACATCGTGCTGCGCTATGACTATCTCGACATCAACGAGGTGGTGGAGTTCCTCAAGACCGAGAAGCCCGACGACGTGCATGTCGTCATCACCGGGCGCAACGCCAAGGACGAGTTGATCGAGATCGCGGATCTGGTCACCGAGATGACGCAGATCAAGCATCCCTTCCGCTCCGGCGTGAAGCCGCAGGAAGGCATCGAGTTTTAGGGGGGAGGCGGAGCCGGTCGCGCCTCTCGATTGTCATCCCGGCCGAAGCGCGAGCCCCGGGACCCAGTAGCCGTTGAGCCATCGCGCAGGCCACGCTATCGCCGCACGAATGGGCGCGTGAGCCGAGAATCCAATGGCTACTGGGTCCCGGGTCTCGCGATGCTCGCCCGGGATGACAATCCGGTGATGCTCGGCCGGAACGACAACCGGGGTGACCGTGTCGCCACACCCGCAACAGGAGACGCCCGTGCCGAAACTTTTTGACCAAACCCTGCGTGATCGCTCCGATGAGCATCGCGATACGGTGACCCGCTACGAGATGACGCGGACGCTGGTGGAGTTCCTGGCGGCCGTCGCCTTCATCATCGGCAGCATCTTCTTCTTCTACGAGTCTTTGATGTTCGCCGGCACGTGGCTGTTTCTGATCGGCTCGATCCTGTTCGGGATCCGCCCGGCCATACGCCTGGTGATGGAAATCCGGCTGGTCAGTATTAAGGCGCCCGACAAGATCGTCCCGGAGGCCTTGCGTGGCAACGACGACTGACGCGGACGCGGTCAAGACGCCCGCGCTGATGATCCAGGGCACCGGCTCCAATGTCGGCAAGAGCGTCGTCGTGGCGGGCCTGTGCCGTCTGTTTGTTCGGCGCGGGCTCAAGGTCATGCCGTTCAAGCCGCAGAACATGTCCAACAACGCCGCGGTGACCGAGGACGGCGGCGAGATCGGCCGGGCGCAGGCGCTGCAGGCGCGCGCGGCATGCGTGCCGCTGTCGGTGCACATGAACCCGGTGCTGCTCAAACCCGAGACCGACACCGGCGCGCAGGTGATCGTGCAGGGCAGGCGTCACGGCACCATGCGGGCCGAGGAATACGGGCGGCACAAGGCCGAGCTGCTGCCAAAGGTTCTCGAGAGTTTTGCGATCCTCGAAGGGGAGGCCGATCTGGTGCTCATCGAGGGCGCGGGCAGCCCGGCCGAGACCAACCTGCGCTCCGGTGATATCGCCAACATGGGGTTTGCGGACGCGGCCGACGTGCCGGTGGTGCTGGTGGGCGACATCGATCGCGGCGGCGTCATCGCCTCGCTGGTCGGCACGCACACGGTGCTGGAGCCCGGTGAGCGGGATCGAATCAAAGGCTTTCTGATCAACCGCTTCCGCGGTGATGTTGCGCTGTTTTCTGAAGGTGAGGCAGAGATTGCGCTGCGCACGGGCTGGGCGGCGCTTGGCGTGATCCCGTGGTTCGACCGCGCCGGCGAGCTTCCAGCCGAGGATGCGCTGGGGCTGGAGGGCGGCGGGGCATCGGGCGCGGCTCTCAAGGTCGCCGTGCCGGTGATCGGCCGCATCGCGAATTTCGATGATCTCGATCCGCTGCGCATGGAACCGGATGTCGATCTGGTGCTGGTACGGGCCGGTGAGCCGCTGCCCGGTGACGCGGATCTGGTGCTGTTGCCCGGATCGAAATCCACCATCGGTGACCTCGCCTATTTTCGCGCGCAGGGCTGGGACATCGATCTGATCGCGCACGTGCGGCGCGGCGGCCGCGTGATCGGCCTGTGCGGCGGCTACCAGATGCTGGGCCGAACCATCGACGATCCGGACGGCATCGAGGGCGCGGCCGGATCTGTCGAGGGGCTCGGCTTGCTCGACGTGGAGACCGTTCTTGGCGGTGATAAGCGGCTCACCCTGACGCACGGAACACACGTGGCAAGCGGTGCCAGCGTTGAGGGTTATGAAATTCATCTCGGCCGCACGACGGGGCCGGACTGCGCGCGGCCGCTGCTGGAGATCGGCGGCGAAACGGATGGCGCAACCTCGGCGGACGGGCTTGTTTGCGGCACCTATCTGCACGGGCTGTTCGGCGCCGACGGATTTCGCGCCGCCTATCTGGGCGCGCTTGGCGGGGTGTCGAGCGTCGCCTATGAAGCGCGGGTCGAGGCGGCGCTCGACGCGCTGGCGGATCATCTGGCCGCTTGCGTCGATACCGATGCCCTGCTGGCGATCGCGCGGGCGCGCTAGGTCCGTTTCCAGACCAGCAATTGGTTGTTGGCCGGCATGGCGTGATCGGCGACAAGTTCCAGCTCTTGGGCTTTTGCCAATGCGTCCACAGCCTCGATATCGCGGATGCCGGCTTGCGGATCGCGCGATCGGAGATAGGCGTCGAACTGCGCGTTGCTCGGCGTTGTGAAGGCGCCGCCGTATTTGAACGGGCCGTAGACGGCGAGCATGCCGCCCGGCGCGAGCACGCGGCCGACGCCCTTGAAGAACGCTTCCACCAGCGGCCACGAGACGATGTGCAGCGAATTGGCGGTGAAGACCGCCTCCGTGCTCTCGACCGGCCACGGCTGGTCGCCGATGTCGAGCAGGAGCGGCGGCCGGATGTTGCCACGCGGTTCCCGCGCAAAACGCGCCTCGAGCCCCGGCAGATTCGGCTCGAGATCCGTGGGCTGCCAGGTGAGGTGCGGCATGCGGATGGCCATATGCACCGCGTGCTGGCCGGTACCGCTGGCGATTTCCAGCACGGTGTTCACATTCGCGAAGGCGTCCCGGAGAACGCCGGCGATCGGCTCCTTGTTGTTCTCCGCCGCCTGGGAGGACGGGAGCGGGTTACTGTTGTCGAGCGGCATGAGTGTACCCCGTGTTTGCAGCCGGCCCGCGTTACAGCCGCCAGACGAGGGCGGCCAGGGATCCGATAAGGACAAGTAGCAGAACCCATGCGGCCGTGTTGACGCGCACCGCGCGGGTTATGTCGTTGGCATCGGCGTCGGGGCGGCCCGCCGGATTCATCCAGGGGTCGTCCACGACCTGCGTGCCGTAGTGACGGGGCCCGGCCAGGGCCACGTCCAGAGCGCCCGCCATGGCAGCCTCGGGCCAGCCGGCATTGGGGAGCGGTGGGTCTGGGCGTCGTTCACCATCGCCGTGAAGGCGGCCCGCGTGCTGCCGCGTGCGACCCGGGCGCTCAGGGCGATCAGGACGCCTGAAAGCCGTGCCGGGACCAGATTGAGAACATCGTCCAAACGGGCGGCCGCCCAGCCGAACGCCTCATAGCGCTCCGAGCGGTGGCCGATCATCGAGTCGGCGGTGTTGATCGCCTTGTAGGCGATGATGCCGGGCAGGCCTCCGATGGCGAACCAGAAGGCGGGCGCGACAACGCCGTCGGAGAAGTTTTCCGCGCAGGACTCAATTGCCGCTCGCGCGATGCCCGCCTCGTCGAGACTCTCGGGATCCCGCCCGACGATCATCGACACCGCGTGACGTGCCTCGTCGATCCCATGGTTCATCCCGTCGCGGACAGCGGTGACATGCACGGTAAGGCTTCGCTGGGCGATCAGCGTGGAGGCAGCAAGCACGATCAGCACCGAGCCGCCCGGCACCATCCGGAACAGGTGTTCCATCACAAGCCCGATCACGATGCTCGCGCCGACCAGCACCGCCACCAGGAGGACGCCGGCTGCGCGGCGGACGTGAGGCAAAAGGGAAGCGCTGTTGGTGCGGAACTCGAACGCCGAAATCAGTCGGCCAATGTTGACGACCGGATGCGGCAGCCGACGCCACAGCCAGCCCGGATCGCCAATCACGGCATCCACAGTCAGCGCGGCCAGCAGCAGCAACAGGGCATCGGATCCAGTCAGCATGAAGCGTCTTCTGTTCGGGTGCCTGCCCGCGGCGGGCGCCGATCGTCGGCCGGGGGCAGTTCATCAAGGGATTGCGACAACGCCGTGTCGAAACGCGTCAGCGCTGCGTCTGTACCCGGAAGTCCGATGCGAAGCCAGTGGGGCGCGTAGTCGAAGGCACGTGTCCAGATGTGCCGGCGTGCCAGTGCCGCGTGCAGGGCATGGGCATGTTCGTGCCGGATCAGCCGGAAGAGCGTCGTGCCCCCGGCAATCGGCAGGCCATGCCGGGCGAGGACGGCATCGAGCGCCGCGCTGTCCCGGATCAGCGTCTGGCGCATTTCTGTCTGCCACGCCGTGTCCCGCAATGCGGCGGCGCCGATCTCCAGCGCGGGGCCGGAGACGGACCAGCCGCCGATCGCCTCCGACAGGCTTGCGCACAGGGCAGGCGGTCCCGCGAGGAAGCCGAGGCGCAATCCGGCGAGACCGAAGAACTTTCCGAACGATCGCAGAACGGCCACAGGCGTCGTGCTGGCATGCGGCAGCACGCTTGTCTGCGGCGCGACATCGGCGAAGGCCTCGTCGATGATCAGCAGCCCGTCACGGGCGGCGAGCATGCGGGCGACGTCGAGCAGGGCTTCAGGCGCGAGGCTGCGGCCATCGGGATTGTTGGGGTTGACCAGCACCACGATCCGGTCGGCGGCGCCGATCTCGTCCAGCGACAGGATTTCGCGAACCGGACGATGCGCGCCGCGCCAGCAGCCGGCATGGCTGGAATAGGTTGGCGAGAGCACCACGACGTCACCCTGCGGCGCGATCGTCGGCAGGCGCGCGAGGATGGATTCGGTGCCGGGCGCGGCCGTGACGCCAAACGCATCCGGCACGCGATATGCGCCACGCGCCGCGTCCAGCAAGGAGGACATCGCGGCGTCGCCGGGGAGGGTGCTCCAGGCGTCCGCCGCAAGAGTGAATTGCGGCCCGTTTCGCGGCGTTTCGGATGCGTTCCGTTCGCCTGGCGCATGTGTTGTCCCGTGGCGCGATTCGGGCCATTGCCACGCATGGGGATTGATTCCCGTCGACAGGTCGAGCCAATCGTTTCGGCTGCCGCCGAAATGGCGCGCCGCCTCGCTCAAATCGCCGCCGTGCCGCATCCCTGTTGTCCCATTCTCACTGTGAATCACCGTGTTTTAGCGCTTTTTTGCTCGCATGTGTGCGCTACGTAGCGGGTAGTTCGGACCGCATTCGACCGAACAGACTGGGAGGGGTTCGCCGGTTAGGGTTTGAGTCGCATTAACCAGAGGTTCCGCCCATGTCGTTCGCAGGAATTCGTTCACTGCATGTGGTCGGCGCTGATCGCAGAGGTTGTAATAGTCCGGTGTCATCCATCTGCCTGAACTGCCCCAATCGTCTTCGGTGTGTCCGCTCAGGCTGGCAGTCGCCGAATCGGTTCTGGTTCCCCCATGTGGTGATGATCCGCCCCATCAGGGAATGTCCCTGCAAGCAGGATCTCGGTGTAGACGCGATAGGCGCAGGGTCCGGTCCCGTGCCGTGCGTGCGCCTCTCCGATGAGGAAGACACCGACGTCGCGCCCAAGAACGCCGTCGCATAGTATCACC